>DATDBO010000076.1:0-31855 GCA_036524775.1 Solirubrobacterales bacterium
CAGATCGACAAGATCATCAACATCGACCAGTCGCCGATCGGCCGCACGCCGCGCTCCAACCCGGCCACCTACACGAAGATCTTCGACCACATCCGCCAGCTCTTCGCCCGCACGCAGGAGGCGCGGGCGCGCGGCTACAAGCCGGGCCGCTTCAGCTTCAACGTCAAGGGCGGGCGCTGCGAGGTCTGCACCGGCGACGGGCAGATCAAGATCGAGATGCACTTCCTGCCCGACGTCTACGTCCCCTGCGAGCAATGCCACGGCAAGCGCTACAACCGCGAGACGCTCGAGGTCCGCTTCAAGGGCAAGAGCATCGCCGACGTGCTCGAGATGTCGGTCGAGGAGGCGGTCGTCTTCTTCGAGAACGTGCCGAAGATCGCCCGCCGGCTGCGCACCCTGCACGACGTCGGCCTCGACTACATCCGCCTCGGCCAGCCGGCGACGACGCTCTCCGGCGGCGAGGCGCAGCGGGTCAAGCTGGCCACCGAGCTCTCCAAGGTCGCCACCGGCGACACCCTCTACATCCTCGACGAGCCGACCACCGGGCTGCACTTCGCCGACGTGCAGCGCCTGCTCGACGTGCTCGGCCGCCTCGTCGACGCCGGCAACACCGTGGTCGTGATCGAGCACAACCTCGACGTGATCAAGACCGCCGACCGGCTGATCGACCTGGGTCCCGAAGGCGGCGAAGAGGGCGGCGAGCTGATCGCATCGGGCACGCCGGAGGAGGTCGCCGCGGCCGAGCACTCCCACACCGGCCGCTTCCTCGCCGAGCTGGTCGTGCCGGCCAAGCCGGCGAAGTCGAAGCGTGCGCCACGCAAGCGCCGCGAGCCCGTCGCCGCTTAGCCGACCAGCAGACTGGCGCCGATCGCGCCGCCGAGGTCGCCCAGCTCGGCGACCTGCATCTCGGGAGGGTCGTCGCTGACGAAGAGGTGCTCGTGCATCTCCGCGGTCAGCTGCTCCATGAAGCGCTCGCCGAAGCGCTCGCCGAGGCCGCCGCCGATCACGACCGCCTCGACGTCGAGCACGTTGCAGGCGGAGGCGACGCCGGTGCCCAGCGCACCGATCGCGCGGTCGATCAGCTTCTCGGCGAGCTTGTCTCCGTGGTCGAGGGCGCGCTCCCAGATGCCGCTGGTGAGGCGCGGTTTGTCGTGCTTGCGCATCAGCTTGAAGAGGTCCGTCTCGTGGCCCTTCTCGTGCCTGTGATGCGCCTCGGCTTCCATCGCGGCCCGACCGGCGTAGGCCTCCATGCAGCCCCTGCGACCGCAGGGGCACTTGGCGCCGTTGCGCTCGACCACGACGTGGCCGATCTCGCCCGCCGCGCCGCGGCCTAGCCAGGGCACCCCGTCGAGGACGATGCCGCCGCCGACGCCGGTTCCCCACCAGACTCCGAGCAGCGAGCTGTGCTTGCGGCCGGCGCCGAGCGCGTACTCGCCTTCGACCGCTACCTGGACGTCGTTGCCGATCCGCACCTCGGTGCCGAGCGCCTGCGCCAGCGTCTCGCCGAGCGGGAAGCTTCCCTCCCAGCCGGGCAGGTTGCGGGCGCCCGAGACGACCCCCGTCGCGCCGTCGGCGTCGCCGGGCGAGCCGACGCCGACCCCGGCAAGCGCCTCCGGGTCGACCCCCGCCGCGCCGGCCGCTTCGCGCAGCGCGCCCTCCATCTCCCGCGCCACGTCCGCCGGGCCGCCCTCGGTCGGCGTCGGCCGGCGAGCGTCGCCGCGCGGCTCGCCCTCTGCATCGACGACGACGGCCTGGATCTTGGTGCCGCCGAGATCGATGCCGCCGCGAAGGCTGTCGCTGTCGGCTGCCATGGGCGAGGCGACCCTACTGCCGAGGGCTCTGGAAAGCTAGTCGTCGTGGCCGGTACGACGGGTTGGCGAGCGTGGTGGGCGAAGCGGCGCTGGTACGAGCGCAACCGGCGCCTATCGCGGCGCCTGCGGCTGGCCCGCCACGCCGCCCGCGGCGGCTTCTACGTCCGTATGCCGGTCGAGGGCGAGCTGCTCGAGGCGCTCGACGAGGGGCGCTTGCGGATCGGCGAGGGGACGCTGCTCGAGCCCGGCTGCTGGCTCACCCTCGCCCCCGAGGCGACGATCGAGATCGGCCAGGGCTGCTTCCTCAACCGCAACACGATGCTCGCCGCCCACGAGCGGATCGAGATCGGCGCGCACACGATGCTCGCCAACGGCTGCTTCGTCGGCGACGCCGAGCATCGCTTCGACGACCCCGAGGTGCCGATCACCTGGCAGGGCTTCACGAGCAAGGGCCCGGTGAGGATCGGGGCCAACTGCTGGCTCGGCGTCAACTGCGCCGTGACCAGCGGGGTGACGATCGGAGAGCGCTGCGTAATCGGCGCCAACTCGGTCGTCACCAGTGACCTGCCGGCAGGCTCGATTGCGGCGGGGGCGCCCGCCCGGGTGATCCGCGAGATCGATTTCCGCGCTTAGAGCACCTGCTGCCTATAATTGCGCCGAGGCCGTGACCCCCAAGGGCATGGACCCGATGAACTCAGCGACGACCATCCCCGCACGCTCTGAGCCCCGCGTGGCCGTGCTCCGCGACAAGGAGGCGTTGCGCGACGCGCTCGCCGGCCCGCGCCGCGAGGCGCGCACGATCGGCCTGGTGCCGACGATGGGCTGCTTGCACGAGGGCCACCTCTCGCTGCTGCGCGCGGCCCGCGCCGAGTGCGACCTGGTCGTGATGAGCCTCTTCGTCAACCCGCCCCAGTTCGGCCCGGGCGAGGATCTCGACCACTATCCCCGCGACGAGGAGCGCGACGTGGAGCTGGCCGCAGCGGCGGGCGTCGACCTGGTCTACGCGCCGGCCGTCGCCGAGGTCTACCCCGAGGGCTTCTCGACCGCAGTCGAGGTGACCGGTCTGACCGAGGTTCTCTGCGGCGATCCGGCCCGGCGCGGCCCCGGGCACTTCCGCGGCGTCACCACCGTCGTCGCCAAGCTCTTCAACGCGGTCCAGCCCGACGTCGCCTGGTTCGGCCAGAAGGACGCCCAGCAGGTGGCGGCCATCCGCCGCATGGTCCGCGACCTCGACTTCCCGGTGCGGATCGAGGCGCTGCCGACCGTGCGCGAGGCCGACGGCCTGGCGATGAGCTCGCGCAACGCCTACCTCGACCCGGAGGAGCGACGGCGAGCGACGGCGCTCTCGCGCGCGCTGCGCGCTGCCGAGCAGGTTGCGCGCGCCGGATCGCTCGCCGATGCCCTCGACGCCGGCCGCCGCGAGCTCGCCGCCGCCGGCATCGAGCCGGAGTACTTCGAGGCGCGCGACGCCGAGAGCTTGCAGCAGGCGGTCGGGCTGAACGATCGACCGGTGCTGATCGCGGTCGCCGCCAGGGTCGGCGGCGCGCGCCTGATCGACAACGTGACGGTGTGGCCCTCGGCCTCGCCGGAGGATGACTTCAAACCCGGTAACGGCGAGGAGGCCCGATCCTGATGCAGAGGCAGATGCTCAAGTCCAAGATCCATCGCGCGACGGTGACCGACTGCGACGTCGACTACATCGGCAGCATCACGGTCGACACGGAGTTGATGGCCCAGGCCGACCTGATCACCAACGAGCAGGTCCACGTTTGGGACATCGACAACGGCGCCCGCTTCGTCACCTACGTGATCGACGGCGAGCCCGGCTCGGGCACGACGCAGGTCAACGGCGCCGCCGCCCACCTGACCCGCCCCGGCCACAAGATCATCGTCGCTTCCTTCGGCGCCTACGACGAGCGCGACCTCGAGACGTACTCGCCGGTCGTCGTCCACGTCGACGACGACAACCAGCCGGTCGCGGTCGACAGCCGGCCGGAGGTGCTGCTCACCGAAGCGCCCCTCACCGGCGATGAGGTCCTCCGATGAGCTCCGGCGGCCGCTCGCACACCGCCCCGCCGCCGGCCGACCGCGCCCCGATGACGCTGCCGCGGCTCGCGGAGATGAAGGCCGTCGGCGAGCCGATCGTGATGGTCACCGCCTACGACTACCCCTCGGCGACGGTGGCCGAGGAGGCCGGCGTCGACGTCGTCCTCGTCGGCGACTCGGCGGCGATGGTCGTGCTCGGCTACCCGGGCACCGAGCCGGTCTCGATGGACGAGATGATCATGCTCGGCAAGGCCGTTCGGCGCGGCCTGAAGACGCCGCTGATGGTCGGCGACATGCCGATGGGCAGTTACGAGGCGAGCAACGAGCTGGCCGTGCAGAACGCCCAGCGGCTGGTCAAGGAGACCGGCTGTCAGACGGTCAAGCTCGAGGCGGGGGGGATCTCGGTCGAGCGAGCGCGCGCAATCGTCCGCGCCGGCATCCCGGTGATGGGCCACGTCGGCCTGACCCCGCAGACCGCCACCGCGCTCGGCGGCTACAAGGCGCAGGGCAAGACCGCGCAGGGCGCGATCAAGCTCTGCGAGGACGCCCTCGCCCTGCAGTCGGTCGGCTGCTTCGCGATCGTCTTCGAGGCGGTGCCGGCGGCGATCACGGAAGCGATCGTCGATAAGCTCGAAGTGCCGACGATCGGCATCGGCGCCGGCCCGGCGACCTCGGGCCAGGTGCTCGTCTTCCACGACCTGCTCGGGATCACCACTGGGCGGATGGCGAAATTCGTCAAGCGCTACGCCGACGTGCACGGGACGATGGTCGAGGCGGTGCGCCGCTACGACGCCGAGGTGCGCTCGCGTCACTTCCCCGAACCCGACCACGTCTACAGCGTCGAACCCGCCGAGCTGGCCGAGTTCCGCCGCTACCTCGAGCAGGAGAGCCTCGCCTCGAAGAAGGCCTGGGACTGGGAGCCGCTGCCCTGAGGCGTATCCGACTTTGACCACACTCTGGTGGGGTGAATGTCGGATGCGCGATTAGCATTGGCGCGATGACGGCAGAGGAGCGGCGCGCCAAGCTGGTCGACCTCTACAAGGAAGTGCAGGCGTGCACGAAGTGCCCCCTGCACGAGACCCGGGCCAAGGCGGTGTTCGGGGCGGGCGACGCCGACGCCGAGGTGATGTTCGTCGGCGAGGCGCCGGGGGCCGAAGAGGACCGCCAGGGCCTGCCCTTCGTCGGCCGCGCCGGGCAACTGCTCAACCAGATGCTGGAGGAAATCGGACTCTCGCGCGAGGAGGTCTTCATCGCCAACGTGCTGAAGAGCCGCCCGCCGGGCAACCGCGACCCGCAGCCGCTCGAGATCGAGGCCTGCCGCCCCTACCTGTTCGAGCAGGTGCGCCTGATCGAGCCGCGCGTCGTCTGCACGCTGGGCAACTTCGCCACCAAGCTGCTCAGCGGCAACCCGACCGGGATCACCCGCGTGCGCGGCACGCCGCAGGTGCACGAGCCGGGCGGCCGCACCGTGTTCCTGCTGCCGCTCTTCCACCCGGCGGCGGCGCTGCGCACGCCCGCGGTGAAGGAGACGCTGCGGCGCGACTTCGACCTGCTGCCGCAGCTGCTCGCGGGCCCGCCCCCCGGCGCGCCGCCCGAGGAGGAGGAGATCGAGGAAGCGGCCGCGCCCGGTCCGCCGCAGCCGGCCGAAGACCAGCTCGACTTCTTCGGTTGAGCGTGAGCGTCACGGAGACCGCCTCCGCCGCCGAGACCGAAGCGCTCGGCGCGAAGCTCGCCGCTGGCCTCGATCCCGGCGACGTCGTCGTCGTCAGCGGCGAGCTGGGCGCGGGCAAGACGACGCTGATCCGCGGCGCCTGTCGAGCGCTCGGGGTGGAGGGCCCGGTCACCTCGCCGACCTTCACCATCGGCCAACGCTACGAGGGCCGGGTACCGGTCTCGCACCTCGACCTCTACCGGCTCGCCGGCCTCGACGCAGAGGACCCGGCGCTGCTCGAGGACTACCTCGATCCGGCCACGGTCGCCTTCGTCGAGTGGCCGGCCGTGGCGGAGCCCCGGCTCGCCGACCGCCGCGTCACCGAGGTGCGCATCGCCCACCTGGACGGCGACCGCCGCCGGATCGAGTTGGGCAGCGCATCGCCCCCCGCTTAGGCGTGTTTTGGGAGGGGTGCCGACGTGTAGCATCGGCCGGGCAGGCAATCGAAGGAAGGGAACGCGCTCGATGAAGGGACTGAAGACGCTGATGGCGATCGGCCTTGCGGTCGCGCTGTTCGCAGCCGCCGTGCCTGCCTCGGCACAGGGCGCCGCCTACCGGCACTACGTCGCCTGCGGCCTCTCCAAAAACGCCAAACCGTCACATCTATGTCAGAAGAAACGCGACAAGGGTGCCTTCTTCCGCAGCAACCGGGCCGACGTCTTCTACACGGTGTGCGTCAAGTTCCCGACCAGGAAAAACCTCTGTGCCGACAGGCAGGAAGCGAAAAAAGGCACGCTCTACGTCAACGAAATCACCTCGAACATCCCCGGCGAGCACCGGGTGACCTGGTTCGTCCAGGGCAAGCAGGTGGGCGCTTTCTCCTTCGTCGTGCCGAGGTAGCGGACACTGGTAACGGTCGGCTTCGACACCGCGACCGCCGATACCGCGGTCGCCGCGGTACGCGACGGCGAGACGCTCTACGAGCGTCAGGTCGGTCTCTCCGAGAAGGGTGGGCCGCAGCACACCACCGCGCTGGTAGCGGAGGTCGAGCAGGCGGCGGAGGCCGCCGGCGGGTGGGCGGAGGTGAGGCGGATCGCGGTCGGGATCGGGCCCGGCTCCTTCACCGGCCTGCGCGTCGGCATCGCCACGGCGAAGGCGCTCGGGCTGAGCCGCGGCCTGCCGTTGCGCGGAGTCGGCACGCTCGACGCGCTGGCGCGCGGGCTCGGCGAGGCCGCAGGCGAGCGCGAGCGCCTGGCGGTGCTCGACGCACGCCGTGGCGAGGTCGCCGCGGCGCTCTACTCGACGGCAGGCGAGCTGCTCCAGAAACCGCTGCTCAGCTCGCCCGAGCAGCTGGCGCAGCGCATCTCGCGCGAGGGGAAACCGCTGCTGTGCGGCGGGTCCGGCGCGGTACGATTTCGCGAGCAACTGACGAGTCGGGCGGTCGAGATCCCGGACGACGCCGACCCCGTGCACCGCGTAGCCGCGCGGCACATCTGCGCACTCGCGGCGGCGATGCCGGACGAGGACGAATCCGGGCCCGTCTCCCCGATCTACCTGAGGCCCCCCGATGCACAACGGTGGCGTGAGCGAGACTCTGTCCAAGCAGCCGAGTGAGGCGGCCGGCGAGCGTCCCGTGCGGCGGCTCGCCTACAGCGACCTGCCCGCGGTGGTTTCGATCGAGCGGCGCTCCTTCCCCGCGCCCTGGTCGCTGGCGATGTTCGTGCTCGAGCTCTCCAAGCCGTCGGGCGTCTGCCTCGCCGCGACCGAGGGGGACGAGCTGCTCGGCTACCTGGTCTGCTCGCGCTACGACCGCGTCTGGCATGTGATGAACGTCGCCGTGGCGCCGGAGCGTCGCCGCCGCGGGATCGCCACGCGGCTGATCTCGCGGCTGCTCGCCGAGGCGGGGGACGAGCTGCCGTTCACGCTCGAGGTGCGGGTCTCCAACCGCGACGCGATCGCGATGTACGAGAAGCTCGGCTTTCGCTCCGCCGGTGTGCGGCCTCGCTACTACCAGGACAACGGCGAGGACGCCCTGATCATGTGGCTGGACTGAGCGGCCGGCTCGAGGGACGGCAGGGATGATCCTCGCGATCGAGACCTCCTGCGACGACACCTGCGCCGCCGTCGTCGACGGCGCCGAGATCCTCTCCAACGTGATCTCCTCGCAGGACGAGGCGCACGCCGAGTTCGGCGGCATCGTGCCCGAGGTCGCCTCGCGCCACCACCTCGAGCTGACCGTGCCGGTGGTGGAGTCGGCCCTGGCGAAGGCAGACGTCACGCTCGACGACGTCGATGCCGTCGCGGTCACCGCCGGGCCGGGACTGATCGGGGCGCTCTTGGTCGGCCTCTCGACCGCCAAGGCGATCGCCGCGCCGCGCCGGCTGCCGCTGGTCCCGGTCGACCACCTGCAGGGGCACGTCGCCGCCAACTTCCTCGCCCCCGAGCCGCTCGAGCCGCCCTTCCTCTGCCTCCTCGCCAGCGGCGGCCACACGCTGCTGGCGGGCGTGCGCGACCACGCCGGCCACGAGGTGCTGGGGCAGACGCTCGACGACGCGGCGGGCGAGGCCTTCGACAAGGTCGCCCGCCTGCTCGGCCTCGGCTTCCCCGGCGGCCCGGCGCTGCAGCGGCTGGCCGAGCAGGGCGACCCCGCGGCGTTCGAGCTGCCGGTCGCGATGGCGCGCGACCCCGGCCTCGACTTCAGCTTCAGCGGGCTGAAGACGGCGCTGGTCTACCTCTGCCGCGACCTCGGTCCGGACGGCGTGGCAGAGCGCCGCGCCGACCTTGCGGCGAGCTTCCAGGCAGCCGCGGTGGGTCAGTTGACGGCCAAACTGAAGCGGGCGCTGAAACGGGGCGAGTGGCGGGCGGTGGCGCTCGGCGGGGGCGTCGCGGCCAACGGGCCGCTGCGCGAGGCGGTGGCGGCGCTCTGCGAGGAGCGCGGTCTGCGGTTGAAGCTGGTCCCGCTCGCGCTCTGCACCGACAACGCCGCGATGATCGCCTCGGCGGCGCGCTTCGCGACCCCGCTGCCCTACCCGGAGTACCTCTCCTACGACGCCTTTCCCAGCAGCCGGCCACCGGTGCCGGCGTGAGCGCCCAGCTCGTACTCTATTCCCGCTCCGGTTGCCATCTCTGCGAGGTGGCGCTGGCAGAGCTCGTCGCCCTGCACGGCGAGGGCTACAGCTTCGAGCTGCTCGAGGTCGACATCGAGAGCGACGAGGCGCTGCTGCGGCGGATGCTCGAGCGCATCCCGGTGGTCGAGCTGAACGGCGAGGTCGTCTCCGAGCTGGTGCTCGACCAGGCCGCCGTGCGGGCGCGGCTCGATACTGTGGTGGCCGATGATTGAGGAGGCTGTCGAGGATCTCGATGTGGCCGGGGGCCTGATTGGCGACGGCGAGCGGCTCTCGCTCGGTGTCGCGGCGCGCCTCTCCCGCTACCTGCAGGTGCTGACCCAGGCGCGCAAGATGGGCCACGAGACGATCTCCTCGCAGGAACTCTCCGACTACACCCACATCAACCCGACCCAGATCCGCCGCGACCTCTCCGGCTTCGGCAAGTTCGGCAAGCGCGGCGTCGGCTACAACGTCGAGTCGCTGGTCGCCGAGATTCGCAACATCCTCCGCACCTCGGGCCAGCACAACATCGCCCTCTTCGGCGCCGGCAACCTCGGCCAGGCGATCGCCGGCTCCGACATCTTCGCCGACCACGGCTTCGAGGTCGTCGCGATGTTCGACATCGACCCCGAGGTGGTCGGCACAGAGGTCGGCAGCCTCACCGTGCGCGACTTCGCCGAGCTCGGCGACATCGTCGCCGAGCAGGAGATCGTCGTCGGCGTGCTTGCGGTCCCCGCCGCCGCCGCTCAGGCGGTCGCCGACCGCCTGGTCGAGGCCGGGGTGAAGATCATCTTCAACTACTCCGAGCAGCTGCTGCAGGTACCGCCGGAGGTGACGGTGCACACCTCCAGCCCCGCTGTCGACCTCCTCTACGCGCTCTACTTCTACCTGACTTAGATGACTGACCCCACGACCTCGCACGCCTGGATGACGCGCGTGGCACTGCGCATCTCTGCGTCCTCGGGTTTGCCTTTGCAACCAGCAAAGGCCGCACCCTGCGTCCTTGATCTGCTTGGCCACGCGCGCCCCCAGTCGCACGCGGCCATGGGGTCAGTCATCTAGGAAGGCATCGGCCCCTTGCCCCTGGACCTCGACTTGGCTCGGGAGAGATTCGAGTCCTCGACCGACTTCACGATCGGCCTCGAGGAGGAGTTCGCGATCGTCGACCCCGCGACGCTGGAGCTGGAGCAGCGCTTCGAGGACCTCTACGCCGCTTGCCGGAAGGACGAGGTGCTGGCCGAGTCGGCCGCCGGCGAGCTGATCGCCGCGGAGATCGAGATCCGCTCGGGGCGCTCGGAGACCTTCGCTGCCGCGATGGACGCCCAGCGCGAGCGCCGCGCCCGGCTCTTCGAGCTGGCCGGCGGGATGGGGTTGGGCCTCGCCGCGATGGGCACCCACCCGTGGGCGAACTACCTCGACCAGCGGATCATCGACACGCCCCACTACAGCCGCCTGCGGCGCGAACTGGGCTGGGTCGCGCAGCGCAACAACACCTGGAGCCTGCACGTCCACATGGGGATCCAGGGTGCCGACCGGGCGATCGCCGTCTGCGACTGGCTGCGCGAGCTGCTGCCCCTGCTGCTCGCCGTCTCGGCCAACTCGCCCTTCCTCGACCGCCGCGACACCGGCCTGCACACGGTGCGCACGGAGATCTTCACCCGCACCTTCCCCCGCTGCGGCGTCCCCAGCCCCTTCCGCGATTGGGAGACGTACGCCGGCTTCGTCGACACGCTGCAGCGCACCGGCAGCGCGGTCGAGTCGACCCAGCTGTGGTGGAGCGTCCGCCCCCATCACGAGTTCGGCACGGTCGAGGTGCGGATCTGCGACGCGCAGACGCGCGGCGAGGAGTCCTTCGCGCTGGCCGGGCTGATCGCCGCCTGCATCGCCCAGACTGCGCTCGAGTACGACGAGCACGGCTACGACGGGGCGGGCGCACCGTTGCTCGACCGCGAGATCGAGGAGAACCTCTGGCGGGCGATCCGCCACGGGATGAGCGGCAAGCTGATCGACTTCCGGCGCGGCGAGGAGGTCGAGGCGCGGGCGGCGCTCGACGGCCTGCTCGAGTGGACGGTGCCGGCGCGCGAGCGACTCGGGATCGAGCCGCGCCTGCCGGAGCGCAACGGCGCCCAGCGCGCCCGCGAGGCCTTCGACGGCGGCGTCTCGATCGAGGACGTCTACCGCGACGCGGTGCGTGAGACGCAGCGCACCTACTCGGCGGCTAAACAGGCCGCGTAGGGCGCGACGCAGCGCCTTGCAGGGCGGAAAACGCGCTATCCGCGCCCCCTTATAGACTCCCGCGCCGCCAAACCACCGGAGGAACCGAACTTGACCGAATTTTTGACCGATTACGGAGTCGTCGTCGCGCTCGTCTGCGCCGGGGCGGCAGTTCTCTACGGACTCATCATCACCCAGCGCCTGCTCTCGAAGTCGCCCGGCAACGAGCGCATGCAGGAGATCTCGGGTGCCGTGCAGGAAGGCGCCAGCGCCTACCTGCGCCGCCAGTACACGATCATCGCCCTCGTCGCGGTGCCGCTTGCGATCCTGCTCTGGGCGGTGCAGGGCGATGTCCTGCCCGCGATCGGCTTCGTGATCGGCGGGGTCCTCTCCGGTGCCACCGGGTTCATCGGCATGAACCTCTCGGTGCGCGCCAACGCTCGCGTCGCCGAGGCGGCGCGCGGCGGCGTGCCGCCGGCGCTCGACGTCGCCTTCAAGGGCGGCTCGGTCACCGGCCTGCTCGTCGTCGGCCTCGCGCTGCTCGGCGTCGCCGGCTACTACGGCGTCCTCGTCCTCACCGACCACACCGACAAGGAGGCCGTCGACGCGCTGATCGGCCTCGGCTTCGGCGGCTCGTTGATCTCCGTCTTCGCCCGGCTCGGCGGCGGCATCTTCACCAAGGCCGCCGACGTCGGCGCCGACCTGGTCGGCAAGGTCGAGGCGGGAATCCCCGAGGACGACCCACGCAACCCGGCGGTGATCGCCGACAACGTCGGCGACAACGTCGGCGACTGCGCCGGCATGGCAGCCGACCTCTTCGAGACCTACGCGGTCACCTCGGTCGCGGTGATGCTGCTCGGCGTGCTGACCTTCACCGGCGCCGGTGGCGACTACCTTCGCGAGGTCGCGATCTTCCCGCTGGTGCTCGGTGGGGTGGCGATCATCGCCTCGATCATCGGCGCCCTTGCGGTGCGGACCAAAACGGACCGGGTCGAGGGAGCGCTGTACCAGGGCTTGATCGTCTCCGGGATCCTCTCGATCGCCGCCTTCTACCCGATCACCGAGTGGCTGATGCGCGACGCGCTGCAGTTCGGCTTCGCGGCCGGCGCGGACATCGTCAGCGTCACTGACCTCTGGCTCTGCGCCGTGATCGGCGTCGCCGTGACGGCCCTGCTGTTCGTCATCACGGACTACTACACGTCGACCCGCCGTCGCCCGGTGCGCACGATCGCCAAGGCTTCGGAGACGGGCCACGCGACCAACATCATCCAGGGACTGGCTCAGGGCTTCCAGTCGACCGCCGCGCCGGCGCTGGTGATCGCCCTGGCGATCCTCGCCGCCAACGAGCTGGCGGGCATCTACGGGATCGGCGTCGCGGTGATGGCGCAGCTCTCGCTGACCGGCCTGATCGTCGCCATGGACGCCTTCGGGCCGATCACCGACAACGCCGGCGGCATCGCCGAGATGGCCGACCTGCCCGAGGACGTGCGCAACGTCACCGACCCGCTCGACGCGGTCGGCAACACGACCAAGGCGGTCACCAAGGGCTACGCGATCGGCTCTGCCGCGCTTGCCGCGCTGGTGCTGTTCGCCGCCTTCAAGAGTGAGCTCGGCGACGAGGCGCCGGCCGGATTCGACATCAACGGCCTCTTCAACCTCTCCTCGCCCGAGGTGCTGATCGGGCTGATCGTCGGCGGCATGATGGTCTACCTCTTCGCCGCGCTGGCGATCGAGGCGGTCGGCCGCGCCGGCGGCCAGGTCGTCGAACAGGTGCGCGAGCAGTTCCGCGAGCACCCCGGGATCATGGAGGGGACCGAAAAGCCCGAGTACGGCAAAACGGTCAGCATCGTCACCCTGGCGGCGCAGAAAGAGATGATCCTGCCCTCGCTGATCCCGATCGCGGTGCCGGTGGTCGTCGGCCTGCTCAGCGTAGACGCGCTCGGCGGCCTCTTGATCGGGGTGATCGTCGTCGGCCTCTTCGCCGCGATCTCGATGACCGCCGGCGGCGGCGCCTGGGACAACGCGAAGAAGCTGATCGAGGACGGCGCCTACGGCGGCAAGGGCTCCGAGGCGCACGCCGCCTCCGTCACCGGCGACACCGTCGGCGACCCCTACAAGGACACGGCCGGGCCGGCGATCAACCCGATGATCAAGGTGGCGAACATCGTCGCCATCCTGATCATCCCGATCGTCCATTTCTAGGGCTTGCGAGGGGAGGGGCGGGGTGCCCCTCCCCCTCGACTAGGGTCGCGAGCGAATGAGAGATAAGTGGTCCACCGCCGGTGGACCACTTGCCAAAGCTCAGGCAGCGCTGTCAGTCCGTCCGGGGGCGGGCAGTGCCTCCACCAGCTCGGCGGGGAGATTCCTGCTTGCCTCCCAGATCTCGAAGCCCATTAGATGGCCATCGGCGGGGTGGCGATCGATCAGGCCCCAGTCGTACTCTTCGCTGACCGCGCTACCACGCTCGAAGGAGAGCAGGGCAATATCGACTTCAGGGTCATAGTGCGCGTGCATAGTCAGTCGAGGATAGCGCAACCCTTTGTCATCTCTTAAAGCGGCCATACACTCACAATGCGCACAGCTCCGGTATCGGCGCCATGCGGGTAGTCGTAGATAACGACGAAGACACGGCCGTCGCCGGTCGAACTGACAACACGCCACTGCGCTCGACCGCGGTTGATCGCTCGCTTTTGGTGCTGCTTCTGGATAGCGCCCACGACGTCACGGGCCCGCAAGTTGCGTTTGTCCAGTCGGTCAACTGCATGCTCCGTCCAGAAGAAGCGGACGAGGTGCTGCGAGGGGCGACGACGTCTGACTGATGCAAGCCACTAGGACTCAAGCCTCTAGCGAGTGACTCTCTCCCCCTGGATACTCGTCTAGGGTGCGCGCGTGATCGAGGATCTGGTCAACGTCGCGGATTTCGAGCGCCTTGCTGAAGAGAAGCTCGAAGCTGGGGTTGCCGGGTACTTCTTCGGCGGAGCCGGGGATGAGCTGACGCTGCGGGAGAACGTCTCTGCCTGGGGGCATTGGCGGTTGCGGCCTCGGATGCTGGCCGGGTTGAGCGCTTGGGGGACTGGGGCGGAGGTACTGGGGGGCGATGTCTCGATGCCGATCCTGGTCGCGCCGGTCGCTTACCAGGGGCTGGTCGATCCGGAGGGGGAGGCGGCTATGGCCCGGGCGGCTGCTGCTGCGGGGACGGTGATGTGCCTCTCGACGCTGGCGACGATGCGACCTCGGCCGGTCGCCGAGGCGGCCCCGGGCGGGCGGCGCTGGTTCCAGCTCTACTGCTTCCAGGACGAGGCGGTGACGCGGGCGCTGGTCGAGGAGGCCTGCGATTGCGGCTACGAGGCGATCGTCGTCACCGTCGACGCGCCGCGCGGCGGCAACCGCGAGCGCGACCAGAGGACCGGGTTCGCGATCCCGGCGGAGCTGGGCGTGCCAAACGTCGAAGCGGCGCTGGGCTCGGACCGGGCGATCACGATTGAGGAGACCTTCGAGCTGATGGAGCCGGCGCTGAGTTGGGACTACCTGGCGGACCTCGCCTCCGAGTGCCGTGTGCCGGTGCTGGTCAAGGGCGTGCTCACCGCCGAGGACGCGACACTCGCGGTCGAGCACGGGGTCGCCGGCATTGTCGTCTCCAACCACGGCGGGCGCCAGCTCGACCGCTGCGTCGCCACCGCCGACGCCCTGCCGGAGGTCGTCGACGCGGTCGAAGGGCGCGTCCCCGTGCTGGTCGACGGCGGCATCCGCCGCGGCGTCGACGTCGCGATCGCGCTCGCCCTCGGTGCCGACGCGGTCCTGGTCGGCCGCCCGGCTCTCTGGGGCCTCGCGGCCGGCGGCGAGGCCGGCGCCCGGCGCGTGCTCGAGCTGCTGCGCGAGGAGCTCGAGCTGACGCTCACCCTCTGCGGCTGCTCATCGCCCGCCGAGCTCTCCCGCTCGCACGTGCAGAGGGCACCGGCGGCGTCCGTATATTCGGCCTGAGTGACCTCTCCCTCCACCTGACCGATGGCCCAGCGGATTCCCAGAGATGAATCGCTGAGCCGCGTGCACGGCGTCGGCGCGCTGTTCTCGGCCGCCTACGGCAACGTCGGCTCCTCGATCTACTACGCGCTCGGCGTCACCGCCGCCTTCGCCCTCGGCCTCACGCCGATCGCCTTCGTCGTCTCCGGCCTGATCTTCGCCGCGACCGCCGCCACCTACGCCGAGGCGACGGTGATGTACCCGGAGGCGGGCGGCTCTTCCAGCTTTGCCCGCCACGCCTTCAACGAGCTGGTCAGCTTCGTCGCCGCCTGGGGGCAGATGCTCAACTACACGATCACGGTCGCGATCTCGGCCTACTTCGTGCCCCACTACCTGGCCGTCTTCTGGGAGCCGCTCGGCCGCGGCCCCGGCGACATCATCGCCGGCGCGGTCGTGATCGCAGCCCTCGCCCTGCTCAACATCCGCGGCTCGCAGGAGTCCGCCAAGCTCAACCTCGTCCTCGCCGTCGCCGACCTCGCCACCCAGGTCGTCCTCGTCGCGATCGGCGTCGTGCTCGTGCTCAGCCCCGAGATCCTGGTCGACAACGTCAACCTCGGCGTCGCCCCGACCTGGAGCGACTTCGCCCTCGGCATCGCGGTCGGCATGATCGCCTATACCGGGATCGAGACGATCTCCAACATGGCCGAGGAGGCGCGCGACGCGGCGCGGACGATCCCGCGCAGCGTCGGCCTCACCGTCGCCGCGGTGCTCGCCCTCTACCTGTTGATCCCCATCGTCGCCCTCTCGGCGATGCCGGTGACCCAGGACGCCGCGGGCAATTACGTCACCACGCTCGGCTCGGAGTTCGCCAACGACCCGATCCTCGGCATCGTCGAGAACCTCGGCCTCGGCCACGGGATGACCGAAGTGATGCGCTTCTATGTCGGCGTGCTCGCCGCCGTGATCCTCCTGATCGCGACCAACGCCGGCCTGATCGGCGTCTCCCGCCTCACCTACTCGATGGGCCAGCACCGCCAGCTACCCGAGGGCCTGCGCCAGGTCCACCCGCGCTACCGCACCCCCTACATCGCGATCATGGTCTTCGCCGTGGTGGCGATGATCACCCTGCTGCCCGGCCAGACCGACTTCCTGGCGACGCTCTACTCGTTCGGCGCGATGCTCTCCTTCACGATCGCCCACGTCGCCGTGATCCAGCTGCGCCGGCGCAACTCGGAGGACGAGCGTCCGTGGAAGCCGCCCCTCAACTTCAGGGCCTTCGGCACGCTGGTCCCGCTCACCGCGGTGCTCGGCGGCCTCGGCACCTTCGCCGCCTGGATCGTGGTGATGGCGCTCAACCCGCGCACCCTCTTCGTCGGCCTCGGCTGGATGGCCTTCGGCATCGCCGTCTACGTGCTCTACCGCCGCAACCAACGCCTGCCGCTGACCGAGACGGTCAAAGTCGTCACGCCGGAGCCGCTCGGCGTCGAGGAGATCGAGTACCGCAGCGTGATGGTCGCCTTCGAGGACGACGAGCCCTTCTCCGAGGAGATGGTCGCGACCGCGGTCAAGCTCGCCTCCAAGCGCCGTCGCGGAATCCACGTGCACGCGATGCTCACCGTGCCGACCGACCTGCCGCTCGACGCCGAGATGCGCGAGGCCGAAGCCGAGGCGCAGGGCAAGATCGAGCAGGCGAAGCTGATCGGCGGCCGGCGGGTCACCGGCCACGTCGAGCGCGTCCGCCCCGGCCAGGCCGGCTACACGATCGCCGACGAGGCGAAGCTGATCAACGCCGCCGCGGTCGTCGTCTGGCTGCGCTTCCGCGACGGCAGGCCGCTCTACGACAAGACCCTGCAGACGGTGCTCGCCGAGCGCCCCTGCCGGGTCCTCGTCGTCTCTGAGAAAGGCGCCCGCGGCGCCGCCGAAGTCGCGCCCTCGCCGGCCTAGGCGAAGCCTAGAATCGCCCCATGTACCAGCGTTCGGTGCACCTGCTCTCGCTTGTCTTCCTCGCCCTCGGCGGGGTGCTGTTGGTGACCACCCTCGCCGCCGGGGGCGGCCCGGCGTCGGTTGGGTTCCTGATGGGGATCGCCTTCTTCGCGGTCGGCGCCGGCAGGCTCTGGCTCTCCGCGCGGATGGGTCGATGAGCGAGGGCGGGCAGCCGCGCTCGCGGCTGGAGCCGCTTCTGCGCCGCGGCGTAGGCGTCCCAGGCCTGTTCGTCGCCGTCTACTCGGCCGTCGGCTTCTCGATCTACTTCTCCCTCGGCGTCGTCGCCGACCGCGGCCTCGGACTGACGCCGCTGATCTTCCTCGCCGCCGGCCTGATGTTCGTCCTCACCACGCTGACCTACGTCGAGGGCGGCGCGATGATCCGCGAACGCGGGGGGTCCTCCAGCTTCGCCCGCAACGCCTTCAACGAGCTGATCGCCTTCGTCGCGGGCTGGGCGATCCTGATCGACTACCTGATCGTCGCGGCGCTGGCGGCGATCTCGGTCCCCCACTATCTGGCTCCGATCTCCGCCGACCTCGGCAAGCCCGGCTGGGAGATCGCCGTCGCCGGCCTGGTGATCGTCACCGCCTGCGCGCTCAACGTCGCCGGCGTCACCGGCCGCGGTCGCGAGCGCGGCCTGACCGTGCTCGCGCTGGCCGACATCACCCTGCAGCTGGCGGTGATCGCGGTCGGCGCCCTCGCCGTCCTGCATCCCGACCGCCTCGTCGACCAGATCGACCTCTTCACCGACCCGACGGTGACCGACATCGTCTACGCCTCGGTGGTGGCGATGCTCGCCTACGCGGGGATCGAGGCCGCCTCAGACCTGGCGCCCGACATCGACGTGCACCCGCGCGACCTGAAGCGGATCGTCTCGGTCGGCGCCGTTGCGGTGCCGCTGGTCTACGCGGGGATGGCGGCGATCGCGCTGATGGCGGTACCGGTCGTCGCCGGGCCGCAGGGCCCCGAGACGGCGCTTGGCAACGAGTTCGTCGAGGCGCCGCTGCTGGGGGTGGTCTCGGCCTACGACCCGGCCTGGGTCGCCGACGCGATGCGCTGGGTCGTCGCCCTGGTCGCCGCCCCCGTCCTCTTCTGGGCCTCGACGACGGCGATGCTCGGCGTCTCTCGCCACATCTACACCCTCGCGATCAATCGCCAGATCCCCAGCTGGCTGGGCAAGCTGAACGGCCGCTACGCGACCCCGCACGTCGCGATCGGCCTCTCCGGGCTGATCGCGATCGGCCTCGTCGCTCCCACCGACGTCAAGCTGCTCGCCGGCCTCTACGCCTTCGGCGCGATGCTGGCGATCACGATCGCGCACCTCTCGATCCTGCGCCTGCGGGTGACCGAGCCCGACCGGGTGCGGCCCTTCCGCGTCCCCTGGAGCGTCACCTGGCGCGGGGCGCAGCTGCCGCTGCCGATCCTCTTCGCGGCCCTGCTCAGCGCCCTCGCCTTCCTCAGCGTGCTCGCCTTCCACGACGAGGCGCGCTGGGTCGGCGGCGGTTGGATGGTCTTCGGCCTGCTCTTCTACGTCGTCTACCGCAAGCTGGTCGAGGGAACCTCGCTGACGCGCCGCGTCTCGGTCACCGAGCAGGCGCTGAAGAAGCAGGTTCCCGAGATCTCCTACCGGAGCCTGCTGGTTCCCGTCTTCGGCACCGAGCTGGACGACGACATCGTCTCCACCGCGGGCCGCCTCGCCGCCGCCGAGCAGGCGGACGGCAGGGACACGGACGACGGCTCCCGCCTGGCGCTCGTCTACGTCGTCGAGGTGCCGCTCGCCGAGTCGCTCGACGCCGAGCTCTCGCCCGAGCGCGACGCGGAGGCGCGGCGCGCCCTGGAGCGAGCCCGCGACGTGGCGGAGGAGTACGAGGACGTCGCCGTCAGCACCGAGACGATCCGCGCTCGCGATGTCGGCGCCGGGATCGTCGAGGCGGCGAGGCGCAGCGACGCGGAGGCGATCGTGATCGGCGGCGAGCCGCCGACGAAGATCCGCGGCGGGGCGACCCTGGGCGGGATCGGCGCCTCCAAGCCGGCCGAGATCGGCGCCGCGACCGAGTACGTGCTCAAGAAGGCGCCATGCCAGGTTTTGCTCACGGCGCCGCCCGAATCACCCTAGTATCCGGCGCGTGTTCATCTTGATCGTCGGCTGCGGAAGGGTCGGCTCCTCTGTGGCGAGGACCATGCTGAAGGAGGGGCACGAAGTGTCGTGCCTCGACGAGGACCCGGAGTCGCACACGCGGCTCGAGGTCGGCCTCGACAAAGGCTGGGAGGACCTCGGCGGGCGCTTCACCGTCGGCACCGGCCTGGAGACCGACGCCCTGCTCGCCGCGGGAATCGAGAAGGCCGACGCCTTCATTGCCGCCACCAACGGCGACAACACCAACATCGTGATCTCGCAGATCGCCCAGCGCCGCTACGAGGTGCCGAACGTGATCGCTCGCATCCTCGACCCGCTGCGGGCCGAGTGGTACCGGCAGCAGGGCATGCACACGATCTGCCCGACCCGGGTCGCGATCGACATGCTGGAGACCGCCGTTCGCGAGGGCGCGCAGCGGGAGCCGGTCTGATGTACATCATCGTCGTCGGCGCGGGGAAGGTGGGCTGGAACCTGGCCCGCGAGCTGCTCGAAAAGAACCACGAGGTGACGGTGATCGAGAGCGACCGCCGTCGCTACCTCACGGTAGAGCAGGAGCTCGAGCACAACGTCACCTATGGCGACGCCTCCGAGCTCTGGGTGCTCGAGCGTGCCGGCATCCAGCGCGCCGACATGGTGATCGCGGTGACCGGCGACGACGAGGACAACATGCTGATCTGCCAGGTCGCACGCGAGAAGTACGAGGTCGAGCGGATCATCGCCCGCTGCAACAACCCGCGCAACCGGCCGCACTTCGACCTGCTCGGGGTGAAACCCTCGGTCTCGGCCACCGACCTGATCCTGCGCCTGCTCGAGCACGAGGTGCCCGAGTACGGCCTCGTCCACCTGCTCGACCTGCAGGAGGAGCAGCTGGAGATCATCGAGATGCTGCTCGGCAAGGACTCCAGCGTCACCGGCCGTCGGGTCGGCGACCTCTCGATGCCCGAGGGCAGCCTGTTGATCTCGGTGCTGCGCGAAGGCAAAGGCTTCGTGCCCAACGCCGACACCGTGCTCGAGGTCGGCGACGAGGTGCTTGCCGTGCTCGACCCGGGCCACGAGGAGGACATCAAGGAGCTGTTCGGGCCCGGGAACGGCGGCAACGGGGCGGGCTGACCGGTGGCCGATCGCCAGGTCGACTTCCTCCTCCTCGGCGGCGGCATGGCCTCGGCCCACTGCGCGGCGGAGCTGCGCAAGCGCGGCGCCGCCGGCTCGATCCTGCTCGTCGGGCGCGAGCCCGAGCCGCCCTACGAACGGCCGCCGCTCTCCAAGGAGTACATGCGCGGCGAGGCCGGCAGGGAGGATGCCCACGTCAACCCGGTCGGCTGGTACGAGGAGAACGGGGTCGAGCTGCTGACCGGCGTCAACGCGATGTCGCTCGACCCGGCGGCCCGCAGGGCGAAGCTGCAGGGTGGGGAGGAGGTCGGCTTCGACAAGGCGCTGATCGCCACCGGGGCGATGGTCAACATCCTGCGGGTCGAGGGGGCCGAGAACGAGGGCATCCACTACCTGCGCGCCTTCGGCAACTCCGACGCGATCCGCGCCGACGCCGAGCGGGCGGAGCACGTCGTCCTGATCGGCGGCAGCTACATCGGCACCGAGGTCGCCGCTTCGCTGACCGCGAAGGGCACCGAGTGCACGATCGTGATGATGGAGGATGTCGCGCTCTCGCGCACCTTCGGAAAAGACGCCGGCCGCTGGTTCCAAGAGCAGCTCGAATCGCACGGCGTCACCGTCCACGGCGGTGAGGAGTTGGAGGCATTCGAGGGCGACGGCAGGGTCAAGGCAGTGCTGACCAAGAGCGGCAAGGCGATCGAGTGCGACGCGGTCGTCGTCGGCGCCGGAGTGCGCCCCGACGCGATGCTCGCCCAGCGCGCCGGGCTGGAGGTCGAGGACGGGATCGTCTGCGACTCGAAGCTGCAGACCTCGGTCGGGGGGATCTACGCCGCCGGCGACTGCTGCTTCTACGACAGCGTCGTCCACGGCCGCCGCATCCGGGTCGAGCACTGGGACGTGGCGATGCAGCAGGGCATGCACGCGGCCCGCAACATGCTCGGCGAGGACGCCGACTACGACGTCGTCCCCTACTTCTTCAGCGACCTCGCCGACTGGGCGAGCCTCGAGTACGTCGGTCCCGCCCACGAGTGGGACGAGGAGATCTGGCGCGGCGACCGCGACGCCGGCGAGTTCTCGGTCTGGTACCTGAAGGACGGCCGGGTCGCCGGCGCGCTCAGCGTCGAGCGCTCCGAAGACCTCGCCGAGGCGCGCCGCCTGCTCGCCGACGGCGTCGACGTCTCCGGCCGGCGCGACGCGCTCGCCGACCCCGGCAGCGACCTGGGCGAGATCTCCTAGCCATCGTCTCAGACGCAAGGCGAGAGCCGAGATGACGCCACCAGAGCAGGAGATCGGACTGCGGTTCGCGGAAAAGGTCGATCAGCTTCCCGCCCTTGAGCCGCTCTGGAACGCCCTCCAGAAGCACCACTCGAAGCTCACCCCGAACCTTGCCGGCAGCGCCCCGAAGCGCGGGCTGGCCGACTCCTGGCGACGACGGCGGGCGAAATACGAGCGCTGGCTCAAAGACCCTGAAACCTTCTTCGTGGTTGCCGAGAGCGGGGATCGCCCGATTGGCTATGCCTTCGTCACTGTCGGTTCGGGCTATGCGGGCTGGCAGACCGGTGACCGCCTCGCAGAGCTGGAGACACTCTCGGTCCTACCCGAGCATCGCGGCGACGGAGTTGGGACGGCGCTGTTGGAGTCCGTGTGGGGGCGCCTGGCCAAGATGGGCATCGAGGACCTCGTCATCACGACGGCGAAAAGCAATGTGGACTCGCACCGCTTCTACGAGCGGCACGGCTTCACCCAGGGCTTCGTCATCTACTACCGCAAGGGCGAATCAGGGAAGTAGCCCAAAGGGCAGTAGTTGGGCCACGCGCGTTCGTGGCAGGATCGCGTTATGCATCCGATGAAGCCCGTTGAACTCTCCGGCGAGCTGGTTGCGATCGAGCCGCTGAATGCCGAGCACGCCGCCGGTCTGTTGGCCGCCGCCGACGCCGAGGAGGTTTTCGCCTGGCTCCCATATCCGCGGCCCGCAGACCTCGATCAGGCACGGGCCTGGATCGAGGAAGCGCTCAGCGACCGTCGCGCAGATCGCAGGCTTTCGTTTGCAGTGCTGAGCGCTGTGGACCGCGCCGTGATCGGCTCCACTTCCTACTGGGATTTCGACGCTCAGAACGCCCACGTTGAGATCGGCTCGACGTGGCTCAGCCGCGCTTCTTGGGGAACCGGCTGCAATGCGGAGGCGAAGCTGCTGCTGATGGGCCATGCGTTCGAAACTCTTGAGCTTGAGCGTGTTGGCTTTCGCACGGACATCTGCAACGAGCGCTCCCAACGCGCCATCGAGAGGCTTGGTGCGGCCAGGGAGGGCGTCCATCGTCATGAGATGCGACGACGGGACGGCAGTTGGCGCGACAGCGTCCACTACTCAATTCTCCGCTCCGAGTGGCCAGCGGCCAAAGAGAGCCTGGTTCAGCGACTCGCTGTTGCAGTGGCGCGATCACGCTTGCCGGCGAGCTGTGGCTCTCCTCTGCGCGATTGAGTAGCCTTGCGTTTGGAGGCATCTCCAAATTGGTGCCCGGTCGTCCAGCGGCAGGACGCTCGGCTCTGGACCGAGAAACGGTGGTTCGAATCCATCCCGGGCAGTTTCTGATGTAAAGGTTCTGTCTGATGCTTCATCGATAATCATGCTCGATGAAGGAGTCGGATAGACACGTTCCTTCTGTCAATTGGGCGGAGGTTCAGGCCTACTACGACGAAGGACACACGATCGACGAGTGCAAGGCCAAGTTCGGCTTTTCCTATGGGGCTTGGCATAAGGCAGTTGTGCGAGGCGGCCTGGCAACCCGTCCGCGTTCGGGTGGACAGCTCAGCCGGCGAACTCGCGATCGCGTCGAGCAGTTGATCGCGTCGGGTGAGAGCCAGGCGGCGGTTTCTCGGACCCTTGGACTCTCGAAGTCGACGGTCGCGTTTCATTGTCGGCGACTGGGCATTCGCGCCGATCGCCGGTTCGCGAAGCGCTATGACTGGAACGAGGTCCAGAGGGCCATAGGACGCGGAGGGGTTGTCGATGCGCGAATGCTTGGAGCGCTTCGGGTTCTGCCGAGCGACTTGGGCCGACGCGGTTCGCCGAGGCGATGTTGTGCCCGTTCCCACCAAGATCCCCATTGAGCAACTCCTCGTCAGGGGACGGAAGGGAACGAGTCGAGGAAACCTGAAGCGCAGGCTCATACGAGAGGGGCTCAAGGAGGATCGCTGCGAGGGCTGCGGCATCTCCGAGTGGCGAGGAAAACCACTCAGCCTGCAGTTGCACCACGTCAACGGCGATGGCGCAGACAATCGCCTGCGCAATCTGCAACTTCTCTGTGGCAACTGTCACTCCCAGACGGAGAATTGGAGTGGCCGCGGAATACGCCGCCGAGCTCGTCCTATGTCACAGCGGCGCCCAGCTTGATGCGATGTCGAGTCGCTTTGCTAGGTTCGCCCCGTATGAGGCGTCTCGGACTGTCTGCTGCTGTACTTGCGCTCTCGGTTTTCCCTCTCACGGGCTGCGGCGGGGGTGACGGGGACGACTCGACCGCGGCTGCGCCGGTCGAAACGACCGAGGCGCCGGCGGCGCTGACCAAGGAAGAGCTGATCGCCCAGGGCGACGGGATCTGCGCCGAGGTCAACGCCGCGGTCGGCACGGTCGGCTCGACCAGCTCCGAAGCGGGTGGGCAGGCGGCGCAGGTCGCCGGTCTCTACGCCGGCATGGTCGACCGCCTGAAAGGCCTTGGTGCGCCCAGCGACGACAGCGCCGGCTACGCCGAATTCATCGCCGCCGCCGAAGCCCTGGCCCAGGCCGAGGACGACGTCAGGCTCGCCTCCGAACGTGAAGAAGAAGGGGAAGCACTGAGCGAAGCCGAAGCGGAGGCGTCCTCGGCGCTCGACGCGTTCCAGTCCGCGGCAAGCTCGTTCGGCCTCGAAGACTGCGCCGAAGCCCCGGCGGCGCCGGTACCGGGCGGCGCCGTCGGCGAAGCGGGCGAAGAAGCCCCCGGCGGGATCGAAGAAGAAGTCGAAGAAGTCGCCCCCGAAGAAGAAATCGCGCCTGAAGAAGGCGGCGCCCCGGTCGAAGAAGAAAGCGCCGGCGGCGGAGCCGGCGCCGGCGGCGGCACCGAAGGTGGGGGCGGGGGCTCCGGGGGCGGGGAATCCGGCGGCGTGGGACCCGGCTGAGCGAATCCGCTCAGGCGGCGGAATTCTCGGCCCAGGCGCCGTAGAGGCGCGAGTAGGGGCCGGCGGCCTCGATCAGTTCGTCGTGGGTGCCGCTCTCGGCGATGCGGCCGTTCTCGAGCACGACGATCTTGCCGGCGCGGCGGATGGTCGAGAGGCGGTGGGCGATGACGATCGCCGTGCGCCCGGCGAGCAGTCGCTCCAGGCCACGCTCGATCGTCTTCTCGGTGCGCACGTCGACGTTGGAGGTCGCCTCGTCGAGGATCAGGATGCGCGGCTCCGCCAGCAGCGCCCGCGCGAAGGCGACCAGCTGGCGCTGCCCGGCGGAGAGCTGGACGCCGCGCTCGCCGATCTCGGTATCGAAGCCGGCGGGCAGGGAGGCAACGAACTCGCTCGCGCCGACGGCCGCCGCCGCGGCTTCGATCTCCGCCGCCGTCGCCTCGGGTCGGCCGAAGGCGATGTTCTCGCGCACGCTGCCGGAGAAGAGGAAGCCCTCCTGCGGCACGATGCCGAGCTGTCGTCGCAGCGCCCGTTGGCGCAGCCCGCGCAGGTCGTGCCCGTCGACCAGCACCCGTCCCCGCTGCGGGTCGTAGAAGCGCGCGACCAGCTTGGCGAAGGTCGACTTGCCGGCGCCGGTCGCTCCGACCAGGGCCAGCGTCTGTCCGGCGGGCACGTGCAGGTCGACGTCGCGCAGCGCCCAGCTCTGGTCCGCGTAGGCGAAAGAGACCCCGTCCATCTCGATCTCGCCGCGCAGTCGGCCGGGGTCGATCGCCTCCGGGGCGTCGACCATGTCGGGCTCGGTGTCGAGCAGCTCGAAGACCTTGTCCAGCGCCGCCATCCCCTGCTGGTAGGTCGTGTAGAGCTGGGAGAGCTGTTGGATCGGATCGAAGAAGACGTTCAGGTAGCCGATGAAGGCGACGATCGTGCCGATCTGGATCGCGCCCTCGATCGCCTGGGTGCCGCCGTAGAGGACGATCGCCGCGGTGCCCGCGGCGGCGAGCAGTTCGATCGCCGGGAAGTAGGAGGCGTTGAGGTAGACCGTGCGCATGTTGGCCTCGCGGTTGGCCTCGTTCAGCTCGGTCATCGCGTCGACGTGGCGCGGCTCCTGGCCGAAGCTGCGCACCACCCGCACCCCGCTGAGGGTCTCCTGCAGGTAGGCGGTGACGGCGGCGATCCGCTCGCGCGTCGCCCGGTAGGCGCCGTGCGAGGCGATGCGGAAGACGACGCTGGCGGCGGCGACGAGGGGAAAGGTGAGGAAGGTGACCAGGGCCAGCTTCAGGTCGAGCAGGAGCATGATCGCGACGACGCCGACCAGGGTCAGGCCGCTGGAGAGGAGGGTGACGACGCCGCTGGTGACGAGCTGGTTGAGCGCCTCGATGTCGTTGGTCAGGCGGCTGATCAACACCCCCGGGCTGCGCCGGGTGAAGAATCCGATCGACATCGACTGCAGGTGGGAGAAGACGCGCTCGCGCAGGTCCTGCAGGGCGCGCGTGCCGACCCAGCCGACGAGGTAGGTCTGCGCATAGGAGGCGACGGCATAGACGATTGCGACCCCGACGAAGGCGGCGACGATCATGGTCAGGGCGCCCTCGTCGCCGGCGACGATGCCGGCGTCGATCGCTTGGCCGGCGAGGTAGGGCGGGGCGAGCGCGGCAGCCGTCGCGGCCAGGATCGCAACGAGGGTCAGCGCCACCCGGCCGCGGTAGGGGCGCAACAGGCCGGCCATCCAGCGCAGCTTGCGGCCGCGCTGGTCCTCGCCGCGGAGGATCCGCCAGAGCCTCCTCATAGCTTTGCCATCTCCTCGCGCCGCTCGAGATCGCGCTGGAGGAAGACCGAGTCGGCGAGCCCGTGCTCGGCGATCTCGCGGTAGAAGCCGCAGCCCTCGAGCAGCTCGGCGTGGGTTCCACGGTTGACGATGCGGCCGCCGTCCATCACGACCACCTCGTCGGCGAGCGAGACGGTCGAGAGGCGATGGGCGATGACGAAGGTCGTGCGCCCGGCCATCGCCTCGGCGAGGCCTGCCCTGATCGCCGCCTCCGTCGTCGCGTCGACCGACGAGGTGGCGTCGTCGAGGATCAGGATGCGCGGGTCGGCAAGCAGGGCGCGGGCGATCGCGACGCGCTGGCGCTGCCCCCCGGAGAGGGTCAGGCCGCGATCGCCGACCACCGTGTCGTAGCCGGCGGGCAGGTCGCGGACGAACTCGTCGGCCTGGGCGCGCCGCGCGGCCGCTTCGACCTCCTCCCGGCTCGCCCCCGGTCGCGCGTAGGCGACGTTCTCGGCGATGCTCGCGCTGAACAGGAAGCTGTCGTCGCCGACGAAGGCGATCTGCGAGCGCAGCGAGGCGAGGTCGACAGAGCGGACGTCGGCGCCGTCGATCCTGACGCTGCCCTCGCTCGGGTCGTACAGGCGGGCGATCAGCGCGACCAGGCTGGTCTTGCCCGAGCCCGAGGGGCCGACCAGGGCCACCGTCCGCCCCGGCTCGATCGCCAGGTCGATCTCGCTGAGCGCGGGGGAGGCGCCGTCGTAGCGCAGGGCCACGCCCTCCATCTCCACCCGGCCGCCGCCCGCGGGGAGCGGCGGCGCGTCCGGGGGGCTCTCGATCTGCGGCTCGCGGTCGAGGATCTCGAAGAGGCGGTTGCCCGAGGCGATCGCCCGCTGCGCCATCCCCAGCGCCATGCCGAGCATCCGCATCGGCGCCGCCAGCATCGCCACGTAGGTGTAGAAGGCGGTGAAATCGCCGAGGCTGAGCTCGCCGGCGATCACCTGACGGCCGCCGACCAGCAGGACCAGCGCGATGCCGAGCTGGGGCAGTAGGCCGAGCAGGGGGGAGAAGAACGCCTGCAGGCGGGTCGAGTAGATGCTCTGGTCGAAGACGCGAGTGACCGCCCGGCGGAAGCGGTGCAGCTGGTGCTCCTCGCGGGCGAAGGCCTTGACGATGCGGATCCCGGAGACGTTCTCCTCCGCTTCGGCGGTCAGCTCGGCGAGGCGCTGCTGCACCTCCTGGACGGCCGGTCGCGAGACGCGGTTGTAGCGGGAGGCGGTGTAGACGACCAGCGGCGCGGGGGCGAGGGCGACCAGCGCCAGCCACGGCTCCAGCGCGAACATCACCGCGCTGGCCAGGACGATCGTCAGCAGGTTCTGGGTGATGAAGATCAGGCCGTAGCCGAGGAAGAAGCGGATCGACTGCAGGTCGACGGTCGCCCTCGACATCAGCTGACCGGTCTGCTGCCCGTCGAAGAAGCCCAGCTCGAGCCGCTGCAGGTGGGCGTAGAAGCGCTGGCGCAGGTCGAACTCGACCGCGAGCGAGACCTTGCCGGCGACAACCCTGCGCACCAGGGTCAGGCCGAGGCGGAGGACGCCGGCGACGACGATCGCGATCGCGATCGGCAGCAGGTCGGGCCGCTCGCCCTGCTCGATCGCGTTCACGGCACGGCCGATCAGCCAGGGGATCAGGACCGTCATCCCCATCGCCGCCCAGGCGAAGACGAGCGAGCCCCAGAGCTGGCGACGGTAGGGCCGCAGGAAGCCCATCAGGCGGCGATAGGTCCTCATCTCGAGTCACTATACAAAGTGAAGTAAAGGCTTCCGGGATCGGCTCCGGGCACCCGAGCGGCCATACTGGGGGCGTGATCGCGATCGCCGCCGCGCTCCTCACGCTGCTCCTCGGCGGCGCCGATCCGGCTGCGCCGACGGCATCGGCGACGACGGCCTGGAGGCCGCTCCCGCACGCGGAGCTGGAACGCACGGAGGTGGGCGCGGCGCGGATCGGGGGCTCGATCTACGTCGTCGGCGGCTTTCTGGAGCCGGCCGGCACCACCGACGCGGTCGAGCGCTACGAAATCGAGCGGCGTCGCTGGCAGCGGCTGCCGTCGATGCCGATCGCCGTCAACCACCCGGCCGTCGCCGCGCTCGGTCGCTTCCTCTACGTCTACGGCGGCTACACCGACTCCTTCGAAGGCATCACCGACGCGCTGCAGCGCTACGACCCGCGGACCCGCGCTTGGACGCTGCTGCCCGCCGCGCCGACGGTGCGCGCGGCAGCGGCGCTGGCGGCCTGGCGCGGGATGCTCTACGCGGTCGGCGGCACCGACGACGACCGCGAGCTGAGCACGCTCGAGATCTACGACGTCGCCCGGCGGAGCTGGCGGCGCGGGCCGTCGATGCGGACGCCGCGCGAGCACCTCGCCGCCATCGCCACGGCAGACGGCGTCTACGTGCTCGGCGGCCGCGCCGGCGGGGCCAACCTCGCGACGGTGGAACGCTTCCAGCCCGGCCGCGGCAGCTGGACGCGGTTGCCGCGGCTGCGCCAGGCCCGCAGCGGCTTCGCCGCGGTCGCCGTCGCCGGCCGGCCGGTCGCCTTCGGCGGCGAGGAACTGACCCCGGGCGGACGGACGATCGAGCCGGTCGAGCTGTTCGACCCCGCCGATCGCCGCTGGCGGCCCCTGCCAGGCATGCGCACCCCCCGTCACGGGCTCGGCGGCGCGGCGCAGGGCAGGCGGATCTACGCGATCGAGGGCGGGCCGAGGCCCGGCTTCGCCTTCTCCGACGCGATCGAGTACCTCGACGTGCCCGCGCGCCTACTGCGCTGATCAGTCGAAGGCCGCTGCCTCGGCGCTGGAGACTTTGCCGCCGCTGCACTTGTGGCCGTGGCCGGATCGCGACAGGATCTGGAAGTTGGTGACGGCGTGGTGGGGGGTGGTGGCGCCGTTGTTGCGAGCGAGGGTCACGACCAGGCGGTAGAAGCCGGCCCGCAGGTCGTCGTAGTAGATCTCCGGCCGCGTCGCCGGCGAGTAGCTGCCGCTCGAGCCGACCCGCTCGGCGAGCACGCCGTTCGGCCCCGAGTAGCGGGGGAAGTCGAATGACGCTCCGACGAGACGGCCGCGGCCGACCGGGCTCTCCTCGGCGCGCTCCAGCTTGACCGGGTCGACGCAATCGGGGACGCGGTTGAGGGCGAAGCGGATGTGGCCCTCGCCCAGCTGGGGTTCGCCGCCGAAGTGCCGCGGCGCCAGGGTGAAGTCGCCGATGCGAACCTTGACGACCACCGCGCGGCTCGTCTGGCGGGCGCCGTTGCGCGGCGAGACGATCTCGACGCTCGGTTCGCCCGGCGCGGCGCTTTCGGCGGACACCTCCTCGTCCGCGCCGGTGAGCGTCACCGCGAGCGCCACCGCGGCGACGACCGCCGCCAGGGCTGCAAAGATGGCGATTCCGGGCCGCATCCGGGCCGGAAGATTACGCGTCGCACGTGCAGAGCCCCGACCGGACATGAGCCCGCCCAGCGAACTTGCCTACAGGATCGGCGCTGCTGCCCGGCGCCCGGCGAGCTGGATGCAGCTGCTCAAGTTCGGCCTGGTCGGCTGCTCGGGCTACCTGGTGAACCTGGCCGTCTTCGCGCTGCTCGCCGACAACTTCGGCATCCACCACCTCGGTGCCGCGGTGGGCGCCTTCTGCGTCGCCGTCGCCAACAACTTCCTCTGGAACAGGCGCTGGACCTTCGACCCCGGCGACGGCCACCTCGGCTTCCAGGCGGCTCGCTTCCTCGCCGTCAGCGTCGGTGCGCTGCTGATCAACCTGGCGGCGCTCGAACTGCTGATCGCGGGGACATCGATCGACGAGCTGGCTGCGCAGGCGATCGCCGTCGCGGTGGCGATGCCGTTCAACTTCCTCGGCAACAAGCTCTGGACCTTCGAAAGGGAGGAAACCCGTGGAGAATGAGACCCGCCCGCCGTGGCTGTTGATCGCGATCGCAGCGCTGAGCCTGGTGCTCGGAGCGATGGCGCTCGTCGTCGCCTTCGACGCGAAGGACAGCAGCGAAGACTCGGCGAGCGAGGGCTCGGTGCGCACGGTCGACGCGAAGCTCACCAGCTTGATCGACCGGTTGGGCATCGAGGAGGAAAGCCTCGGCGGCGAGCAGCAGACGCTGAAAGGCGAGGCGAAGAAGGCTCAGCGCCGGGCACGGAGCACCGCGGCCGGCCTCTCCAAGCGCCTCGAAAAGGCCGAAGGGCAGATCGCGGCGCTGCAGAAGAGCGAGCAGGGCAGCAACAGCCTCGACAAACGGGTCAAAGCGCTGGAAGCCCAGGCGGAAGCGGTTGACAGCCGTCTCACCGCGCTCAACCAGCGCGTCACGAAGCTGAGCCGGAGGGTCAACTCGGGCGCATCGTCCTCGGGCGGCGAGACCGCGCCCTAGGCGCCGGGTCGGCGCGCCGACCTACCAGTCGCCCTCCAGCCAGCGAAGCAGCTCGGGCAGGAGCGCCTCCAGGTCCGGGACCGGCGAGGCCAGCTCGGCGTCGGCAAGCTGGATCGCGGCGCCGAGGCCGAATGTAGTCCGGTCGGGGTCCCCACCCAGCCAGGCCTCGAGCCGGCCGAGGCGGTAATGGTCCGCGCGCAGCTCGCGCAGAGCCGAGCGGGCCGCGGCGGGATCGGTCTCGGCCGTCTCGATCAACGCCGTCAGCCCGGCTCTGACTCGGTCTTCCGGCGGCGCCTCCTCTACGGCGGCGATCGCCGGCTCAGCAAACCCTTCGTCCAGCTGAACCTCTGCCGGCAGGGCGGTTCTCGTACCCTCTCTCACGTTGGGACCTCCTCTTCAGGTCTCGGCCAGGCCCCGGGGTGTCGCAAGCGCCGCCGGGGCCGCCTTTTCCTCTTCGCGGCTCAAGCTAGGCCCGCGTCCGGACGCCGAAGCGCCCAAATTCCTCCCATTCCCGTCATTTCACTCTTTTTTGACACTTTCGCAACTGTTTTGAGTGTCACTCGAATAATTCAGGACGCTTGACCATTGAAGTTCAGCATATGCTCCCGCCGGCCCTGGGTCAACGGGTCCGTGGCACACTGCGGCGATGAGCCGCGAGAGGCCGACCTACGACCCGGCCGCGATCGAGACCGCCAGGCAGGCCGTGTGGGACGAGCGGAGCGCCTTCGAGACGCCTGAGCCCGCCTCCGGCCAGGCCGCCGTCTACGTCAAGCCGTCCAGCCCGTTCACCTCGGGCAACCTGCACATGGGCCACGTCCGCGACTACTCGATCGGCGACGCATACGCCCGCTTCCGCCGCGCCCGCGGCGACGCCGTGCTGTTCGGCTTCGGCTTCGACGCTTTCGGCCTGCCGGCGGAGATGGCGGCGATCGAGCGCGGCACGAGGCCCGCCGAGTGGGTCGAGGCCTGCGGCGAGCGGATGCTGGCGCAGATGAAGCGCCTTGGCTTCTCCTTCGACTACGGCCGCGTCTTCTACAGCTCCGACGAGGCCCAGTACCGCTGGTCGCAGTGGCTCTTCCTGACCCTCTTCGAGGCAGGGATGATCTACCGCGACGACGCGACGGTCGACTGGTGCGACACCTGTCAGACGACGCTGGCGGCGCTGCAGGTCGAGGACGGGCGCTGCTGGCGCTGCCATAACAAGGTGCGGCTGATCCGCCGGCCGACCTGGTTCCTGCGGCTCTCGCCCTATCTGGAGGAGAACGACCGCAACCTCGACCGCCTCTCCGCGTGGGACGAGCTCTCGCTCAAGACCCAGCGCTACATCCTCGGCCGCAGCGACGGGGTCGAGCTCGACCTCGTCGGCCCCGACGGCGGCGATCTCGAGGTCTTCACCCCGCACGCCGAGGACTTCGGCGAGGCGCGCTTCGTGCTGCTCTCGCCGCGCCATCCCGAGATCGAGCGCTGGACCGCCGACCCGGCGGTCGCCGAGCAGCTCGACGAGCT
>DATDBO010000077.1:0-20783 GCA_036524775.1 Solirubrobacterales bacterium
GGGGTCGGCGCTGCCGGAGGCGAGGTAGCCGCCGCCGAGCGCGGTCGCGATCCGCGGCGCCGGCTTGCGCACGATCGGCAGCGCGAAGCCCGCCGCCGGGGTGAGGCTGAAGCGGCTGTAGTGGTCGAAGAGGGCGGGGGCGTAGAAGCCCGAGCCGGCGGTGACCTCGGTGATCGCCTCCTCGGCCGCGGTCAGCTCGAGGCTGCCGGTGCCGCCGCCGTTGACGATCTCCAGCTCGCAGAACTCGGAGATCGCGGCGACGATCGCCGCCCGCCGTTCCGCCAGCTCGGCGGCCGAGCGCCGCTGCATGAAGCGGATCGCGGCGCCGCGCATCCGTTGTCCCGGCGGTTCGTCGCCGACCCCGGCGATCTGGCCCTCGTAGGCCATCAGCGCATCCAGTTCCAGCCGCGGCCGCTTTTCGATCTCGCGTGCCAGCGCCACCGCCTGCTCGACGCTGCGGACCGGCGAGCGCTTCGGCCCCACCTTCGTCCGCCCACCCAGCGCCCACCAACCGGCGTCGATGTCGATGCAGACGCGGACCGGCGCCGCCCGGGTCCCCAGCACCGACTCGATCAGGTCGAGGTGGGCGCTGCAATCGACCATCACGATCGGCGCGCCCTCCGGGTTGGCGACCGAGCGCAGCGCCAGCTCGCCCAGCGCCTCGACGTCGGCGGTCGGGTAGGCGAGCAGCAGGTTCTCGAAGCCCTGCTCGGCCAGCCACAGCGTCTCCGGCAGGGTGAAGGTCATCGTCCCCTCGAAGCCCTCACCCCGCAGGATCCGCTCCAGCAGCGCCCGGCAGCGCAGCGACTTGCTCGCGACGCGGATCGGCTTGCCGTCGGCGCGGCCCAGCATCTCCGCCGCGTTGGCATCCATCGCGTCGAGGTCGACGAAGGCGAACGGCGCCTCGACGTCGGCGAAGATCGCTTCGAGCTGCTCGTGCGAGCGGGCGGGGGGCGAGGGCACGGCACGAGACTAGCCGCGGGCGGAGCGGAGAGGGAGGGATTCGAACCCTCGAGAGAGCTTGCGCCCCCTACTCGCTTAGCAGGCGAGTGCCTTCAGCCACTCGGCCACCTCTCCGGGCCCGAAAACCATAGCGCCGCTCCGGCGAGCCGCGCGGTCGCTCAGCTGTGCGAGCGGATCACGACGCGGGCGCCGCGGGCGGGGATCATCGTCACGTTGCGGTGCACCGCGTGCTCGGGGGCGGGGTCGTCGGCTTCGAGGTCGAGCCGGCTCGCCATCGCCTCCAGCACGACGCGCTGCTCGGCCATCGCCAGCGCGGCGCCGAGGCAGCGGCGGATGCCGCCGCCGAAGGGGATCCACTCGTAGGTGCCGGGCTTGCGGCCCCCGACGAAGCGCTCGGGGCGGAACTCGAACGGTTCCGGGTAGAGGTCCTCGCGGTGGTGGACGAGCAGGATGCTCATCAGCACGGGCGTCTCGGCCTCGACTGAGTAGGGCCCGAGCTGCCACGGCAGCATCACCCGCCGGCCGATGATCGGGATCACCGGTCGCGAGCGCATTCCCTCGACGATCGTCGCCTCGACCTGCTCGTTCGCGTCGCCCTCGCCGCGTACAGCATCGCGCAGGGCGTCGTGGGCGGCGGGGTTGCGGACCAGCCGCTCCCAGGTCCAGGCGAGCGAGTTGGCGGTCGTCTCGTGACCGGCAAGTACGAGGGTGAGCAGCTCGTCGCGCAGTTCTTTGTCGCTCATCGCCTCGCCCTCCTCGGTGCGCGCCTGCAGCAGCAGCGAGAGGATGTCGCGGCGATCGCCGAGGTCTTCGGCGCGGCGACGCTGCTCGATCACCGCGTAGGTCGCCCGGTCGAGCATGTCCAGGCCGATTTTCATCGGCCCGACCGGCTCCTCGCGGTTGAGGTTGATCAGTTCGACGACCGGGGCGAAGGGCAGGGTCGATGCTTCGACCACGCGCTTGGTCATCTGGCGCAGCCGGTGCTCGGGGGTGCCGCGCTCCGGCACACCCTCGATGCCGAAGATGCCGGCCATGATCACGTCGAGCGTGATCGCCTGCATGCGCGGCGCCAGGGCGAAGGGGCGGCCGACCGGCCAGCGGTCGATCTCGCGCTCGGCGGCGTCGGCGATCATCTGCGTGTACTGCTCGATCGCCTCGCCGTGGAAGGGCGGCAGCAGCAATTTGCGCTGGCGCATGTGGCGCGGGCCGACCGCGGTGAGGACCGAGTTGGGGCCGACGACCGGCCGCAGCGGCGACTCGCCGGTCAGCGAGGGCGCCTGCTCGGGCTTGGCGGTGAAGAGCGAGCGGACGTGGTCGGGGTGGCTGGTGATCACCGGGCCGGGGCCGGGCAGCGAGCCGCGCATGCGGAAGACCTCGCCCAGCTCGCGCCGGGCGCGGAAGACGAACTGGATCTGGCGTTGGTTGAAGCGCAGCGTCTGCAGCAGCGGCGACTGCGTGATCGTCGGCGGCTCCGGCAGGCCGTTCGCCTCGCCTGCCTCGATCGGGCCGGCGGGGGAAGCCGGCGCCTCACCGACGAGGCCGTTCGAGCTCGCGTCGGCGGGCATCTCTTCGACTGCGATCGGCTCGGTCATGGGACGAGTGTTACATAGATCGATGTCACATCAAACAGCCTCTACAGTCCTGTGACCGATGCACGGCAGGCGGACCAAGATCATTGCAACCGTCGGGCCCGCGAGCTGGGACGAGCAGATTTTGGCGCAGCTGGTCGAGGCCGGCGCCGACATCTTCCGGCTCAACTTCTCCCACGCCGACCGCGAGCGCCACGCGCGCACGATCGAGTCGATCCGGGCGGCGGCGGAGCGGGGCGGGCGCGAGGTCGCCGTGCTCGGCGACCTGCCTGGGCCGAAGCTGCGGATCGGCGAGCTGCGCGACGACGTCGCCGAGCTGCAGACGGGGATGCACGTGACCCTGACCCCGCAGGCTGTCGAGGGGGATGCCGAGACGATCCCGGTCGAGTGGCCGGAGGTGGGATCGCTGCGCGAGGACGAGCTGGTCTACCTCGCCGACGGCTCGATCCGCCTGCGCGTCGGCGATTCCGGCACCGCGGGGGTCGAGGCCGAGGTCGAGGTCGGCGGCACGCTCTCCTCGCACAAGGGGATGAACATCCCGGGCGTGACCGCGCGGGCGGCGACCGACGGCGACCTCGGCTGGGTCGAGTTCGCGGTCGAGCACGGCGTCGACCTGCTGGCGATGTCGTTCGTCTCGACCGCGGCGGACCTCGAGCCGGTGGCGGAGCGGCTGCGCTCGCTCGGCTCCGACATCCCCCTGATCGCCAAGATCGAGAAGCAGCAGGCGGCGGAGAGCGCCGAGGAGATCGTCCGCGCGGCGAGCGGCGGGATCATGGTCGCGCGCGGAGACCTGGGGATCGAGCTGCCGCTGGCCGAGGTGCCGGTCGTGCAGAAACGCCTGATCCGGGCCGCCGGCCTGCGCTCCAAGCCGGCGATCACGGCGACGCAGATGCTCGCCTCGATGGTCAGCGAGCGCCGTCCGACCCGGGCCGAGGTGACCGACGTCGCCAACGCGATCTTCGACGGCACCGACGCGGTGATGCTCTCCGAGGAGACGGCGATCGGCCGCCACCCGGTCGAGGCGGTGAGGGTGATGGACAGGATCGCGCGCGCGACCGAGCCCGACCTGCCCTACGGCGAGTGGCTCTTCACCCGCACCGACCAGGCGACCCAGGACGTCGCCGATTCGGTCGCGCAGAGCGCCGTCGGCGCGGTCTACCGGCTCAACCTGGCGGCGATGGTCGTGCCGACGACGAGCGGGCGCTCCGCCCGCCTCATCTCTGCCCACCGCCCCAACGTGCCGGTGCTTGCGATCTCGCCGCGGATCGAGACGGTGCGCCGACTCAACCTGCTCTTCGGCGTCACCGCGGTGCTCAGCGATCACGACACCGAGGTCCGCGGCCTGCTCGAGGGCTGCGCTTCGCTGGCGGTGCGGCACGGCATCGCCGCGTCGGGCGACCTGATTGCGATCGTCGCCGGCATGCCGGATCAGGAGTTAGGGACCAACTTGTTCGAGGTGCACCGGGTCCCCTGATCGGTTCTCGGCCAGTAGGCTGCCGCGCCAATGACCGACTTCGATGCGATCGCGCAGGGGATGACGCAGGCGGTGCCCTTCGCCGGGCACCTCGGCCTGGAGATCACCAGCGTCGCCGAGGGCGAGGCGACGGTGCGGCTGCCCGAGCGGACCGAGCTGACCAACCATGTCGGCTCGCAGCACGCCGGCGCCCTCTTCACCGTCGCCGAGACCGCCTCGGGGGCAGCCTTCGTCGGCGCCTTTGCCGAGCGGCTGGGCGAGGTGACGCCGCTGGCGCGCAGCGCCGAGATCTCCTACGAGAAGATCGCCAAGGGACCGATCGAGGCGAGCGCCAGGCTGGGCGTGCCGGCGGCCGAGGCCCTGGCCACCCTCGACGCCGAGGGCAAGGTCGAGTTCCCCTGCGAGGTCAAGCTCGCCGACGGCTCGGGGGCGCGCGTCGCGACCGCGACCGTGCACTGGCACGTGCGGCTGAACAAGCCCGCCGCCGCCGAGGCATGACGGTAGTCCGCCTCGATCGCGACGAGGCGGGGCTGGCCGTCGCGACCTTCGACAGCCCGCCGCTCAACCTCTTCAACCGCCAGATGTTCGAGGACCTGCGGGCCGTGGTCGCCGCGGTCGAGGCCGAGCCCCCGAGGGCGCTGCTCTTCCGCGCCGAGGGGCGTGCCGTCTCCGGCGGCGTCGACGTGCACGAGTTCGACGGGCTGACGCCGGAGCAGGCGGGCGAGCTCTGGGGCGAGCTGATCGATCTGGTCGAGCGGGTCGAAGCGCTGCCGCTGCCGGTCGTCTTCGCCGCCCACGCGCTGACCCTCACCGCCGCCTTCGAGCTGGCGCTGGGCTGCGATCTGATCCTCGCCGCCCGCTCGGCCCGGTTCGGCCTGGTCGAGAAGGTCGTCGGCCTGACGCCGTCGATGGGCGGCACCCAGCGCCTCGCCGAGCGCGCCGGCAGCGGCCGCGCCCGCCACTTCGTGATGAGCGGCGAGCTGTTCGGCGCCGAGACGATGGAGAGTTGGGGCGTCGTCAACCTCGTCTACGACGACGAGGGCTTCGACGACCGCGCCCGCGCCTGCGCGGCCGAGCTGGCCGCCGGTCCGACCGTGGCTCACGCGATGACCAAGCACATCCTGCGCCGCTACCGCGAAGGCGGCATCCCCGCCGCCGACCGCGCTGTACGCGAGGACGCCGGTGACCTCTTCGCCACGGAGGACCTGCAGGGCGCTGTCAAGACCTTCCTCGAGAAGGGCCCCGGCCACGCCGAGTTCCAAGGCCGCTGAACCCATAGAATGCCCCCGAGGCGCCGATCTCGCCTCAACCCGCGCCCGTAGCTCAGTTGGATAGAGCGTCGGTCTACGAAACCGAAGGTCACAGGTTCGAATCCTGTCGGGCGCGTTCGGTGAAACCCGCTTGTGAAGCGGGTTTCCGCGTTTTCGGGGGTCACTCGGACAGTGCGCGATTGTCGCTGGGGCAACGCCTGGGGCAATGTGAGGTGGAGTGAGGTTCGATCCCAGCCCTTGCGCCGGGCTGCTGGTCCACCTACGTTCGCCGCGCAAAAGCGAATAAGAAGCGCCCCGGCGGCGCATGAACGCCCCGGGGCCGGCACCGAAGTAGAAGCCTTCGATGCGAGAGAGACGGTACCGCCGTGGCGTTTTGACGGCTGCATTGCCGGTGGCTCTTTCGGTGCCCGACCGAAAGGAGGGCCGCCGTGCCCGACACGCCCATCGCCACGGATTGCGCCGAGTGCGGTCTTCCCAGCTACGCCGCTCAGGAGGCCCGAAATCAGCGCGTCGTCCTCGACTTCCTGCTCGGACAGCATCCAGCCCAGTTGACGATCCCGGAGGTTGCCCTAGCGCTATACGCCCATCCTGGCGACTTTGACAAGGGCGACGAAGTGGAGCGGGCGATCCGCGATCTCGTTGGCGGAGGGCTCCTGCACTGCCATGGCCCTTTCGTCTTGCCGACGCGAGCGGCACTCTACTTCTCCGGCCTGGAGATGGAGTGATGGAGGTCGCAAGGCGCTTCGGCGAGAACCTGCGCCGACACCGCAAGGCGGCCGACATATCCCAGGAAGAGCTGGGAATGCGCTGCTCGCTCCATCGGACCGAGATCGGTCTGCTGGAGCGAGGGGCACGGGTCCCTCGCATCGACACGTTGATCAAAATCGCCAGTGGCTTGGGCATCCGGATCGACTGCGCGCTGCTCGACGGAATCACCTGGACGCCGGCCATAACCGAGGCGGGGGCGTTCACGATCCTGCCTCCCCCGGAACCCGCCACCCTCATGGATCGGGCTGGCCTCCCTCTTGACGGATGAATTTTGGAGCTCCAGCGAGCAGACGTTCGGTTCGCACTGCGGTTCGCTCTGTAGTTCGCACCGGGGTTCGCACTGCAGTTCGTACTGTGGTTCGCACCCCCATTTTGGCTCGCACTGCTGCTCGCTCTATGGCTCGCACTACGGCTCGCACTGCACTTCGCACTACGGCTCGCATTGCGCCTCTCGGAAACGTCCTCAAGTCCGCTTGCGACCTAGCTTTTCGACGCTCCTAAATCGCTGACTTCTATATCCCGATGGTCTACTTCTGCGATTGATCCTCTCCGGTAGCCAGCCGCCAAGGCACGGGATCGCCCCGTCGCCGTCAACCTCGCCTGGCTCTGCTGACCTTCGCCTATGGATGACCACTGCGCGCCTCGTTGCCACTCGGCGCGCTTGCACCTTGTAATGTTTTGTCCGTCAACGTCAAAACGGGGCGGCGTCGCGCTAACGACCCGCCCCCGGCTCACGAGGTACAAGCTCATGAGCGTTTCCCAGGATACGTCGGCCCCTGCGGCCGGTCCAGGCTGCGGCGACAAGCGGCGGCTCGTCAAGACCAGGACGCCGGGTGTCTTCAAGCGCCTCGGCGCCGACGGCGGCGTGATCGGCTACGTCTGCGTCTTCCGCAATGCCGGCAGGCAGCGCAAGCGCAGCGCCCGCACCTACGAGGAGGCGCGGCGGATCAAGCGCGAGAGCGAGACCGACCGCGACCGCGGCGAGCTGCAAGAGCGCACGACGATTACCTTCCTGCGCTACCTGGACGAGTGGGTCGAGCGCTACCGCGGTCAGGGAAGGCGCGGCTTCCGCGAGAACACGCGCGACGAATACCGCCGCTTGATCGGCGCCTACGTTCGCCCCTACTTCTCCGGCAGGCTGAAGCTGACCGAGCTGACCACCTACGAGCTGGCGCGCTTTCTCGACCGGCTCGCTGACGAGGGGGAGCAAGGCAAGCGCCTCAGCGACCGCACGATCGCCAACATCTCAATGCCGATCCGCGCCGCCCTGGCGACCGCCAAGCGTGAGGGCCTGATCCGCCACAACCCGGCCCAGGGCCTCGCACTGCCCCAGCGCGAGCGAGTCGCTGGCAACGAGGAAGAGATCAAGGTCTTCAGCCGCGAGCAGCTCACCGCGATCCTGGCGGTGGCGCCCGAGCGCCATCGACCTCTGTTCGAGCTCCTGGTCACCTGCGGCCTGCGGATCAGTGAGGCGATCGCCCTCCAACGCCTCCACCTTCAACTCGACGTCTCAGCGCCCGAGGTTTGCATCCGCCGCGCCATCGTCCGCGACCGGATCGTGCCGCCCAAGAGCAAGTACGGCCGTCGCGAGGTCCGGCTACCGGGACCGCTCGCGGCAAGGCTGCGTGCCCACCTCGCTACCCAGACCGATCAAGACTCGACCGCCCTAGCTTTCCCCAGCGAAGCAGGAGGCCCGCTCAACCCCGGCAATCTCCGCCGCCGCGTCCTCAAGCCGCTCGTAGAGGAGATCGACGCCCCCTGGGCCGGCTTCCACACGTTCCGCCACACCTTCGCCTCTCTCCACCTGAGCCAAGGCACGAACCTCCTCCAGCTAAGCCGCGCCCTCGGCCACCACTCACCCGCCTTCACGCTGACCCGCTACACCCACCTGTTGCCGGGCGAGGATGCACCAGCACTAGACCTGAAGTGAATGGCATAGAAGCTGTGCCGCCGCCGCTTACGTCACCCAGCTGGACTTCGCAATGCGAGGCGAAGATTCAGCATGAGGTTGAAGCAGGTCTTAGCGAGCGTCGATTCTGGATCTGTAATGACTAAAGGGGATTTTGCATTCACAGGTTTAGCGAATTCTTGCTGGGCTCGGTAGATCAGTCCATAGGGGTGGTTGCGGACGAGGCTGTCTCGATCGAATGCGTACTTCAGAGATTGAGCCACGAGGCCCCCGCTAGTCACTGCCGTAGCGGTTGGGTCTGCTGTGCCAAGCGCAAGTGCCGTCGCTCCGAGGAGCGTGTTGACAGCGAAGCTCAAGCGGCCTCGGTCAAGGGCAATTGCAAGCTCACCCAGCACAGGCTCAATACGGTTAGCCATCGCAGCATAGGCTTGCTCCTTGGCCGTTGCTGCGGTGCCTGCATCTATTGCCGCAGAAAGATCGATCATTGCCCCACGAAATCGACCCATGAGATGCCGATTCCTTTCACGGAAACGCAGCACATCGTCAAGATTCGTCGCGGGATCAAGCCTCATTCCGTTTACGGCGACTTGGATCATGGTGGCCTCGGCAATCGGAGCCTGAGGGTCTACGGGTGGCAGTACTGACGCAAGCTCGGCAAGTTGCGTCATCGCGACGGGCGCAAATCCCTGATCCCGAGCTTGGAGCTGTGCCTTTCTGATGCTGCGAAGAACGACCGCTGCGAGCTCCATCCCGTCCGATTGCGCGAGTTGTTCTAGCTCGGGACCGGACTGATCGTCAGGTATCGTCGGATCGACAACGGGCTTGATTTCAAATGACGGGGGATACTCGCGAATAAGTCCTGTGTCTCTCAGTGTGTCGCGAAAGTCCTTGTAGTCAGGCCACTGAGGGTGGTAGTCCCCAACTTCTACTTCCAGCTCCTCCCACACAAGGAGAAGGGACATCAGGTCTGCAGGGTCTGGCGCGAAAAAGTCCGGCAGAACGAGCGCTCGCGCGATCTCGCTCATGAGCGACCGGTGCGGCGTGAGGTGCCTGAGATCATCTCGGGAAGCTAATCCCGGCCAAAGCCTCGGAACGTGTCCGTCATCTGTTCAGCGGAGGCCTTTCTGTTTGCAGCCTCGGTTCCAGCCTTTTTCCTGGCTTCGTCCTTGCGTTGCTTCCGGGGAACCACATCAGAATTCGCTTGCCGAACAACACTCTCTAGAAACCCCTTGAGGGCAGCCTCGGAGCCCTTCTCCACTCCATCGACAGTAATCGCATCCCGGATGAGCGTTATCCGTCCCCAAACGCCCCCTCGCGTCTCGCGCATAAGGATCGAGAGGATCTCGTTGAAGCTTTCGTTCCAGTCTTCATCCCACTCTCCGACCAAGGCTACGCTCAGAGTCCCGGAGTCGTCGACGGCTGCTTCGTTCCACTCGACCTGCCGCGCTACGTCCTTTGCCATGTGTTGAGGGTAGACCAATAGGGCGGTGTCCGAATTCGCATGGTCGGCGGGTGATCCTCGGATAGGGAGGTGAGGGGCCGCCGCAGTCTTGGCTATGTTCCTGTCGCCGGGTCCGACTAAGATTTTCGGTCTATGTCGATGACGAACGAGTCCCTGATCGACGAGGCGGGGCGCCGCTTGGCTGCTGCCGCGCCCGGATCGAAGGTGATCCTGTTTGGTTCCCGTGCTCGGGGCGAGGCTCGCCCGGACTCGGATCTCGACCTGCTTGTAATCGAGCCGGACGAGGTGCCGACGCGTCGCGCGGAGACGGCGCGACTGCGCCGGGAGCTACGAGGGCTTGACGTAGCCCTCGACGTGATCGTCGTCAGTGCCAAACACGCTGAGGAATGGGGCCATTTCAAGGGCTCGATGTTGAACGAGGCACTGGACGAGGGCCGGGTTCTTGTCGAGGCCTGAAGGCCGGGATCTCGCGAAGGTTCTCGCGCGCAAGGCGGAAGGCGACGCGAAGGCAATGCGCAGACTTGCGCCCGACCCGGAGATCGATGACGAGGCGGTTGGCTTCCATGCTCAGCAGGCGATCGAGAAGTGGCTCAAGGCGGTGATGGCGCTCCAAGGGCTGGAAGAGGCCCGCATCCATGACCTCGGTCGCCTACTGGAGATTCTTGGCGAGGCCGGCGTCGATTCGCCTCCGGGCGCTGATTGGCTTGATGGCCTTTCGATCTATGCCGTTCCGCTGCGTTATGCGGACCTTCTGGACGCCGAGCCGCTCGACCGCGACGCCGCACTTGCGCTGGTCAGCGAAGTCGGAGAGTGGGCCAGCGCTCAGCTTCGCTAGTCCCGGGAATTAGCCAGCACGCTTGGCGTGGTCCTCGGCGCTGACGACAATCAACAGCGTTGCGTCGGGATTCCCCTCGTGTAGCTCAATCTGATCAGCGCGGGCTCGGTCGAGCTCCACGTCGAAGTCACCGGGCTGTAGGTCGGGGTCTATCCAAGGATCGTTCCTCATGCAGGCCGATGATTCTACAATCTCGCGGACAATAAGTTCCTAGCTGCGGTTGACCGCTGGGGCAACAACAAGAGGATGGGAAGGGCAATGAGCATCGACAACGGGCCGTCTCCCGCCGCCAGGGTCATGAATGAAGCGATCGACCTCACGATCAAAGGCCGCTCGCCCTATCCCGACCGGGCCGCCTTCATCGACGCAGACGCGGCATCGGCCGGTCATGAGATCAAGCGCGCAGCCGACGAAGGGCTGCCCGTTGTCCTCGTTGCCGCCGACAGCAGCACTCAAGCCTGATGCCGGAAGGGGCTATCAACTAGCGTCGCGCCCGTTCTCAGCGCAGACGGCTAGCCAGATAGGCGATCGCGCCAGCGGCCCCGGCAATAATCGCCTCGGCCTCTGCGGCATCGACGGCATGCGGTTGTGCGCCAGCGCCGTGTCCACCCTTGCGATTGCGAGGGGTCATCGCCACGAGCACCAACTTTTCCATATGTCGCGGCACGACCCCGGCCGCCTCGAGGTGATTGAAGAGAGGCAACGCAGTGTCGCCAGCGTCAAAGGGCACGCCGTGGCTTTCAAGCACCACCTTCATCGCGCTCTCGACACTGCAGCCAGCCTCGTGAATCGCTTGCTTGAGCGCTTCAGGCGTCCCGCGATTGAGCTCAACACGGGCAGACTCAAACTCACGCTTGACACCCCCAGCAAACTCCGGTCGATTTATTGCCGCCAGCCCCGGCCGGATTAGCTCAGCTTCCACTTGCTCGTCCCCGACGTACTGGAAGCCCTCGGCGGCATTAAGGGCCCACGGTGCCCCGCGGTTGCGGCAGATCACGGTGATTCGCTCCGCCGCCTTATCCAGGGCGTGACAGGCTTCCAGCGCCGCAGCGATGGCCGCCCGGAAATCAGGCTCGGGGGCATGCATTAGGAGTGCCTTTGCAGCGGCCAGGGAGGGGTCCCGAGGAGGACCGCCGAAACTGAGCGACATCTCGGCATCAGTTTGAGCTTGGCCAATCTGTTCCCGCAAGCGATAGCCGACGGCTTCTCCCCATACCTCGTCGACGGCTGCTAGGTAGTCGGGTGGCCCTCCGTAGCGGTCGCGAAAGAAACAAGCGACGATCACCTTGCTGTTCAACTCGGCCACTTCCGCGAGCACCCGTAGTAGCAGCTCTCGGGCACCTTCATCGAGGCCCGTCGCCGCCCTTTGCAGTGCAGTTTCCTGCATCGGATCCGTCATTCGACCTTAGTCAAGCAAGTCCCGGCCATCGCAGACTTCATGAGGCAGAAGGTCCTCACATCGGTCTGAAGCTACTTCAGCAATGCCAGAGAGCGCATCGACCCCTGGGGCAACGAATGGGGCAACATGCCCCACAGACTCCAGCCGATCCCAGCGGGACTCGATTCGCTGAAAAACGCTTGAAACCGGGCTCCACGTAGTCCAGCCGATCCACGGTCTCGGTCTACGAAACCGAAGGTCACAGGTTCGAATCCTGTCGGGTGCGTTCCTGCCTCTCCCGGCCGCGATTAGCTTGTTTCATGTATCGAAACATGAAACAATAGCTTGATGCTGAAGGGGCAAGACGTCGTCGTACTGCTGAAGCTGTTGGGTTCGGCTGAGCCGCTTCCCGTGCGGGATCTTGCCGGCGAGCTCGGCTTCGATGCGGCCGGTACGCATCGCGCATTACGGCGCCTTGACGAGGCCGGCCTCTACTCGGCCGAGCGCCGGCGGGTTCCTCAGGCGCCCGCTGAAGAGTTCCTCATCCACGCGGTGAAGTTCAGCTTTCCGGCGAGTTGGGGGCCCGAAGTTGGGGGGATCCCGACCGCGTGGGCCGCCGAGCCGTTGAAGGACGCCCTAGCCGACTCGGCGGGGCTGCTGCCCGTATGGCCGTACTACAAGGGCACCATGCGCGGGCTCGAACTCGAGCCGCTCCATCCGATGGTTCCCGAGGCTGCCCAGACCAACGCCGAGTTGTGGCGACGCTTGTCCTTGGTGGACGCGCTGCGGAGCAACGACAGCCCTCGAATCAGGCAGCTGTCGGAAAAGCTTTTAAGAGAGGAGATCGCCTCGTGAGCGTTGCAATGCTCGAGAGGGCCGCGCGTGAGTTGGCGCCGTTCCTCGACGAGATCGCTTTCGTAGGTGGAGCGACCGTCGTGCTCTGGATCACCGATCCAGCCGCGCCCGCACCTCGGCCCACGAAGGACGTCGACGTGGTGGTCGAGGTCGCCTCGCGGCTTGCTTGGTACGACTTCGAGGAGCGCCTGCGTGCCCATGGGCTTCGCCATGACTCATCGAGCCCGGTGATCTGCAGGTGGAGAGCTGGTGATGGAAGGGACGACCTACTTGTCGACTTGATGCCGAGCGATGCGTCGATTCTGGGCTTCGAGAACCGCTGGCAGCAGCCGGCTCTCGACCATGCCGAAGCCGTCTCTCTGCCATCGGAAAAAGAGATACGTGCGATCTCGCCGCCCTACCTCATCGCAACGAAGCTGGAGGCCTGGAACGGGCGCGGGGGCGGCGATCATCTCCGCAGTCACGATCTCGAGGACGTCATCGCCCTCGTTGACGGCCGAGCGGAAATCATTGACGAAGTTGCCGCCGCTCCCAGCGATCTCCGCTCATTCATTTCCCAAGAGATCGCGGCTTTGTTAGCTCAACGCCGCTTTCTGGACGCTGTCGATGGCTCTGCTGCTGGACTGGGACGAAGCGGATCTGCTGATTCGAATCGGATCGACAGCATCCTCCTGCCGCGCCTCCGCGCAATCGCAGACGAATAGGTTCATTCGCGAGCGGTCTGGGGCTGGCGGGATACACCGCCGCGAGGTCCGCCTACCGGCGGGCACCAACCTCCTCCAGCTAAGCCGCGCCTTCGGCAACCACTTGCCCGCCTTCACGCGACCCGCTACACACGCATCTGCTGCCAGGCGAGGAGCCCCTGTACTTGAATGGTTGCAAACCGGAATTGACAAATGCCTTTCTTCACCCGGATAGTTTGGCGCCATTTCAAGCGAATGGTGATACTGCCGCGTCATGCAGTTCGAAACCAAGACGATCCCTGTCGGGCAATTGATGCTCGACACCAAGAATCCGCGTCACGGGGACTCGACTCGCAGCGGGCCGCTATCGAAAGCCTCATTGCTAGCCAGCGTCAAAAGCTGGTGGTCCTCGCCAACGACATCTTGAAAAATGGCCTCAGTCCGATAGAGCGCCTCATGGTGTTGAAAAGTAGGAACGGCTACACGGTGGTCGAGGGGAATCGCCGCCTGACCGCGGTCAAGCTGCGAATAACCCGGCGCTCGCGGATGGAACTCCGATCGCGGCCGCGATCAAGCGCTTGTCAAAAAAAGGGTCTGCTCCGAGCGAGGCAGAATGCTCCATAGCTTCTTCTCGAAAAGCTGCTGCGCATTGGTTGGAAATCAGACACGGAGGGGAGTCAGAAGGCGCTGGCAGCGTTCCATGGAGCGCCTACGCAGCAAACCGCTTTAAGAGCAAACCGGGCAGGGAGGCCGCGGCCGCCATGGCCTTCCTCGAAGCGGTGGCCGAGGGCTACCCGAGCAACGATCTTCTTCAGGAACTCGCCCAAGAAGTCGGCAAGAGGAAGATCACCACCCTCGGCCGCCTGGTCCTTGACCAGAACTTTCGAGACAAGGCTGGCGTCGAGTATCGCGACGGTCTCGTCTACTTCCATTACTCCGCCTCCGATCTCCAGGCGTTCTTCGAGCACATCCTGGGTGATCTGGCCGCCGACATCGGCGTGAGCCAGCTACGCACTGAGCCTTTGCGGGCCCGGTATCTCGAAAGCACTCCAGAAGTGAAGGCGGTCTTTATCTCGACACTCTTGGTTGGGACGACCATCTGCGGCTAGCTTGCATGTTGAAGGCGGGCGGCCGTTGGCTTGTCACCTACGACGCGGATTCACGCGTAACCGAGGATCTCTACGCGGGGCTCCGATGTGCCGAGTTCACTCTGTCGCACAGTGCCGCGGTTCAGCATGTGGGCAGGGAGTACGCGGTCTTTGCTCCTTCGCTAGCTATTCCGTCGCTTGAAGGGCTGGGTGACAAGGCTGCCTTTGTTCCGTCGGTTTAGACGGATCCACTCCGGCCCCTCCTGGCGCGTGAGGCTGACGAGGATCGAAACCCTGCGCGTCGGGATTGCCCTCGTGCACTTCGATCTGGTCAGAGCTGGCACGGTCGAGCTCAGCATCGAAGTTGCCGGGCCGCCGAGTTTCGATCCAGGGACTAGCTTGGCGTTCAGCGCCAGGCGTCGGTCATCGTTGCTGAGTCACCCGACGCGAGAGCATTGGGACTGAACAGCAGCTCCATCAACTGGCGCCTGTGACTCAGCTTGATGACTTCGGTCAGAGCCGCGTCGACCGTATCGGCAAGGGTCGTCGTGCCCAGCATCTCCTTCGCGGCATTCGCCTTGGCGGGGTCGCTCTCGAGAGAGGTCTTATGTCGTGAGGAGAACGTGACCCTGTGGGTATAGCGAACAGCCGAACCAGAGGCAGATGGGCGAGGGTTGAACCTGCTATCTGACTTCGAGCCAGGTGCCGGCGGGGCCGAGGTTGTAGAGGGGCGTCTCGCCGATCTGGCTCTGGCAACCCCATGACTCGTGGATGTGGCCGCAGACCGCCAGCCGCGGGCGCTTGTCTTCAATCGCCTGGAGGAGGGCGTTGCTGCCGAAGTGGTCGCCGCTGCCGCTGGAGTCGCAGTGGCCGTGCGGGGGGGAGTGGAGGACGAGGACGGCGCCCTCCGGACAGGCGGCGAGCTGCTCGGCCGCCGAGAGGTCGTCGAGGTCGAAGCTCCAGTCCCAGGGCGTGATCGGGATCCCGGCGCCGAGGCCGTAGAAGCTCACCCCGTCTATCTCGGTGCCATCGCCGTGCAGGACGCGGGCGGTGCTCCAGGCCGACGATGCCTCACGCAGGGCGTCCTCGGTCTCGTTGTTGCCGGGGACCAGGACGGTGGGCGCCTTGATCGCCGCCAGAGCGGCGATCGTCTCCTCCAGCCCCTCGTGCACCGAGGCGAAGTCGCCCGCCCCGATCACGACGTCCGCCTCGGCCGCCATCTCGACCAGCTTCTCGGCCTGACCCAGGTCGCGGTGCAGGTCGCTGAAGGCGAGGAGCTTCACGCCGCCAGCGTAGCCGCCTCGCCGGAGTCCTGCCCGTCCGGTAACCTCGCGCGCGCTCATGCCCGACGTCTTCTGGATCGGCTTCGGAATCGCCGCCTTCGGCACCCTTCTCGGGCTCTTCTCCGGCGCCCGCTCGGCGAGCACCCGGACCACCACCGGGCTCGCGATCGGCGCCTTCCTCGGCCTGATGGCCAGCTTCCCGCTGCTCGCAATCGGCCTCTCGACTGCCTAGCGCTCCTTGGGCGGCATTCGCCTGGCGCCCGCGCGGGCGTATATTCGATCTACCCATCGGGTAGCCCGCCCCTGCGGTTCCCACTCACCGACGAAAGGGAGCAAGAGATGACGCAGGCGACCTCGGTCCCGTCGATCGCCCTCCACGACGGCGTGGAGATCCCCCAGCTCGGCTTCGGCGTCTTCCAGGTGCCGCCCGAGGACACCCAGGAAACCGTCGAGGAGGCGCTCGAGGTCGGCTACCGCCACATCGACAACGGCCGGCGCCTACCGCAACGAGCGCGGCGTCGGCGCGGCGATCGCTGCCTCCGACGTCCCCCGCGAGGAGATCTTCGTCACGACCAAGCTGTGGAACTCCCAGCAGGGCTACGAGTCGACCCTGGGCGCCTTCCAGAAGAGCCTCGACCGGCTCGGCCTAGATCACGTCGACCTCTACCTGATCCACTGGCCGGTGCCGACCGAGGGTCGCACGCTCGACACCTGGCGCGCCTTCGAACGGATCCACGAGGAGGGCGGCTCGCGCACGATCGGCGTCTCCAACTTCCGCATCGAGGACCTCGAGATGCTCGAGCGCGAGGCCGACGCCCTGCCGACCATCAACCAGGTCGAGCTCCACCCCCACCTGCAGCAGGCCGAGCTGCGCGAGTGGCACCGCGAGCACGGCATCGCCACCGAGGCCTGGAGCCCGCTCGCCCAGGGCGAGCTGCTCGTCAACGAGACGATCGCCTCCGTCGCCGCCCGCCACGACCGCACTCCCGCGCAGGTCATCCTGCGCTGGCACCTGCAGCTCGGCAACGTCGTCATCCCCAAGTCGGTGACGCCGAAGCGGATCCGCGAGAACTTCGACCTGTTCGACTTCGAGCTGGGCGACGAGGACATGACCGAGATCGCCGCGCTCGACGTCGGCAAGCGCATCGGCCCCGACCCGGCGACCTTCGTCTCGCCCTAAGGGCCCTCGAGCGCGCGGGCGCGGACCTTGCCGGTGGCCGTGCGGGGGATCTCGGTGACGAAGACGACGTCGCGGGGGACCTGGAAGCGGGGCAGGTGCTGCTTGACGTGGCCGCGCAGCTCCTCCTCGCTCGGCTTCGCACCGGGCGCGGCGACGACGTAGGCGCGCAGGCGCCGGCCGAACTCTTCGTCATCGACGCCGACCACGGCGACATCGGCCACAGTCGGGTGGCGGCCGAGCACGTCGCTCACCTCCTGCGGGAAGACGTTCTCGCCGCCGGAGAGATCATGTCGTCCTCGCGCCCGTCGATCAGCAGCCGCCCCTCGGCGTCGAGATGACCGAGGTCGCCGGTGTTCATCAGCCCGCCGACGGTCTCCTTCGGCGCCTCCTCGCCCGAGTAGCCGTCGAAGACGAGCCGGCCGCCGATGAAGACGTGGCCGACCTCGCCGGGAGCAGCCTCGCGGCGCTCGGCGTCGAGGATCTTGAGCGTCGTCCCCAGCGGCGGCCGGCCGACGGTGCCGGGGGAGGCGCGCAGGTCGGCCGGGCCGGCGATTGCGGCGAAGCCGGTCTCGGTCGAGCCGTAGAGGTTGTAGAGGACCTCGCCGAAGCTGTCGGCGATCCCGGCCGAGGTCGCGGGAGAGAGGGCGGAGGCCCCCGAAACCACCGCCCGCAGGGACGAGGTGTCGTAGCGCTCGCGGGCTTCCGGCGGACAGCGCAGGATGCGGTCGAGCATGATCGGCACCGCGACCAGCGCCCCAGCTCCGTGGCGCTCGATCGCCGCCAGCGCCTCCTCCGGCTCGAAGCGGCGCCGCAGGACGACGGTCGTGCCGAGCACCAGGCCGAGCGAGAGGAAGGCGAGCCCGAAGCCGTGGAAGGCGGGCGGGGCGACGAGGATCGGCTCGTCGGAGCGCAGCGGGACGTTGGCGAAGATCGTCGCCACCGGCCCGAGCGCCGCGCTCAGCTCGGGGTTGCGGGGAGCGGACTTGGGCACGCCGGTGGTGCCCGAGGTGAGGATGACCAGACGCCCGCGCTCGCTCGGCCGGGCGAGCTTCGCGCCCGGCCCGGCGGCGAACCGGTCGAGGCTGAGCGCGGGCGGCTCGCCGTCGTGCCAGGCGGTGACGAGCCCGCCGTCGAACCCGGATCCCTCGAAGAGCGGCGCGAACTCCTCGTCGTGGACGACCGCGGCGGGGCGCTCGCGCTCCAGCACCTTGGCCAGCTGCGGCGCCGGGAAGTCGGTGCCGAGCAGGAGCAGGTCGGCGCCGAGCAGCGAGCCGGCGGCGATCGCTTCGACGAAGCCGCGGTGGTTGCGGCACATCACCGCCAGCGGCGCGCCCGGGCCGACCCCGAGCTCGCGGCCCAGGCCGGCGGCGACCGCGGCGCCGCGGCGGTCGAGCTCGGCGTAGGAGACCTCACCGCGCTCGTCGGCGATCGCCGTGCGGTCGGGCCGGCGGGCCGCGCCGAGGGCGATCAGGGTCGCCGGCCCCATTCCCATCCGCAGCGCTCGCAGCGCCGTCGGCAGGCGGGAAGGCGGCACCGGCGCGAGGCCGCCTGCGTCGCGCAGCGCTGCCAGCGCCCGCCGGCCCAGCCGCGCGTTGAAGAGCAGGTCGGATCCCTCCGTCGCCCCGTCCTGCCCACTCTGCGAGCCGCCCCCGCCGCGCGCCGCCGCGGTGTCCTCGGTGAAGCGGAAGAGCAGGCCGGTCGCCGCGTCCCACGGGGTTCGCGCCACCGTCGTCGCCACGTCGGCGACCGGCGACCACCAGGGCGCGATCGAGCGCGGCCGGCGCACGATCGCCCGGCAGACCGTCGCCGCCGCCCCCTCGGGGGTCTGCCCAGGAACGTGGCGGTAGATCGGCGTCGGGGCGCTCATCCGCGTGTGGATCAGCGCCATGTAGACGGAGGTGACGGCGATGCCGTCGCCGCGCAGCTCCGGGGCGACGCTGCGCAGCCAGATGTCGAAGGCGCTCTTCGAGGCCTGGTAGGCGCCCCAGCGCGGTCCCGGCGCGATCCGCGCGCCGATCGTCGAGACGTTGACGATCTGCCCGCCGCCGCGGGCGCGCATCGAGGGCAGCAGCGCCAGCAGCAGTCGCACGGGCCCCAGGTAGTTGATCCCGACCGTGCGCTCGAAGTCGTGGAAGCGATCGTAGGAGAGCTCGAGCGAGCGCCGGATCGACTTACCGGCGTTGCTGACCACGATGTCGACGTGATCGTGCTCGGCCGGCACCCACTCGGCGAGCGCTTCGACGCTCGCGACGTCGGTCAGGTCGGCGGCGCGGGTGTGGGCATCGCCGCCCGCCGCGCGGATCTCGGCGGCGATCTCCTCCAGCCGCTCGCCCGAGCGGGCGGTGAGCAGCACGGTCGCGCCGGCGCCGCCGAGTCGGCGCGCGGTCGCCTCGCCGAGCCCGTAGGAGGCGCCGGTGACCAGCACCGTCTTGCCGGCGACCGCGGCGCGCAGCTCCCCCTCGTCGAGAGCAGAGGGCGGGTTGACCAGCGGCTCGGCGGCGCGCAGCAGCCGCCCCGGCGCCCTGCGGACCCGGCTCATCAGACCGCGGCCGGCTCCGGCGTGGGCGCGGCGACGGTGTAGTCGGCGGGGTCGAAGCGGGCGAGGCGGCGGCGCAGCTCGAAGGTCGAGCCGGGGAACATCGTGCTGTTGCGGCCGTTCGCGTCGAGGTAGTAGCTGTTGCAGCCACCGGCGTTCCAGACCGTGCCGGCGAGGCGGGACTGGACCTCGGCGTTGAAGCGCTCCTGCGTCTCCGCCCTGACCTCGACGCTGGCCAGGTCGCCGTCGGACATCGCCCGCAGCGCCTCGACCATGTAGCCGATCTGGGTCTCGGAGAGGACGAAGGCCGAGGAGTGTCCGTTGCCGACATTCGGCCCGAGCAGGATGAAGAAGTTGGGGAAGCCGTGGACGACGCTGCCGAGGTAGCCGGTCGGGCTGCCCTGCCAGGTCCCCGCGAGGCTGCGCCCGCCGCGGCCCTTGACCCGCGCCGCGATCGGCAGGTCGGTGATCGTGAAGCCGGTGCCGAGCACGATCGTGTCGGCTGGCCGCTCCACCCCGTCGGCGCCGACGACGCCGTGCGGCCGAACTTCCTCCACTGCGTGGGGGACGACGTCGACGTTGGGCCGGCTCAGCGCCCGGTACCAATCGTTGGAGAAGAGCAGCCGCTTGCACCCGATCGTGTACTCGGGGGTGAGGATGCGGCGCAGCTCGGGGTCGGGGACCGAGCGGCGCAGGTGGCGCACGGCGGCGGCCTGCAGCGGCGCCAACAGCCGCGGGTTGCGGGTCGCCACGCCGAGGGCCTCGCCGGCGCCGTAGATCCCGCCCCGCAGGGCACGCTGCGTGGACGGGTAGCGGCGGAAGATCGCCTGGGTGCGGGGGCCGAGCGGGCGGTCCCCCTTGGGCAGGACCCAGTGGGCGGTCCTTTGGAAGACCGTCAGCGAGGCGACGCGCGGCTGGATCTCCGGCACGAACTGGACCGCCGAGGCGCCGCTGCCGATCGTCGCCACCCGGGCGCCGTCGAGGTCGTGGTCGTGGTCCCAGCGCGAGGAGTGGAAGACCTTCCCCTCGAAGCTCTCCAGCCCGGGGATCTCGGGGACGACCGGCTCGCTCCACGGCCCGGTCGCCGAAACCAGCACCCGTGCGGCGTACTCGCCGGCGCCGGTTCGCACTTGCCAGCGCTGCGCCGCTGCGTCCCACTCGGCGTCGAGCACGTCGGCGTTGCACCGGATCCGGTCCGAGACCCCGTGCTCGGCTGCGACGTCGAGCAGGTAGCGGCGGATCTCCTCCTGCGGGGCGAAGGCGCGGCTCCAGTCCGGTTTCGGCGCGAAGGAGTAGGAGTAGAGCGCCGTCGGCACGTCGCAGGCGCAGCCCGGGTAGGTGTTGTCGCGCCAGGTGCCACCCGGCTCGCCGGCGCGCTCGAGCACGACGAAGTCCTCGATCCCGGCCCTCCGCATGTGGATTGCCGCGCCGATCCCCGACATGCCGGCGCCGATCACCGCGACCCTGATCTCCTGCGCGCTCATCCGCTGGATTCTAGGCCGCGGCCGG
>DATDBO010000078.1:0-9865 GCA_036524775.1 Solirubrobacterales bacterium
GGCAACGACGAGAGCTCGACCGGAAAGGCGGCTCTCAGGCCGCGGAGCGGCGGCCGGCACCGGCTCGACCCGCTTGGGGACCCTGTCGCCGCCCGGAGGCGCGACCCCGTGGCGATACTCGTCGGCTAGTCGTTCCCCGTCGAGGCCCAGGTAGTAGGCGTAGGTGCGAACGAAGCCGCGCGTATAGGCGACGCCGGGAAGGACGTCCCACTCTTCGTTCTCGATCGCCAGCAGGTAGCGGACGCGGATCTTGATCGCCGCTTCGACCTCGGAAAGCTCGATTTTGCGACGAATTCTCGCCTCGCGCAGTGTGGCTCCGATACCGGTGTCCACGCTGACATTGTGTCTGCTGCGCCTCTCCGGCGCGAACGATCGCGGTTATCCGGCCTCGTCGGCCTCGACCCCGACCGGCTCGCCGCCGCCGGCGAGCACCCGCGGCAGGTCGGCCTCTGTGATCAGCACCTGCCGCGGCTTGGAGCCCTCGTAGCCGGAGATCACGCCGCGCCGCTCGAGCATGTCGATCAACCGACCGGCGCGGGTGTAGCCGACGCGCAAGCGCCGCTGGATCATCGAAACGGAAGCGGTTTCGGTCTGCACGACGGTGCGGATCGCTTCGTCGAGCAGGTCATCGGCGTCGGGGTCGAACTCGCCGTCCCCGCCGTCGGCGGCGACCTCCTCGCGCGCCTCGAGCAGCTCGTCCTCGAACTCCGGTTCGCCCTGCTTGGCCCAGTGACCGGTGATCCGGGCGATCTCCTCCTCGGTGACGAAGGCGCCCTGCACACGGGCCAGCTTCGAGGTGCCGGCGCCGCGGAAGAGCATGTCGCCCTGGCCGAGCAGCGCCTCCGCCCCGCCCTGGTCGAGGATCACCCGCGAGTCGGTCTGGGAGGAGACGGCAAAGGCGATCCGGGCCGGGATGTTGACCTTGATCGTGCCGGTGATGATGTCGGTCGAGGGCCGCTGCGTCGCCAGCACCAGGTGGATGCCGGTGGCGCGCGACTTCTGCGCCAGGCGGATGATCGAGTCCTCGACCTCGGCCGGCGAGACCATCATCAGGTCGGCGAGCTCGTCGATCACGCAGAGGATGTGCGGCAGCGGCGCCTCGCCCGCCTTGGCGCGGGCGCGGTTCAGCTCGGCCAGGTTGCGGCAGCGGGCCTGGCCCATGATCCCGTAGCGGCTCTCCATCTCGCCGATCAGGTTGGCGAGCACGTTGGCGGCGAGGCGCGGCGAGGTGACGACCGGGGTGAGCAGGTGCGGGACGTGCTCGTAGTGGTTGAGCTCGACCTGCTTGGGGTCGACCAGGACGAGGCGCACGTCGTTGGGCGAGGCGTGCATCAGGATCGAGGAGAGGATCGCGTTGACGCAGCCGGACTTGCCCGAGCCGGTGGTGCCGGCGACGAGCACGTGCGGCATCTTGGCCAGATCGGTCCAGACGGCGTTGCCGTCGATCCCCTTGCCGAGCCAGGCGACCAACGGCGAGGCCTTCTCCGGCCGGCCGGCGTAGATGTCGCCGAGGCGGACGAGGCGGCGGCGCGTGTTGGGCACCTCGACCCCGACCGCCTGCTTGCCGGGGATCGGCGCGAGGATGCGGATGTCGGTCGAGGCCAGCGCGTAGGCGAGGTCGTTGGAGAGCTCGGTGACTTTCTTCACCTTGGTGCCGGGCGCGAGGCGCAGCTCGAAGCGCGAGACGTGCGGGCCGCTGACGATGCCGACGATCTTCGCCTCGACGCCGAAGTGGCCGAGGGTCTCGACCAGCTTGCTACCGATCGCTTCGTGGTCGCGCGGGTCGGGCCCTTTGTCCCCTTTGCCCTTTTCGAGCACCTTCGACGGAGGGACGCGGTAGTCGATCTGCTCCGATTCGGTGACGCCGCGCTTGCTGCCCATCGGCGTCAGCGCGGCCTGCTTCGACTCCGAGTCGGTGCCTACGCCGAGGCCCTCCTCGCTGCGGACCTCGACCTCGTAGGCGTGGGGCTGAAGATCGTCGGCCAGGTCCGGAGCGTGCTCCGGGTCATCCTCGACCTCGGCGAGCTCGGCCGTGGCTGGCTCCGGCGCATCGCCGTCCTCGGCGATCGCGACGGTCGGTTCGAACTCGTCGTCCTCGGGATAGCTGCTCATCACGTCGGTCGGGCCCACCTGGGTTTCGAATGTGGAGGAACCCTTTTCGCCGCGCCGCTGCTCGCGGTGCTGGATCGCCGTGCGGGCGACGTCGCGCCCGCCGGCGACGGTGTGACGGACGCCGCGGCCGAGGCCCCGGAAGACGGTCGAGATCGAGGTGCCGGTGACGAGCATCGTGCCGACCGCGAGCATCAGCACGGTCGCGATCCGCGCGCCGACGTTGCCGACCAGGTACTCGAGCCCGGTCTCGAGCCCGTAGCCGACCTTGCCCCCGTCCCAACCGAGGAAGAGGACGAAGACGAGGTAGACCCCGGCGGCGATCAGGAAGAGGCCGATCAGATCGAGGTGTCGCTGCTGCAGGCTTTCGGGCAGGCGGGGCCGCGGCACGCGCGGCCTCGCCTTTGCCTTCCCCTTGGGCTTGCGGCGCGCGGCCGTGCCGCGCTTCTTGCGCACGAACATGCGACCCGCTTCGACGCCGCCCCTGCCGCCCCTGCCTAGAGCTGGGAGAGGATGGTCGCGAACCCGGCGATCATCGCTGCCGAAAGGGTGACGAAGCCGCCGATCATCGCTGTCTGCAGGGATTTGATCTCACCCCGCACGGAGCGTAGTTCGGCGTGCATCTCACGGTTCAGATCAGCGACCGAGACCTCCACTCGGCCGAGTCGCTGGTCCAAGCCACTGACCTTCTCCTCAAGTCGAAGAACACGCCCGCCCAGGCCATCGACCTTCTCCTCGAGTCGCATGACTCGGTTGCCAAGGCTGTCGACCTTCTCCTCGAGCCTGCCGAATTTTCCGTCGAGATCGTCCATGCGGTGCTCTTTGTCTGCGAGAGCTAGTGTCTTCATGATTGCAGACTAGAACGACGCGACGCGCGGGTGGCGCGACGAATGCAAAATGTTTCGCACGAGTTCAGCGCGAAACGTGCGACTCAGGCGCAGACCCAGGCGCTGCCGCCGGAGTCGGCCCAGATTTCGGCGGCGATGCGGTCCTGTTCGGCCTTCGGCGCTTCGTGCGGGGCGCCCTTTCCGCCGTAGGCCTCCCAAGTGGAGGGCAGGATCTGGTAGGCGCCGCCCGCCCCGCTGGTCGGGTTGAGCGCGCTGTAGTTGCCGCCCGACTCGCACATGACGATGTAGGTGGGGATCGCGTAGGGGCCGCCGAGCCAGCGGCCGACCGTTTCTTCGGCCGCTTCCCGACTCGCCGCTTCCGCCGCTTCGATCTCGCCGACCCACTCCTCGATCTTCGCCTTCAGCTCGACCAGCGCGGAGGCGCGCTCGGCGGCGAGGGCGTCGAGGCGGTCGGCAGCTTCCTCAGCTTCGACCCGTACCGCGCCGATCTCGGCGCGGGCGGCGGCGAGGCGCTCGTTGTAGGCGTTGACCCGGGCCTTGAGCTCGGCGACCAGCTCCAGGTCGCGGCGGACCTGGTCGCGGACCTGCTCGACCCGGACGGCGAGCTTGCTGTCGGAGTCCTCTATCCGCTGCAGGTACTCGGCGCGGACCTCGAGCTCCTCGAAGTCGCCCGAGCCGAGCACGATGCTCGCCGTGCTCGGCGAGCCGCTCGTGTAGATCGCGACGAGGCGGTCGGCAAGGACGCGCTTGGCGCGGCGCAGGCGCTTGCGCGCGGCGTCGAGCCGGCGTTCGGCCCGCCGCACCTCGGCCGCCAGCCTCGCCGCTCGTTCGCGGCCGTGCGCCAGCAGGTCGGCGAGACGGCGCTCGCGCGCCGCCGCTTCGCTCGCTTCGGCTTCGGTCGTCGCCAGGCGTTCCTGGGTCGCGCGGATCTCCGCCCCCAGCGCGGCCGCTTCGTCGCGCGCCCCGCCGACCTTGTCGCGCAGCTCGCCGAGGTCGGCCGCGTGGGCCGACGCGGCCGACAGCACGACCAGGACAAGCAGCGAAATTGCAGGGAATTTCCGCACGAAGCGGGCGAGGGTAGCGTGCTCAGCCCTCGGGTACGTCTCGGCTCGCCAGGTACAAGGCGACGCCCACTCCGACCGCGGCGAGGCCCGCGCCGACCCGCAGCTGACGCCGGTAGCGGCGCCGCACGTACTTGAAAGCGAAGCGAAGGGCGGCCTTGCCGAGCGTGTTGTACATCGCCTACCCCCTCTACCCCTCGTCGCGCTGCCTGATCCTGTGAGCCATCCGCGACTGCAGGGACCAGAGCTCGATGAACCCGGGTGAGGCGCTCTGCGAGAAGAGGCCGCCGGACTCGGCGAAGGAAGCAAGCTCGGCGTCGTAGACGGCGTTCGGCGAAGAGCGAGTGACGACTCGCACGCTCCCTTTGTAGAGGCGCAGGCCGATCGTCCCGCTCACCTGGGCATTGACCGCGTCCATGTACGCGTCGAGGTCGGCGCGCAGCGGCTCCCACCACAGCCCGGCGTAGACGAGGTAGCCCCACTTCTGGTCGAGGCCCGGCTTGAACTGGTTCTGGTGGATCGTGCCGACCAGTTTCTCGAGCTCCTGGTGGGCGGTGAGGAGGATCGCCGCGGCCGGCACCTCGTAGATGTCGCGCACCTTCAACCCGACGATGCGGTCCTCGATGTGGTCGACGATGCCGACCCCGTGGCGACAGCCGATCTCGGCCGCCCGTTCGAGCAGCTCGACGATCTCCAGCCGCTCGTCGTTCAGCGCGACGGGAACCCCCGCTTCGAACTCGACCGTGACGGTCTCGGCCTCGTCCGGCGCCAGCTCGGGCCGCGTGACCAGCTGGAAGACGTCGTCCTCGGGCGCGTGGTCGAGGTCCTCGATCCAGAGTCCCTCCGAGGAGCGGCCCCAGAGGTTGTCGTCGATCGAGTAAGGCGGCGTCTCCGTGCCGCCCTTGACCTCGATCTCGTTCTCGCGCGCGATGGCCATCTCCTCCTCGCGTCCCATCTGCCAGGAGCGCACCGGCGCGATCGTCTTGAGCTCCGGCGCCAGCGTTGCCACCGTCGCCTCGATCCGCACCTGGTCGTTGCCCTTGCCGGTGCAGCCGTGGGCGATCGTGTCGCAGCCGCTGCGGCGCGCGTACTCGACCGCGAGCTCGGCGATCAGCGGGCGGCCGAGCGCGGTGAAGAGCGGATAGCCGAGGCCGTAGATCGCGTTGGCCTTGATCGCCGGGACGACGAAGTCGTGGGCGAAGCGCTCGCGGGCGTCGACCACGTGGCACTCGAGCGCGCCGAGCCGCTTCGCCTTGGCTTCGATCGTGGCGTAGTCCTCGCCCGGCTGGCCGAGGTTGACAGTCAGGCAGACGACCTCGGCTCCGTAGCGTTCCTGGATCAGCTTCAGGATCACGCTGGTGTCGAGGCCGCCCGAGTAGAGCAGCAGCACGCGCTTGACCTCCGCCGGATCGGCCTCGTGGCCCGCCGTGCGGACCTGCTCGGGTGCCGGCTCGCTCATTCGGCCGGGATGCCGCCGCTGCCGGCTTCTTCTTCGGGAGTGGTCGGCGGCGGTGCCGTCGTCGTTTCCGTGGCGGTGGTTTCTTCCTCGGTCGTCGTCGGCTCCGTCGTGGTCGTCTCGGTCGTCGGCTCCGTCGTCTCCTCGGTCGTCGATTCGGTGCTGATCGTCGAAGGCGCCGTGGTCGTGCCGTTGCCGCCGTCGTCGGAGGCGATCACCAGGATCGCCACCACGAGGCCGACGATCACGGCGATCAGGCCGGCGATCAGCAGCCGCATGTTGCCGTGCGGGCGACTGCCGGGGTCGTCCGGCTGCCCCATGATCCGGGTCGGGTCGTCATGCACGGCCGCTACTCCTCGGGCCCGAGGATCGCGTCGAGGATCTCGCCGGTGTCCTCGATGTCGAAGCCGCTGCGCAGCCGCGCTTCGATCTCCTTGCGGTCGGCACCGGAGACGGCCATCTGGGTGGCCAGCAGGCGCGCACCCGCCGAGCCGGAGCGACGGGGGGCGAACGGCTCGCCGTCCTCGCCGTCGTCGGGGATCGCCGCGACCGGCTTCAGGTGTCCGCCACGGCGCTCCTCCGCAGCCGGCGGGTCGAGCTCGTCGGCCAGCTCGCGCAGGCGCTCGGCGACCATCCGGTCGGCGCGCTCGCGCGCCTCCTCCAAGTGCTCCCGGGCCTGTCGCTCGGCGTCGTCGATCACGCTCGCCGCGGCGCGCTCGGCTGCGTCGACGATCGTCGCCAGGCGCTTCGCCGCGTCAGCGGCCGACGAGGGCGGCCGCCCCCCCGAGTGGGACTTCTCTGCGCTCATGCCGCTGCGTAGCTTAGGAGCGATTCGCCGATCAGCGCAACGGCGCGCTCGATCTGGGCCGAATCGACCGTCAGCGGGGGCAGCAGGCGAAGCGTGCCCGGCTCGGGAACGTTGACGATAAGGCCGCGCTCGAGCAGGTCGGCGCCGACCGCGGCGGCGTCGATGCCCTCGGCCAGCCCGACGCCCAGCATCAGGCCGCGGCCGCGCACCTCGACCACCCCCTCGCTCGCCAGGAGGAGCTCGCGTAGCTCCGCACCCAGCTCGCGCACGCGGCGCAGCAGGCCGGCATCGTCGACCAGGTCGAGCACGGCGAGAGCGGCGGCGGAGACGACCGCGCCACCGGCGAAGGTCGAGCCGTGGTCGCCCGCCTCGAGCACCTCGCCCAGCTCATCGGTGGCGACGCAGGCGCCGACCGGCAGGCCGCCACCGAGCGCCTTGGCGCTGGTCAGCAGGTCGGGCCGGACGGGGGTCTGCTGGTAGGCCCAGAGCGACCCGGTCCGCCCCATGCCGGTCTGGATCTCGTCGAGGATCAGCAGGGCGTCGACTTCGTCGCAGGCTTGGCGGGCGGCGAGCAGCGTCTCCTCGCTCAACGGGTAGACGCCCGACTCGCCCTGGATCGGCTCGATCAGCACCGCCGCGGTGTCCTCGTCGACCGCCTCGCGCAGGGCGCCGGCGTCGTCGAAGGGGACCGAGCGGAAGCCGGGCAGCATCGGGCCCAGCGCCTCGTTCTCGGCCAGCCCCGGCGTCGCCGAGAGGGCGCCGTAGGTGCGACCGTGGAAGTCGCGCTCGAAACTGACGATCGCCGGGTTCTCGACCCCCCGGCGGTGGGCGTGCTTGCGGGCGATCTTGATCGCGCACTCGTTGGCCTCGGTGCCCGAGTTGGCGAGGAAGACTCGCCCGCCCAAGCTCGACTGCGAGAGCCGCTCGGCGAGCCGCACCATCGGCTCGGTGTAGAAGAGGTTGGAGACGTGCATCAGGCGACCGGCCTGCTCCCGCACCGCCTCGACCACGGCGGGGTGGCAGTGGCCGACCGAGCAGACCGAGATCCCGGCGAGGAAGTCGAGGTACTCCCTGCCCTCGGCGTCCCAGAGAAGCACCCCCTCGCCGCGCACGAACTCGACCGGCGCGCGGCGGTAGGTCTGCATCAGCCGGCGCTGCTCGAGCGCCTGCAGATCGTCGAGCTTCACGGCGTCACCATCGTGCCGATCCCGGCGTCGGTGAAGAGCTCGAGCAGGAGGCTGTGCGGCTTGCGACCGTCGATGATGTGGGCCGCCTCGGCGCCGCCGCGGACGGCGTCGATGCAAGCCTGGAGCTTCGGCCGCATGCCGCCCTCGATCTCGGGCAGCGCCGCTTCCACCTCGGCCAGTGTGGCCTTGCTGATCAGCGAGCCCTCGTCGGCGGGGTCGGCGAGCCAGCCCTCGACGTCGGTGAGGAAGATCGCCTTGTAAGCGTCGATTCCGGCCGCCACCTTGCCCGCGGCCTCGTCGGCGTTGACGTTGTACGGCTGGCCGGCGTGGTCGGTGGCCGAGGAGGCGATCACCGGGATGTAGTCGTCGGCGATGTGGTTGATCAGGTCGACGTCGACGTGCTCGACCGTGCCGACGAAGCCGACGTCCGCTGCGTTGGCGACCGGGGCGACCTCGAACAGCGAGCCGTCCTCGCCCGAGATCCCGACGGACGGCTGCCCGTGTCCGTTGAGCAGGCGGACGATCTCCGAGTTGAGCTTGCCGCGCAGGACCATTTTCGCCACCTCGACGGTCTCGGCGTCGGAGACGCGCAGGCCTTCGTGGAACCTGACCTCGATCCCGAGCCGCTCCATGTACTGCGAGATCTCCGGCCCGCCGCCGTGAACGATCACCGGGTCGAGGCCGACGTACTTGAGCAGGACGACGTCGGTGGCGAAGTCCTCGCGCAGCCGTGGGTCGCGCATCGCGGCGCCGCCATACTTGATCACGACCCGGCGGCCGTGGAACTCGGTGATGTAGGGGAGCGCCTCCAGCAGGGTTTCGACGTTGCTGCTCATCCGCTCGACCTCAGGTCGTGTACTCGGCGTTTATGCGGACGTACTCGTAGCCGAGGTCCGAGAACCAGACGTGGGCGGCGCCCTCGCCGCGGTCGAGCCGCAAGCCGATCTCGGCCTCAGCGACGTCCTCGCCCAGCTCGGCGGCGTCGATCGAGTCGGCGCCGATCTCCTCGAGATCCTCGCCGGCAAGGGCCATCCCTGCGGCCTGCGCGATCCGCCCCCAGTTCGGGTCGCGGCCGAACAGCGCCGTCTTCACCAGCGGCGAGTTGGCGATCGCCCGCGCCACCCGCTCGGCCTCCTCGGCCGAGGCGGCGCCCTCGACGCCGACGCGCCCGACCCGGACCGAGCCCTCGCCGTCGGCGACGATCTCCAGCGCGAGCTGCAGGAGGGCCGCCTCCAAGAGGCCGTCGGGCAGCGGCGCGCCGGCCTCGCCGGTCGCCTGCAGCAGCACGGCGTCGTTGGTGCTCGTCTGGCCGTCGACGCTGATCCGCTCGAAGGAGGCGGCGACGGCGTCGCGCAGCAGCGCGTCGGCGTCCTCGACGACGGCGTCGGTCTGCACGAAGCAGAGCATCGTGGCGAAGTCGGGCATCATCATCCCGGCGCCCTTGGCCTGCGCGGAGAGGGTGACCCCGCCGGCCCGCAGCGAGCAGCTCTTCGGCCAACGGTCGGTGGTCAGGATCGCCTCGGAGAAGGCCATGCCGCCCTCGGCCGAGAGCGAGCCCGCCGCCTCTCCGATCCCGCCCAGCACGGCGTCGATCGGCAGCGGCACGCCGATCACGCCGGTCTCGGCGACGGCTACCTCGCGCGGCTCGAGGCCCAGCTCGGCGGCGCTGCGCTCGCACATCGCCCAGGCGTCGGCCAGGCCCTGCTCGCCGGTCTCGGCGTTGGCGTTGCCGGCGTTGACCACCGCCGCCCGCACCGCGTCGCGCTCGACCCGATCCCGACAGACCCGCACCGGCGCCGCGGCGGAGGCGTTGCGGGTGAGCAGCAGCGAGGAGGCGACCTGCGGCGCGTCGCAGACGAGCAGGCCGACGTCGGTCTTGCCGCCGTTCTTGAGGCCGCAGTGGGCGGCGCCGGCGCGAAAGCCGGGGGTCAGCCGCGCCGGTTCGAGCTCCTCCACGCCGGCGGGCGGCTCGACCCAGCGGGACTTGAAGAAGCTCACAGCAACCCCTCCGTCTCCTCGAGGCCGAGCATCAGGTTGAGGCACTGCACGGCCTGACCGGAAGCCCCCTTCCAGAGGTTGTCGATGGCAGAGAAGGCGAGCACCCGCCCGCGCTCCTCGACGGTGACGTAGACGTGGCACTCGTTCGTATCGCGCACGTCGCGCAGCCCGGGTGGCCGCTCTACCGCATGGACGAAGGGCTCGTCCGCGTAGCGCTCGGCATAGAGGGCCTGCACCTCGTCCTTGGAGATCGGCTCCGCCGGCTGCGCGTAGCAGCTGGTCAGCTCGCCCTGGTCGAGCGGCAGCAGGTGGGGGACGAAGGTGACCGGCACCTCGCCGCCGAGCGCCGCGAGCTCCTGTTCGATCTCGGGCCGGTGGCGGTGGCCCTCGGTCTTGTA
>DATDBO010000079.1:0-16508 GCA_036524775.1 Solirubrobacterales bacterium
GGGCGGCGGAGGCGCGATCGGCGGCGGCGTCGCACCGGCCGACACCGGCGGGATCGGCACGGGCGGGACGGGCGGCTGTTGGGGCACGGGGGGCGCCGCGGCCGGCGGCTGCGGCGCCGGCTGAATCGGGCCCCCGGACTGCTGCTGCTCGTAGAGTGCCCGCTCCTGGGCGGCGCGTGCGGCGGCGAGATCCTGGGCGGCCTTGGCCGCCTCTTTCTTCGCTCGCCGTCCCGAGCGGCGACCGCCGGTCGGCTTGTGGCGCCGTTCGGCACGTTTTTTGTTCCGCTCTTCGCGGCGCCGCTTCGCTTCGTCGCTGCGGCGCTTGCGGTGCTCGCCGCGCGCCGCGCGCTGCCGCTCGCGCGCCTGCTTGCGCTTCTCCTTGGCGCTCGTCGGCTGTCCGGAGGGCAGCGGGGGCGCAGGTGGGGCCGGGGCCGGGGCGCTGCCGGGGGTCGCCTGGGACTGCCGGGGCGCGGGCGGCGGAGGCGATCCCGCGCCGGCCTTCTTTTTCCCCTTCTCCTTGCTGCGCCGCTGGACGACGCTGATCACCAGAAGCAGGAGCAGAATCGCCACGACGAGGCCGGCGACGATGTACTCGATGTTGTCACTGACGAAGTCAGCCATCCTCAGTACGCGAAGCTACCTCATTCTGCCCTTGAATTCGCGCTCGACCTCGCGCCGCACATCGCGGTCCGCGATCTCGCGCCGCCGGTCGCGCCCCTCCTTGCCGCGGGCCAGCGCCAGCTCGACCTTCGCCCGCGGCCCCTTGAAATAGATCCTGGTCGGGATCAGGGTCAGTCCCCGCTCCGCCGTCTTGCCGACCAGGCGCTCGATCTCTGCCCGGTGGAGGAGCAGCTTGCGCGGCCGCTCGGGCTCGTGGTTCTCGCGGCTCGCTGGCTCGTAGGGGGGAATGTGGAGGTTGCGCAGCCAGACCTCGCCGTCGTCGACGACCGCGTAGGAGTCGGTCATCTGCGCCTTCCCGTTGCGCAGGGACTTGACCTCCGTGCCGAGCAGGACGATCCCGGCCTCGACCTTCTCGATCAGCTCGAATTTGTGCCGGGCGCGGCGGTTGGTGGCGACGTCGCCGGAGGCTGGAGCGCGTTTCTTCCCCTTCCTCGCCATCGCTCAGCCCGCCGTCGGCTCCAGGTCGGCGCGCCCGCGCGCCGCTTCGACCCCGCCCACCTGGACGGAGATCGGGTCGCCGAGCCGCAGCTTGCGATTCGAGCCCTGACCGACCAGCGCCGTCTCGCTCTCGTTCAGCTCGAAGCGCTCGGCGCCGCCGAGCAGCCGGGCGGGCAGAAAGCCTTCGTAGACGTCACCCAGCTCGCCGCCGAAGGCCACGAAGGCGCCGGCGCGGATCAAACCCGACACCTCCCCTTCGAACGTTGTCTCGCCGCCCCGCTCGCGCAGCTCCCGCTCGAGCAGGAAGGCGGCGCAGACGTCGTCGGCGCGGCGCTCGATCCGCATCGAGTCGCGCTCGCGCGCGCTGCAGTGCTGCGCCACCTCGCGCGCTTCGGCCGCGCTCGGTGGCGGCTCTCCCTCCCCCATCGTCGCCAGCAGGGCGCGGTGGGCGATCAGATCGGGATAGCGCCGGATCGGCGAGGTGAAATGGCAATAGGCGGAGCTGCCGAGCCCGGCATGACCGCTGTTGCGCTCGCTGTAGGAGGCTTGTTTGAGAGAACGCAGCACGAGCGATGTATACGCCGCGCGGCCATGCCCGCGTCGGGCCGCCTCACGCGCCACCAGCCGGCTCGCCTCCGCCGCCAGCTCGGCCGCCTCACCAGGTGCCGGTGTGCCGCGCAGCGGCGGCGTTGGGATCTCCAGCTCGTGCAACTGCGCGATCAGCTGCTCGATCCGCGGCGGGTCGGGCGGCGGATGGACACGGTAGATCGTCGGCACCCGCTTGCGCTCCAGCAGTTGGGCGACCTGCTCGTTGGCGAGGATCATCAGCCGCTCGATCAGGCGGTGCGACTCGGTCTGGGCGACGCCGCGCGCGCCGACAACGTGGCCGCGGGAGTCGAAGCGGAACTCGGGCTCGAACGACTCCACGTCGAGGCTGGTCGCACCGCGGCGCTCGCCGAGCGCCGCCGCGGCCTCGCGCGCGACCGCCAGCGGCTCGGCGACGTCGTCGGGCGCTTCGGCCTGCCCCGAGAAGACGATGTCGAGCTCGTCGTAGTCGAGCCGCGCGTCGGAGCGGATGCGGCTGCGATAGAAGCGGGTGGCGCCGGGGCGGCCGTCGGGTCCCAGCTCCACCTCCGCCGTCACGGCGAGCCGCTCGACCCCCGGCGCCAGGCTGCACGCCTCCTCGCTCAGGGCGTGCGGGAGCATCGGCTCAACGGCCCCCGGAACGTAGGTGCTGTTGGCGCGCCGCCTCGCTTCGCGGTCCAGCGGCGAGCCCGGCGGCACGTGAGCGGCGACGTCGGCGATGTGGATCCAAAGCCGCAGCCCGTCGCCCTCCCGCCGGGCCGAGACCGCGTCGTCGAAGTCGCGCGCCGTCGCCGGGTCGACCGTGAAGGTCGGCAGCTCGGTCAGGTCGCGGCGGGGGCCGCTGCGCGACTCCGCCACCGCGTTCGCCTCGGCGGCTTCGACCTCGAGCGAAGCGCGAAATCCTCGTCCGCCGAGCTCCTCCCGCAGGAACATCTCGACCGCGTCACGGGCCGTCTTCGGCACCGCCTGCCTGTCTCCCCGGCCGCGCCCGCGCTGCCGCTCTCGGTATTCGCGCCAGTCAGGCCTGCTCACTGCGCCGCCAGCACCCCGAGGGCACGCTCGCGCGCCTCGTCTAGGCCGGTGGTCCCCGGCAGGTCGCGGGCGGGCACGTCCGGCTCGATCCCCTTCCCCGCCAGGTTCTCTCCGTCCGGCGTGAAGTACTCCCCCACGGTCAGCTTCAGCGCGCCGCCGTTGGAGAGGTCGATCTCCTGCTGGAAGACCCCCTTGCCGAAGGACCGCGTGCCGACGATCTCCGCGCCCATCTCGTCGGCCAGGGCCGCGGCGAGGATCTCCGCCGCCGAGGCGGTGTTGCGGTCGATCAGGACGACGATCGGCAGCGCCGGCAGGTTCCCTCCCTTGGCCTCGTAGACGGCGCCGCCCTGGCTGCGCGACTCGGTCGAGACGACCCTGGCCCCCTCGGGCAGGAAAACGCTCGCGGTCAGCACCGCCTCGTCCAGCAGCCCGCCGCCGTTGGCGCGCAGGTCGAGTACCAGACCCCGCGCGCCCCGCCGCTGCAGCCTCTCGACCTCTTGCCGCAGGGCGCCGTGGGCGCCTTCGCTGAAGGCGGAGAGGCGGACGTAGCCGAGCTTCTCCCCCTCCACCGTCTCGATCCGGCCGCTGACGACCGGGACCGATATCTCTGCCCGGACGAGCCGCTCGCGCCGCGTCCCGTCGCCGTCCCCGCTGCGCACTCCGACCGTCACCTCGGTCCCTTCCGGGCCTTTGATCAGCGCCGTGGCGGCGTCGGTGTCGAGCCCGGCGATCGAGCGCCCGTCCACCGAGACGATCGTCTCGCCGACCTCGATCCCGGCCCGCTCCGCGGGCGAGCCGGCGAAGACGCTGCTGACCCGCAGCCCGTCCTCGACCCCGGTGACGGTGAGGCCGATGCCGGAGAAGCGCCCCGCCAGTTCCTCGTTGAAGCGGGCGAGCAGCTCGGCGGAGAAGTATTCGGAGAAGCGGTCGCCGTAGCGGCGGCGCAGGCCGCGCACCATGCCCTGCAGGGAGGAGTCGATCAAGTTGCCCTGGGCGACCCGGCGGTAGTAGTTGTCTTCGATCAGCTCGCTCGCTTCGGCCGTCAACCCGGCCGAGTCGTCGACGAAGACGTCGCGCAGCGGCGGCGGCATCTTCGCCGGGTGCCCGCCGAGCCAGAGCCCCGCCGCGAGCACCGAGAGCAGCGCGGCGACGAGGCCGAGCGTCCGCGCGGCGCTCATATGCGGGTCAGACCTTGAGGAAGCGGCGCAGCGTGATGCCGGAGCCGATCGCCGAAACCAGCACGGCGGCGGCGAAGAGGATCGCGACCAACGCCGGGAAGGAGAGCGTGGAGCTGTTCTGGGCGGCGAGGAAGCCGATGCTGTCGCCCAGCGGGTCGACGATCGTCAGCTTGCCCAGCCACAGGATGAGTATGGCGATCAGGCCGCCGAGGAAGCCGACCACGACCCCCTCGATCATGAACGGCCAGCGGATGAACCAGCGCGTCGCGCCGACCAGGCGCATCACCTCGACCTCGCGGCGGCGGGTGTAGATCGAGAGCCTGATCGTGTTGCCGACCAGCATCAGCGAGGCGGCGATCAGGAGCGCCGTGATCACGGTCAGGACGATCTTCAGCGCGCTCGTCACCTGCTCGATCTTCTCCTGCGCTTCCTGTCGATCGAAGACTTTCTCGACGATCGGCGAGATCGGCTGCGGCTTGCCGGTCGGGCCGGGCGGGATCACCGCCGCGCGCGCCTCGTCGAGGTAGGCGGCGTCGTCGGCCTTGACGGCGAAGTTGGCCGGCAGCGGGTTGTGGTTGAGCTGGGCGGTCAGTTCCTCGCCCTTCTCCTTGCCGAGGCTGGCCTGCAGCTCCTGCAGCGCCTCGGCCTTGGTGATCAGCTCGACCGACTCGACGTGCGGGATCGCCAGCAGCTCGCCTTCGAGCTGCCCTTTTTCGGCCTGGGTCGCGTCGTCGTAGATCGCGACGCGGAACTCGAGGCTGTCGCGCACCTGGTCGCTCTTCGCCTGCGTCGTCTGGAAGATCGGGATCAGCACGCCGAGCAGGATCACGGTGACGACCGTGGTCACGACCGCGGCCATGCTCGGCGCGCCGTTGCGGCGCAGCGCGCGGAAGGCCTCCTGGGTGAAGAAGAGGAGTCGGGACATGGCTTAGAAGAGCGACTCGCCGGTGTGGCCGTTGGTCTGTCCCTCGGGGGCGACGCCCATCTCGGCGCGCATGCGCAAGCCGAACTCGGAGGTCGACTCCTCGGTGTAGCCGCCGCTGACCTCGTCGCGGACGACGCGGCCCTCGTAGAGCTCGATCACGCGGCGGCGCATGTTGTCGACCATCTCGCGGTCGTGGGTGACGACGACGACGGTCGTGCCGGTCTTGTTGATCCGGTAGAGCAGCTGCATCACGCCGATCGAGGTGACCGGGTCGAGGTTGCCGCTGGGCTCGTCGGCGAGCAGCAGAGGCGGGTGGTTGACGAAGGCGCGGGCGATCGAGACGCGCTGCTGCTCGCCGCCGGAGAGCTCGTCGGGATAGCTGTGCAGCTTGGTCGAGAGGCCGACCAGGCGGAGGATCTCCGGCACCTGGCGGCGGATTTCGCCGCGGTGGGCGCCGAGCACCTGCAGGGCGTAGGCGACGTTGTCGTAGACGGTGCGGTCGGGAAGCAGCTTGAAGTCCTGGAAGACGGTGCCGATGTTGCGACGCAGCTGCGGGATCCTCTGCTCCGGCAGGGCGCCGATGTCGCGGCCGGCGATGCTCACGCTGCCGTCGGTCGCGGAGAGCTCGCGGATCAGCATCTTGATCAGCGTCGACTTGCCGCATCCCGTCGGGCCGACGAGGAAGACGAACTCGCCGCGGTCGATCGCCAGGGAAACCCGGTCGAGTGCCATGTGGCCCCCGGGGTAGACCTTGGTCACGTCGCGCATCTCGATGATCGGCGCGCCGCCCTTGCGGCCACGCGCAGCGGTCGCGCCGCTCCTGCCGGCCGCCTCGTCGTCCTTATTTCGCTTTCTGCCTATCGCCATGCGCGGGGGTCCTTCTGCAAGCGAAGGGTGACTCCTGCGCACGCCGACGCGCGCAACACCCCGCCCAGGAAGGATGTGCGGAAGCTTAGCGAATTGTTAGCGAACGCCTATAAAGCCTGTTCGGCAGCGGCGACGACGTGGTCCGAGTCGATGCCGGCGGCGGCGAGGAGGTCCTTGGGTGGCCCGCTGCCGGGACGGCCGGTGACGGCGAGGCGGACGAGCGGAGTGGCGGACGCCGCCTCGGCGAGGACGCCGGCGACGGTCTCGCCGATACCGCCCTCGGCCCAGTGGTCCTCGACGGTGACGATCGCCTTGGTTTCCTTCGCCGCCGACAGGATCGCGTCGGCGTCGACCGGCTTGACCGAGTAAAGGTCGATCACCCGTGCCTCGATCCCCTTGTCGGCGAGATCGTCGGCCGCGGCGAGGGATTCGCGCAGGGTGATGCCGGCGCCGATCAGGGTTACGTCATCGCCCGGGCGAACCATCATGCTGCCGCCGATCCGGAACTTTTCGCTTTCCCCAGCCTCGTAGATGACCGGCGTCGCCTCGCGCGTCGTGCGCATGTAGCTGACGCCGCGGTGCTCGCGCATCGCGTCGAGCAGCGCGACCGCCTGGTTGGCGTCGCTCGGGTAGAGGACGACGCTGCCGAGCACCGCCCGCAGCGAGGCGATGTCTTCCAGCGCCATCTGCGATGGCCCGTCGGGGCCGATCGAGACGCCGACGTGCGAACCGCAGAGCTTCAGGTCGGCCTGCGAGATCGGCGCCATGCGGACGAAGTCGTAGGCACGGCTGAGGAAGGCGCCGAAGGAGGAGGCGAAGGGCTTCCAGCCGCGCGTCTGCAGGCCGATCCCGGCGGCGACCATCTGCTGCTCGGCGATGTACATCTCGAAGAAGCGATCCGGATGCACGGCGGCGAAGCGCTCGGCGTAGGTCGAGTTGCCGACCTCGCCGTCGAGCGCGACGACCTTCTCGTCGACCGAGCCGAGCCAGGCCAGGGCGTCGCCGTAGGCGGCACGGGTGGCCACCTTCTCCCCCACCTCGTAGGCGGGCCGCTCGACCGCCGCCCGCTCGATCTCGTACGGCTGCGCCTCGGGCGGTCCCTGCACCTCGACCCGGTGCGAGCGCACGCCGCCCAGCTCCTCGACCGCGGCCTCGGGATCGGCCAGCGGCTTGCCGTGCTGGTTGGGCTGGTCCTCGACCGCGGCGACGCCGGAGCCCTTCTTGGTGCGGGCGAAGATCGCGGCGGGCACGTCCGCATCGAGCGCCCGCGCGTAGGCCTCGTCGATCGCCTCGACGTCGTGCCCGTCGATCTCCTGCACGTCCCAGCCGCAGGCGGCGGCACGGGCCGCCCAGGAGCCGGTGTCCCACTCGTGCATCGTCGGCCCCCGCTGGCCGAGCCGGTTGACGTCGACGATCGCGATCATGTTGTCGAGCCCGGCGTGACCGGCATGCTCGAAGGCCTCCCACATCGAGCCCTCGGCCAGCTCGGAGTCGCCGCAGAGGACCCAGACGCGGTAGTCCGCCGCTTCCAGCCGCTTGCCGGCGAGCGCGATCCCGACCGAGATCGGCAGGCCCTGGCCGAGCGAGCCGGTCGCCACGTCGACCCAGGGAATCTCCGGAGTCGGGTGGCCCTCCAAGCGCGCGCCAAATTCGCGGAAGGTGAGCAACTCCTCGTCGTCGATCGCCCCGGCCATCTTGTAGAGGCTGTAGAGCAGCGGCGAGGCGTGGCCCTTGGAGAAGACGAGGTGGTCGTTCGCCCGGTTCTCCGGGGCGTCGAAGTCGTAGCGCAGGTAGCGCGTGAGCAGAACCGCCATCAGGTCGGCGGCCGACATCGAGGAGGTCGGGTGGCCCGAGCCGGCGGCGGCGGCGGCGCGGACCGAGTCGACGCGCAGCTGGCGCCCGAGCTCGTGCAAGAGCTCGCGGTCGATCGTCTCCTCCGCGCTCGCCTGGGACATGCCAGGACTTTATCTGGAGGCCGCGCGGTGAGCCGCGCTACCCGATCGCGACCATGCGCTCGATCGGCACCCGCGCCCGCTCGGCGATCTCCGCCGGGACGCTGACCTCGAACTTCATCTCGCGCAACGAGTCGCGCAGCTTCGGCAGCGTGATCGTCTTCATGTACTTGCAGTAGGCCATCCGGTTGGCCTCGATCAGGCTCGCACCGGGGGCCGCCTGCTGGAGCGGGTGGAGCATGCCGTTCTCGGTGGCGACGATGTACTCGCCGTCGGGGCGCTGCTGGACGTAGTCGAGCATCTGCCCGGTGGAGAGCATGTGCACGCCCTCCTTCTCGACTTCGCCGGCGGCGACGAACTCCATCACCTGGGTGACGCAGCCGCACTCGGGGTGGACGAGGAACTCGGCGTCGGGGTGGGCGGCGCGCTGGGCCTTGATGTCGTCGGGCCGGATCCCGGCGTGGACGTGGCACTCGCCGGGCCAGACGTGCATCGAGCGGCCGGTCTCGCGCTCGACGTAGGAGCCGAGCCACATGTCGGGGCCGAAGAGGATCTCGGTCTCGGGCCCGTGCTCGCGCAGGATGTGCTCGACGACCTTGACCGCGTTGGAGGAGGTGCAGCAGTAGTCGGTCTCCGCCTTCACCTCGGCCGAGGTGTTGACGTACATGACGACGACGGCGTCGGGGCTGTGCTTGGCCTTCCACTCGCGCAGCTCGGCCGCGGAGATCGAGTCGGCGAGCGAGCAGCCGGCCGCCAGGTCGGGGATCAACACGGTCTTCTCGGGCGAGAGGATCGAGGCCGTCTCGGCCATGAAGTGGACGCCGCAGAAGGCGATCGTCCCGGCGCCCGACGCCGCCGCTTGGCGCGAGAGGCCGAGCGAGTCGCCGGTGTAGTCGGCCACCGCCTGGACCTCGGGCACCTGGTAGTTGTGGGCGAGGATCACGGCGTCGCGCTCGCGCGCCAGCTCGCGCACCTCGCGTGAGATCTCCTCGACCTCCTCCGGTGAGAGGTCGAGCATCGGAACCGGCTCGTTGATCGTCGGCAGCTCTCTCATTATGTTCGCTGGCATGGCCGTGGGCCTGAGTCCAGTCGAATGAACTGAACGCAAGTCTACTCTCTCGACATGCCCGAGCTGCCCGAGGTCGAGATCACGGCGCGCAGGCTCGACGCCGCCCTGGCAGGGGCGACGGTCGAGTCGGCGCTGGCGCCCGGGATGAACGTGATGAAGACTTTCGAGCCGCCGCTCGAGCAGCTGGCGGGCCGCGAGATCACCGCGATCCGCCGGCGGGGCAAGATGCCGATCGTCGAGCTCGGCGACCTCGCCCTGCTGACCCACCTGATGTCGGCGGGGCGGCTGCGCGCCTTCGACAAACGGGCCTCACCGAAAGACCGGACCTCGCGGGTGCTGATCCGGCTCGACGACGGGCGCGAGCTGCGCCTGCGCGAGTTCGGCACCAAGCAGCGCGCCTGGGCAAAGCTGCTGCCGTCCGACGCGGTGGACGAGGACGAGGCGATCGCGAGGCTTGGGCCCGAGGCTTGGCCCGCGCCGCCCGTTGACGCTTTCGCCGCCGCGATCGACCTGCCCCGGCACCTGCATCCGCTGCTCCGCCATCAGGGAGACATCGCCGGCATCGGCCGCTCCTGGGTCGACGAGATCCTCTGGGAGGCGCGCCTCTCGCCCTTCAAGCAGGGCTCCGAGCTGAGCGAGGAGGAGGTCGAGCGCCTGCACGCCGCCCTCCACGTCCTCGGCGACGCGATCGACCACTACGAGGAGACGATCGGCCCCGAGCTGCCCGACAAGCTGCCGATGCCGCTGCGCGTCCACAAGCGCGAGGGCGAGCCCTGCCCCCGCTGCGGCACCACGATCGAGGCCGTCTTCTTCGCCGAGCACCAGACCAACTACTGCCCCGAGGAGCAGACCGGCGGCCGCGTGCTCAAGGATCGCCGCCTCTCGCGTCTGCTTAAGTAACGGACGATGGGCAAGCGAGCGATTCTCGCCCTGAGCACGATCGGCGTAGTGAGCGCGATGGCGCTCGGCGTCGCGCAGGCGGCGCCCGAAGCGACGATCGCGGTCGGGAACAACTTCCTCTCGCCGGGGAAGAAGACGGTGAGCCAGGGGACCAAGGTGCGCTTCAGGTGGGCGGGAGGGGAAACCCACAAGATCGTCAAGCGCGAAGGGCCGGGAGGGCCGATCGAATCGCGGGCGAAAAGCAGCAAAGGCGTTCACCTTGCACCGACCCTGCGGAAACGCGGCACCTACCACTTCGTCTGCGCCTTCCACCCGACCGAAATGCGGTTGAAGCTGACAGTCGTGCGCTGAGCGTCCGGCCCGGAACGGGCTAGGCGGGCTCGATCAGCATCGAGAAGTCGAGCGTCGGCGCCGAGTGCGTGAGCGCGCCGACCGAGACGTACTCGACGCCGCTCTCGGCGATCGCTCGCACTGTCTCCAGCGTGACCCCGCCGGAGGCCTCAAGCGGTGGGCCGTCGGGGCCGCGCTCGGCGTCGCGAAGGCGGACCGCGTCGCGCAGCTCGTCGGGCGACATGTTGTCGAGCAGCAACCGGTCGGCGCCCGCGCCGAGGGCGTAAGCGACCTCTTCCAGGTCGCGGCACTCGATCTCGATCGCCATCCCCGGCCGCGCCGTCCGCGCCGCGTGGATCGCCTTGGCCGGACCGCCCGCCAGAGCGACGTGGTTCTCCTTGATCAGGATCGCGTCGTGGAGGCCCATGCGGTGGTTCTGCCCCCCGCCCGCCGCCACCGCGGCCTTCTCCAGGGCACGCAGCCCGGGCGTGGTCTTGCGCGTGTCGAGGATGCGTGCGCCAGTGCCCGCGACCGCCTCCACGTAACGCGCCGTCAACGTCGCGATGCCAGAGAGATGCCCGAGAAAATTGAGCGCCGTCCGCTCGGCCGCGAGCAGCCCCCGGCCTGGCCCGCTCGCCAACAGCACCTCGGCGGGCACCTCCTCGCGCCACTGCCCCTCGACCACGAGGTTGTCGACCTCCTCCACCCCGCACTGCCGCATCGTCTCGGTGACCAGGTCAAACCCAAAGACCACTCCCGCCTGCTTCTGCACGACCCTCGCCCGGCCGCGCGCGCTCTCCGGAACCGTCGTCTTGGCAGTGATGTCGCCGTCGCCAACGTCCTCCGCCAACGCCTGTCCGACGATCGTCTCCATTTCAAGTAGATGCATCGATTTCCAGGCCTTTTTCAAGTCTTATTGCATGTAGTTGCAAGTAGATTTCAAGTAGGTCAACGGGAGAGTCGCGGGGCAGGTGAGCAGCGTAAAGGGAATGGGTGCCCCTCTGACGGAGGCTCCTGGGTCAAGCCGCTTGCGCGGACGACCCCTTCGACCACATACGGTCTCCGGCGGAGGGGTACCCATTCCCTCTCACGTTCGGCCCTGACAGACCGTTTAAATGCATAGGTGACCGCGCTCCCGCCCTTCCAGACTCTGCTCGACGAGCACGCAGCCGACGTGATGGCGGTGTTGCGCGGGGCGGTCGGCCGTAGCGACGCCGAGGACTGCTTTCAGGAGACCTTCCTGGCCGCGCTGCGCGCCTATCCCCGCCTCGACGACGACCGCAACCTGCGCGGCTGGCTGCTCACGATCGCCCACCGCAAGGCGATCGACCACCACCGCTCGAACGGGCGGCGGCCGCTGCCGGTGGCCGTGCCCGAGGAGCTCGCCGGGGCGACCGCCGAGCCCGAGCTCGACGAGGGGATCTGGGCGCTGGTCGGGGCCCTGCCGCCGAAGCAACGCGCCGCGGTGGCGCTGCGCTACGCCTGCGACCTCCCCCACGCCGAGATCGCCGCCGCTCTTGGCTGCTCGCCTGAGGCGGCCCGCCGCAGCCTGCACGAGGGAATGAAGCGACTGAGGAAGGAGCTGGCATGAAGGCCGAGCTGAAGCGACTCACCGACCGCGCCGCTGCCGAGGGGCTGCTCGACGTCGCCTACACGATGGTCGACTCGCCCTTCGGCCCGCTGCTCGTCGCCAAGACCCGGCGAGGCCTGGTCAAGGTCAGCTTCCCAACCGTTTACGACACCGAGGAGACGCTCGAAGAGCTCGCCGCCCGGCTGTCGCCGCGCGTGCTCGAGGCGCCGGCCGAGCTCGACGACGTGCGCCGCCAGCTCGACCTCTACTTCGAGGGCAAGCTGCACGAGTTCGACCTGCCGCTCGACTGGCGCCTGACCGACGGCTTCCGCAAGCGCGCGCAGCAGGCCATCGCCCGCATCCCCTACGGCAGGACCCGCAGCTACACCGAGATCGCGCGCAGCGCCGGCAACGAGCGCGCCGTGCGCGCCGCCGGCACCGCCTGCGGCGCCAACCCGATCCCGATCGTCGTCCCCTGCCATCGCGTGCTGCGCAGCGGCGGCGCCCTCGGCGGCTACGGCGGCGGGCTGCCGATGAAGGAAGGGCTGCTGGAGCTGGAGGGCGTCCAGATCAGCTGAGGCCGCTAAAGGCAGGGGACTCAGGCGTCGATGAATGCGCCCATGGTCACCAGGCTCCCCCTGCTGCTCGCCCTGCTCCTCCTCGCCTCGCTGCTGATGGCGAGCGCCGCTCACAGTGCCCCCGCCCTGCCGAGCCTGCAACTGCTCGCCGCCGAAGAAGAAGAACCGTTCGAAACCGAAACGGAAGACGAAGACGTAGAAGAAGAAGCAGAAGCCGAAGAAGCCGAAGGGGAAGAAGAAGACGCGGCCCCTGCTCCACGTGAGCGCCACGGCAAGAGCGCCCGCCCGCACCGGCGCAAGAAGGCCTGTCGGAAGCCTGCGGCACGCAAACGCCGCTGCAAGCGTCGAGACCGCCAAGACGGCGGTTCCGATTCGCGTGCCCGCGGGGGCGCGACTGGCCAAGCTGGGCGCCGCACGCCGACGAGCGAATAGCAGAGCTATTCGGGAGGAGGTGGGTGGCGATCCAGCGCAGCGCCAGGCGCGTCATCCGGGGGTGCGCTAATTGGAATCCGACGTCTTGGCGGTCTTGTTCAGGTAGTCGCGGATGAAGTCGTCGAGGTCGCCGTCGAGGACCCGCTGGGCGTCGCCGGCCTCGTGCCCCGTGCGGTGGTCCTTGACCCGCTGGTCGGGGTGCAGAAAGTAGCTGCGGATCTGCGAGCCCCAGGCGACGTCTTTGACCTCGCCGCGCACCCTGGCCAGCTCTTCGGTCCGTTTGCGCTCCTCCAGCTCGATCAGCTTCGAGCGCAGCAGCTGCATCGCCACCGCCTTGTTCTGCGTCTGCGAGCGCTCGTTCTGGCACTGCACGACGACTCCGGTCGGGATGTGGGTGATGCGCACCGCCGAGTCGGTCTTGTTGACGTGCTGGCCGCCGGCGCCCGAGGCGCGGTAGGTGTCGACGCGCAGGTCGGTGTCGTCGATCTCGACCTCGACCCCCTCGTCGACCAGCGGGCCGACGTCGACTTGGGCGAAGCTCGTGTGGCGACGGGCCGAGGAGTCGAACGGCGAGATCCGCACCAACCGGTGGACGCCTCGCTCGGCGGCGAAGAGCCCGTAGGCGTTCTCCCCGCGGGCGACGAAGGTCGCCGACTTGAGGCCGGCCTCCTCCCCCGGCGAGGCCTCCTTCATCTCGACCTCGAAGCCCCGGCCCTCGGCCCAGCGCAGGTACATGCGCAGGAGGATCTCCGCCCAGTCCTGGGAGTCGGTGCCGCCGGCACCGGCATGGACCGTGACGACGGCATCGCCGGAGTCGTACTGGCCGCTGAACAGGCGCGCCTCTTCCAGCTCGGCGAGACGCCTTTCCACCGAGGCCATCTGGGTCGCCAGCTCGGCCGCCATCTCCTCGTCCTCGGCGGCCATCTCGGCCAGCTCCGCGAGGTCGCCCGCCTCGGACTCCAGCTCGGCGAAGGTCTTCAGCTTGCGCTGGGCGCGCGCGTGGGCGGCCGAGGTGCGCGCGGCCACGTCCTGGTCGTCCCAGAAGCCGGGCCGACCCATCTCCTCCTCCAACCGCTCGGCTTCGTCCCGCAGCGAGGCCGGGTCAAAGGTAGTCCGCGAGCAGCTTCAACTGCTCGCGGATCTCGGCGAGCCGCGCCGGCACCGATTCGGTTGAGGCGGACTCGGCCATCAGTGCAGCTTACTCAGCGCCTCGGCACGGTCCTCGAACGGCCGCCAGCTGCTTATCCGCCGATCGCGCAACTCGAAATACCACGCCATCTCGTCCGTAGACGCATGCGATTTGTCTTCATCCCAATGCCACACGCGTCTGATCAACGCCACGGCCTTGTCCGTGTCCTCGTGCAGCTCATCCAACTCGATCGTCTGCTGCACGCCACCGGGGGCGCGCGTGGCCCATACGCGCGCCGCATCGCGCCCCTTACGCAGCCCCCTCCCAGAGTGCAGTTCGACCTCGGGGTCGAGCACCTCTACGAACGCATCGAGATCGCGCTCGTTGAAGGCGCGGATGAACTCTCGGACCGGGTCGTGGATCAAGAGCCGTTCAGGCGCCGTGGCACTTCTTGAACTTTTTACCCGACCCACACCAGCAAGGGTCGTTGCGGCCGATGTCTTTCTCGCGCTCGTCCTTGACCACCGTCTCGACGACCTCAGGCGCCGGCGCGCCGTTGCCGCCCGGCACCGCAGTCCCTTCGGTGACGCTGACTGCGCCGGCTCCCGCCGCGACCTGCTGCAGAGCCGAGGGTTGCGCTTCGGGGGTGCCGCCGGAATAGTCGAGCGCAGCCGGGGAGCGGCCGCCGTTGCCGCCGAAGGCGCCTTCCATCTGCGCGGGGTCGACTTCGATCTGGGCGTTGAAGACGAGCTTGCTGAATTCCTCCCAGATCGAGTGCATCAGCTCCTCGAACATCGCGAAGCCTTCGTTTTTGTAGGCGACGAGGGGGTCGATCTGGGCGAAGCCGCGCAGGTGGATGCCCTCGCGCAAGTAGTCCATGTCGTAGAGGTGCTCGCGCCAGCGGTTGTCGATCACCTGCAGCAGGATCGAGCGCTCCAGGTGGCGCATCAGCTCCTCGCCGAGCTGCTTCTGACGCTCGTCGTACGCGCTCATCGCGTCGTCGTCGAGGGCGTCTTTGAGCCTTTCGCGATCGACCTGCTCGGGCGCCAGCGAGCCGACCTCGACGCTCACCGGCCAGATCTGGCGCAGCTGCTGCTCCATCCCCGGCATGTCCCACTCGTCGAGTTCGTCGCCGGGCGTGTACTCGTCGACCAGGCGCTCGATCACGCCCTCCAGCTCGTCGCGGGCGATGTCGGACATGTCGCGCCCTTCGAGGATCTCGCGGCGGTATTTGTAGACCACGCGGCGCTGCTCGTTCATCACGTCGTCGTACTCGAGCACCCGTTTGCGGATCAGGAAGTTCTGTTCCTCGACCTTCTTCTGCGCGCCCTCGACCGTTTTGGTCAGCATTTTCGCCTCGAGCGGCATCTCGCCGCCGTCCTCGTCGACCGGGCCGAGCCGATCGAGGATTTTGTAGATGCGGTCGCCGGCGAAGAGGCGGATCACGTCGTCTTCGGCGGAGAGGAAGAAGCGCGTCTCGCCGGGATCGCCCTGGCGGCCGGAGCGGCCGCGCAGCTGGTTGTCGATGCGGCGCGATTCGTGCCGCTCGGTGCCGCAGATGTAGAGGCCGCCCAGCTCGCGCACCACTTCGGCCTCGGCCTTGCACTGCGGCTCGAGCTCGGCGACCTTCGCGGCGAACGCCTCCCCGTAGCCGTCGACACCCGGCTCCAGGCTCTGCTTCTTCAGCTCTTTGTGCGCCATGTGCTCGGGATCGCCGCCGAGCTTGATGTCGACGCCGCGGCCGGCCATGTTGGTGGCGATCATCACCGCGCCCTTGCGGCCCGCTTCGGCGATCCGCTCGCCCTCTTTCTGCGCGTGCTCGGGCTTCGCGTTGAGCACGGCGTGCTCGACCCCGTGCCGTTTCAGCTCGCCCGAGATCATTTCCGAGACCTCGACCGAAACCGTGCCGACCAGGATCGGCTGGCCTTTCTCGTGGCGGGCCATGATCTCCTCGAGCACGGCCTTCCACTTGCCGTCCTTGGTCTTGAAGATCTGGTCGTTGTGGTCGGCGCGGACCATCGGCTGGTTGGTCGGGACCTCGACCACCGGCACTTTGTAGATTTTCATGAACTCGGTGGCCTCGGTGAGCGCCGTTCCGGTCATCCCGGCGAGCTTGTCGTAGAGGCGGAAGTAGTTCTGCAGGGTGATCGTCGCCAGGGTCTGGTTCTCCTCGCCGATCGCGACGCCCTCCTTGGCCTCGACCGCCTGGTGCAGGCCCTCCGACCAGCGCCGCCCCTCGAGGATGCGGCCGGTGAACTCGTCGATGATCATCACCTGGCCGTCGACGACGGCGTAGTCCTTGTCCTTCCTGTAGAGGGACTCGGCCTTGAGCGCCTGACTGAGGTGGTTGACCAGCGTGCCGTGCTCGCTCAGGTAGAGGTTGTCGACGTCGAGGAACTCCTCGGCCCGCTTGACGCCGCGCTCGGTCGGGGCGACCGTCTTGTGCTTCTCGTCGTACTCGTAGTCGTACTCGGCCTCGGAGGTGTCTTTCGATTCGCCCAGCGATTTCAGCCGGTCTTTGGCCTGGACCCCCTCCATCTGGCGGGCGAGACGGGCGAACTGGTAGTAGATGTTCGCCGCCTGTTCGGGCGCGCCGGAGATGATCAACGGCGTCCGCGCCTCGTCGATCAGGATGTTGTCGACCTCGTCGACGATCGCGAAGCTGTGGCCGGGCTGGACGCAGTGCTCGAGCGCTTCGGCCATGTTGTCGCGCAGGTAGTCGAAGCCGAACTCCGAGTTGGTCCCGTAGGTGACGTCGGCGCCGTACCTCTGGCGCCGCTGGGCCGGGTCCATCTCCGACTGGATGACGCCGACCGAGACGCCGAGCACGTCGTAGATCGGC
>DATDBO010000080.1:0-19236 GCA_036524775.1 Solirubrobacterales bacterium
AGCCGGCGTCCTCGGGGAAGGGGAACTGCGCCAGAACCTCGCGCCGGAACATGCCGATCTTGTCGCCGTAGACCCCGTGCAGGGCGATCAGCTCGAAGGCGTCGGAGTCGAAGACGTCCTCCGGGTAGGAGTCGCAGACGAGCGCGCCGTCCGGGTCGACCCGGACGCCCTCGACGTCGGCGAAGCCCTCGCGGCGCTCGGCGGGGATCGACTCCCAGGCGGCCAGCATCCGCTCCAGGGAGTCCGGCATGTACCAGTCGTCGGAGTCGATGATCGCGCAGAGCTCGCCGCTCGACCGCTCGACCGCTCGATTCACGGCCGCGTGCTTGCCCTGGTTCTCCTGCCACTCGTAGACGATCGGGAAGCCCGCCTCCGCCCGCAGCGACTCGATCAGCTCGCCGGTGTCGTCGGTCGAGCCGTCGTCGATGACGACCCACTCGAAGTCGCGCAAGGTCTGCTCCGCCAGGCTGCGGTAGAGCCGCGGCAGCGTTCCGGCGCGCTGGTAGGCCGTGGTGAGGATGCTGATCCGGGGCACCACGCCCCCTTCCCCGCTCATCCGGGGGCCGCCACCGTGTCGCGCCGGCGCAGCGGCGGGAACTCGAGCCGGCTGGGAAGGAAGCCGCGGCGGGTGGCGATCAGCCAGTAGGGGATCGCGTAGATCGCGGTCGCGACGACGAGCAGCGCGATCGCGCTCGGCCGCCCAGAGGGGACGCCGACGGCAAGCGCCAGAGCCGCCGGGGGGATGCCGAGGGCGAGGGCGAGGACTCCGGTCGGCACCGTGCCCGCGGTCAGATCGCGAAGCGGCAGGCCGAAGAGGCGCAGGAAGCGCCAGTTGAAGGCGAGGCTGCCGACGGTGACCGCCACGAAGGTCCCGCCGACCACGCCCCAGAGGCCGAGCCAAGGCGCCAGCGCCACGGTGAGGATCACGTTGATGATCGCGATCATCACCGAGTTGGCGGAGGCGAGGCCGGGCCGGCCCGCGCCGATCGCGATCGTGGTCCCGACACCGGTGGTCATGTTGACGAGGTAGGCGAGGGTCAGGAAGGGGACGAGCAGCTCGGCATCTCCCGGCGCTTTCCCGAGCCAGGCGATCAGCAGGAACGGGGCGGTGACCGCGGTCAGCGTGAACAGGGGGAACGAGATCGCGCTGGCCCGAAGGGTGTAGCGCCGGTACATCTCGCCGATCACCTCGCGTCCCTCGTCGACGATCCGGGCAGCCGCGGTCGGGACCATCGCCGAGACGCTGAGCACGGCGACGCTGCGCACGGCGAGCACCACCCGCGAGGCGATCTCGTAGACGGCGGCGGCGCGGATGTCGACGAACAGCGCCACGATCACCTTGTCGGTCTGGAAGTTGATCAGGTCGGCGAGCCAGCCGATCTGGTCCTTGACGCTGAAGGCGAGCACCTCTTTGACCAGCGGCCGCGACGGCGCGGCGACGTAGGGCGCTCGCCAGACCCAGCGCATCGCCAGGCAGGCGGGGATCAAGGCGACGACGGCCGCGGCGGCGTTGGCGACCGCGTACACGACGAGGCTGGAGCTGGCGAGGAGGGCGGCGACGCTGAAGGCGAAGTTGATCGTCACCCCGATCGTGGTCGAGACGTTCGGCGGCACCATGCGGCGCAGCCCGAGGCCCACCGCGTTGAACACCCCGATGATCCCGTTGAGCGTCCAGATCGCCACCGAGGAGAGCAGCACCAGCCGCATCTCACCGCTGTCGAGGACGCCGAGCTGATCGCTCGCAAAGGGGGCAAGGAGGAACGCGGCGACGACGGTGACCACCCCGACGAGCAGCGTGGCGAGCAGGCCGAGGCCGACGCATTCCTCGATCCGGCGCCCGTTGCCGGCGGCGTCGAATACGGCGACGAAGCGTATGAGCGAGCGCCCGATCCCGAGATCGAGCAGGCCGGCGTAGCTGGCGAAGGCGCCGGTCACGGCCCAGACCCCGAAGGCGTCGAGCCCGAGGCGCGAGATCATCAGCGGCGCCAGCAGGAAGCTGAACAGGTAGCCCGCGATCAGGCTGCCCGACTGCGCCAGGGTGTTGCGGAAGAGCACGGCCCTAGCTTCCCGCTCGCGGGCGGACGAGATGCTCGCGGTATGCCGCCAGCGTCGCGGCGCCGACCGTCCCCCAGTCGGAGCCGGAGGCGGCCGAGCGACGAGCCGCCTCGGCGAGCCGCGAGCACAGTTCCTCGTCGCCGAGCAGGCCTGCCAGCGCTCTTGCCAGGGCGCCCGGGTCCTCGGGTGCGACCGTCAGACCCGACCCGTCGGCGACCAGCTCGGGCAGCCCGCCGACCTCGCTGACCACCAGCGGGCGCCCATAGCGCTTGGCGAGCGAGCCGACGCCGCTCTGGCTCGCCTGCCTGTAGGGCAGCACGACGCAGCGTGACGCGGCGAAGAGCGCCGGCAGCTCCTCGTCGGGCAGGTACTCGCGGCGCAGCGTGACGCGCTCGTCCCCCAGCGCCGGATGGTCCTCGAGCTCGCCGTCGCCGGCGATCGTCAGCGTCGCCTCGGGGAGGCTCGCCCAAACCTCGGTCATCGCGTCGAGCAGCACGTCGACGCCCTTGTAGTGGCCGAGGCGGCCGAAGAAGAGCAGCGACGGGCGCTCCGGCAGCGGCTCCGGCTCCTCCGGGTCCACCCCGTGCGGCACGACGACGATCGGCGCGCGCGGGCGCGTTACCTCTTCCAGCTCCTCGCGCAGCGCCTCGGCGTGGACGAAGATCAGCCCGGCCCAGCGGACCAGGGCCGCGTTGCCGAGCAGGCCGGACTTCGACTTGCGTTCGCCGGGATGGCGAACGGGGTCGTGGACGGTCAGCGCGAAGCGCCGCGGGCGGGCGCCGCTGGCGAGCACGAGGCGGAAGTCGGTCCCGATCGACTCCTGCAGGTGGACGACGTCCGGGCCGAAGCGGCGGATCTCGCGGGCGACGCGCGCGGCCGCGACGAGCCCGCGCGGCGAGCGCACCCTGCCCGGGATCGAGAGTCGACGGACGGTCGGCGGCGTACGCTCGTCCAGGAACTGCGCCGCCGCGCCCGGGCGGTCGCCGAATTCCTCGTCGTGGCGGCGGGTCAGCAACGTCACCCGCGCTCCGGCGCGCTCCTCCCCGGCGGCGAGCATCGCGTTGTAGCGGAAGTGGAAGTCGCCGGCGAGCACGACCTCGAGCGGCGAGGAGTCGCTCACGTCTCCCCTCCCCCGTCGCGCCGGCGCACGGCGCTCGCGGCGAGCAGCAGGCGCGCCGCGGGGGACGATCCGAGCCGGCGGCTCCAGGCGCGCATCCTGACCCGGCGCGCGTCCTCGCCGTGGTAGACGCCGAGCCGCGGCCACTCGAAGGGGAGCGGCGGCTGCGGGTCGCGCGGAACCGAGGTCGCGAACCGGTAGCCGGCCTCGGCCGCGGCGCGGACGACGCGCTCGTCGTAGTCGCTGTAGGGGTAGGCGACCGATCGGCAGAGCTGCCCGCTCTCCTCTTCGCAGACCCGGCGGGAGCGGGCCAGCTCGGCGCCGATCTCCTCCTCCGCGAGCCGCGAGAGGCGCGGGTGCGAGCAGGTGTGCGAGCCGATCTCCCAGCCGGCAGCGGCGAGCTCGCGCAGCTGCGACCAGGACATGCAGGCGAGCTCTCCCTCGTGCTCGGTGCCCAGCCACGCGTCGTAGCCGGCCCAGCCCATCGGCCGGTCGGTGCCCGCGTAGTCGGTCGGCACGTACACGGTTCCCGGGATACCGAGCCGTTCCATCGGCCGCCGCGCCAGCTCCCAGACGGAGGAGTGCGCGTCGTCGAAGGTGACGACCAGCGTCCTGCCGGTCGGGGGCGAGACGAGCGCCTCCGAGAGGGTCGCGCCGCGATAGCCGCTGCGCGCGAACGAGGTCAGCTGAGCCTCGAAATCGGCCGGCCGCACGGAGGTCGAGGCCGGCCAGGTCTCGCTGATGCCGTGGTAGCAGAGCACGACCAAGTCCCCGTAGGGGCTCCTGGCGGCCACCCTCACGACCCCTGCACGAGCCCGGCGGGCAGGGCCGAGACCGAAGCCGAGCCGATCGCAGCCTCGAGCAGGTGCGAGTAGCGCTCGGCCATGCGGTCGGCGTCGAAGTCGCCGACCCTGGCAAGCCCCTCCTCGCGCAAGCGCTCGCGCAAGCCCGGCTCGGCCAACACCCTGGCGCAGGCCTCCGCGAAGGCGCTCTCGTCGTGCTTGGCGACGCAGAGGCCGCCGCCGGTGGAGTCCAGCAGCCAGCGGACGTCGCCGACGTCGGTGGCGACCACCGGGGTCCCCACCGCCATCGACTCGATCAGCGACATCGGCAGGCCCTCGGCGGTGGAGGGCAGCACGGTCAGATCGGCGGCGCGCAGCAGCGCGGGCACGTCATCGCGGCTGCCCAGGAAGGTCGCCCAGTCGGCGCCCATCTCGGCGGCCTGCCGGCGCACGACGCCTTCCGTCTCCCCGGCTCCGACGAAGACCGCCCTGACGTCGTCGAACAGCTCTCGCAAGCGGGCGACGACGCGAAGCGTCATGTCCTGGCGCTTGAGCGGCGTGAACCGAGCCACGTGCACCATCATCGTCGCCTCCGGCGGGATGCCGAGAAGCTCGCGTCCGCAGTGGTCGGCGGCACGGTCCCTGAGCTCTTCGACCGGCACGCCATTGGGGATGAGAACGATCGAGCCGGGACGAACGCCCTCGGCTTCGAGCTGCTTCGGCTGCTGCGAGGAGACGACCACGGTCGCGTTGGTCGCGGGATCGAGGACCCGGTTGTGGAGGGCGATCAGCCGCTGGCGGGAAGCCCCGCTCCTGCTGACCTGAAGGCTGCGGTCGCCGGCATGCTCGGTGACGACGACCGGCCGCCGCGCGAGGATCGCCGCCAGCCGCCCCCACAGGCTCGCGTCCCAGCCCGTGCAGTGGACGACGTCCGCGGCGCGAGCGGCGCGGACCAGGTCGGGCAGCGCTCGGAGCTTGCCAACCCTGTTCCGCGCCCCCAGGGCCCGCAGCGCAACGCCCGCCTCTTCGAGATCGTCGGCGTGGGAGGTGATGTCCTCGACGGCGACCAGTGTCACGTCGTGGCCGAGCTTGCGAAGGCCGATCGCCAGGTTGCGAAGCTGCGTCTCCGCCCCGGCCCAGAAGAGCAGGTTGACCACCAGCAGGATGCGCCTCGGCGTACGGCTCTCGGCTACGGACCCGGCATCGCGACCAGGGGCCCACCGGGGCGCGGGCGAGCCCCTGACGATGAGGAAGAGGGTCGAGATGGCCGCAGGCAAGGCATAGAAGAACAGGCCGGTCGGTCCGGATGCCACGACGGCCTCGAAGATCTCGGCGTAGATTTCCGCCAGCGGCACGGGATCGAAAACGGCGCCGTTGTTCTCCGCGAGCAAGTGGCCGAAGCCGTCGTCGCCGGCGGCGATACGAGAAGTCGCGATCATCGGGGCCCCCCGGCGATCGCCGCCTCGAAGACCTCGGCATAGCGCTCGGCCATGCGGGGCGCGTCGAAGCCGGCCGCGCCCGCCACGCCTGCTTCGCCGAGGCCCAGACGCAGCTTGTCGTCCCCGAGCACTCGCCCACACGCCTCGGCGAAGGCGTCCTCGTCGCCGGCCGCGACGCAGAGCCCGCCACCGGTCCTCTCCAGCAGCCAGCGGACGTCGCCGACGTCGGTGGCGACCACCGGGGTCCCCACCGCCATCGACTCGATCAGCGACATCGGCAGGCCCTCGGCGGTCGAGGGCAGTACCGCCAGGTCGGCGGCTCTCAGCAGGGCGGGCACGTCGTCGCGGCTACCCAGGAATGTCGCCCAGCCGGCGTCCAGCTCCGCCGCCAGGCGCCGCACCCCCTCCTCTTCGGGTCCGCTGCCGGCGAAGAGGACCCTGATGTCGCCCAAGCGCTCGCGCAGGCGAGCGACGGCGCGCAGCGTGACCGGCTGCCCCTTCGGCGGCGTGAAGCGGGCCGCGTGGACAACCAGCTTGGCCTCGTCGGGGACGCCGAGCGCCGCGCGGTCTGCGCCGCCCTCGGCGCCGAGTCGCAACTCGGCCAGCGGAACCGCGTTGGGAATGCGGACGATCGAGCTCGGGCGCACGCCCTCGGACTCGAGCAGGCCAACCTGCGAATCGGCGACGACGACGGTGGCGGAGGTGAAGCGGTCGAGCAGGCGGTTGTGCAAGGCGATCAGGCGCTCGCGCGGAGCGCCGCTGCGGCTCACCTGGAACTCGCGCCCTGCCGTGTGCTCGGTTACCACCACCGGTCGTCGCGCCCCGATCGCCGCCAACCGCCCCCAGAGGCTGGCGTCCCAGCCGGTGCAGTGGACCAGGTCCGTGCCTCTCGCCAAGCGCACCATCTCGGGAAGAGCACGAAGCTTGTCGCGGCGGCGCCTCACTCCAAGCACCTGCAGCTGCACACCGGCCATATCGAGATCGGCCACGTAGGAGGTCGCGTCGGCGAGCGCGAGCAGGGTGACCGCGAATCCCAGCCGCTGCAAGCCGATCGCCAAATGACGGAGCTGCGTCTCGGCCCCGGCCCAGAAGAGCAGATCGATGACCATCAAGAGACGACCGCGGGAAGCCGGGGGGCTCGGCGAGGCCATCAGGTCAGCCCCGAATTCAGGTTGTCGAGGGCCGGCCCCTCGGAGTCGGCGACGATGACGCCCGCGAGCAGGCCGAGCACGGTGGTCATGTCCTCGACGGAGAAGTAGATCGCGACGATCGAGCTGATCATGATCATCGCGATGCCGACGCCGCAGGCGGTGATCGCCGGGTCGACCGGCACCCGCCTGAAGGCGCGCGCCACGGCGATCGAGAGGAAGAGCAGGAACGCCGCCAACCCCGGCACCCCGCAGATCAGCAGCAGGTAGAGGTACTGGTTGTGGAGGAAGAGCTGGGTTTCGACCTTGACGCTGTGCGGGCCGACGAAGTCGTAGTTGTAGACGCCGAAGTCGACCCCGGGGCCGATCCCGGTAAGCGCATGCCGCTGGGCCTTGGGCCAGGCCACCCGCGTCTCCTGGCTGCGGTTGGTGAGCGAGTTCGACTGCTGCACTTTGCGGGGGTTGAAGAGGGTCGACCCACGCTTGACGACCGGCTCCAGGACGGGGCTGTCGGTAGCTGATCCGAAGCTGGCCAGCAGGGCGACCCCGGCGATCGAGACGGCGATCGCCGCGGTCAGCCGGTTGCGCACGAACGGGCCGCCGACCACCATCATCAGGATCAGCCCGGCGATCAGGCCGAGCCACATGTTGCGGTTGAAGCTGATCGCGATAGCGGTGGTCATCCCGGCGAGCGCCAGTCCCCAGCCGAAGCGCTTGCCCTTGACGGCGGTGAGAAGTCGCACGACGACGAACCAGTAGAGCGCGTACGCCATCGCCAGGCCCGCCAGGCGCACCCGGAGCAGGCCGGCGGCGCCTTCCTCCTTCTTGATGATCGTTTCGCCGCCGCCGGAGAGGGTGTCGCCGAACCCGGCCCCGAGCGCGGCAATCAGCGCGACTAGCCCGGCGGCGGCGGCGATCGCCGCCCCGCCGGTGAGCAGAAGGCGGCGCTCCCTGGGTTCCGGGAAGAGCCTGACGACCACGTAGAAGAAGGTCAGCAGCGCGAACGGCCGGGCCCAGTTGAAGATATCCGTGAGCGGCGCCCGGCCGTCGAGCAGCGCCAGCCCCCCGGCCAGCGCCAGCATGGCGAGGAAGCCGGCGAGCGCCAAGCCGGGCGCCCCGCCCCACGACTGCCGCTTCGGGCGAACGACGGCCAGGAAGAGCAAGCCGAGCAGTGCCAGCTCGTGGGGGCGGACGTTGAGCGGGCCGAATTCGAGGGCGAAGAAGGTGGGATAGAAGACGAAATCGGTGAGGCCGAAGAGGATGAGCGCGGTTGCGATCGGAAAGCGCAACACGAAGGCCACACCGGCGATGCCGACGAGCAGCAGCAGCGGTTTGGCCGAGCCCGAGCCGGCGAGCGCGCGGGCGACCACCGCCTCGAGCAGCAACGCCGCCAACAGGAAGGCGGCGATCCTGGCCGCGTCAGGCGCTCGGCGCGCCGCTGCCGACAAGGTCGGAACGGTAGTAATGCGAGTACTTGCCACGCTCTGGCTCCGTGAAGTTGGCGATCACGCCGATCGGTTTCGTGTCCAAGAGGGAGAACTGCTTGCTGAGTGCCCGTCCCGCATCGCGGGTCGTTTTGCCGAGGCCGCCGACGATCACCACCGCCGAGACGTCGGCGACGAGCGCCAGCGCGTCGCTGACCGCCGCCAGGGCCGGGCTGTCGACGATCACCATCTGGAACCTCTCCTGCAGCTTGATCAGCAGATCGCGCATCTGGGCGCTGTCGAGCAGCTCGGAGGGATTGGGCGGCACCGGGCCGCTCGGCAGCACGGTCAGCGAGCGTGACTGACTGCCGCCGGCCGGCACCTCGACGTCGATCAGCACCTTCTCGAACGGCGTGCCGGAAAGGACGTTGGAGAGGCCGCTGGCCGGTCCGCCGGTTACCCCGCGCAGCTCGCCGCCTTTGCGCAGGTCGGCTTCTACGAGGACGACGTCATCCCCCATCTCGGCCATCGTCATCGCCAGCGTCCGCGCCACGGTCGACTTGCCGTCGCCGGCTTCAGGGCTGGTGACGAGTATCGAGCGCATGCCGCCTTCGATGTTGAAGTAGCGCAGGTTCGTGCGCAGCACCCTGAACGCCTCGCCCTCCTGCGTTTGCGGCCCGATCGCCTCGGGGCGCCGCTTGGAGAGGCGCTGGCTGCGCGGGATGCGGGCCAAGATCGGCACTTCGTAGAGGTCCTCGAGCTCCTCGACGCTGCGCACACGGCGATCGATCCGCTCCAACAGGGCCGCCAAGCCGAATCCGAGCAGGAGGCCGAGGATGAAGCCGAGCATGACGTTGCGCACGGTCTTCGGCGAAGACGGCGAGGAGGGCGGAGTCGCCGGCTGCACCAGCTCGGCGCCGCCGGTCTGCAGTGCCTGGGTCAGCTTCAGCCGGTCGAGCTGTTCGCGCAGGGCAGCCCCCTCTTTGCCTTCCTGCTCGGCGGGCGAAAGCCCTTCCAGGCTCGCTTCGGCGACGTCGATCGCGTCCTGAACCTGGGAGCGGTCGGCGTCGCGGCGGAAGGCGATGTAGGCGCGGCCGTAGGCGTTGGCCATCGCCGCCGAGAGCTCCGGGTCCTCGGTGGTGGCGGCGATCTTGGCGGTATCGGCTTCCGAGCTCGATTCGACTTCGACGCTTTCCAGGGCTTCGCCGGGCGACACTCCCTCGAGCAGCTCCGCCGCCTGCTCGGCGACGACCGGGAGGCCGACGAGCTCGCCGTTGGTGGCAGCCTCGCGGGTCGGGTCGATGACCGTTTCGCCTTCTTCGGGTCCGCTCGGGGCCTGGCGGAAGAGCAGGGTCGCCGTCGCGGTGTATTCCTTCTCCTGGGTCAGCGAGAAGAGCAGGGCGAGCAGGGGCACGAGGACGACGGCCTGCAGGACGACCAACTTGCGCCGCCGCACGATGCGCAGCAGCTGCTCAACCACTCCCTCTGAATTCATCTGCGGCTCTTTCGACATTCTCCCGGCCATGCCTTTAGCCACAGGATGCCGATCCCGGTCCGTCGCCATGCATCTTGCAGTGGAAAAGGCGCAACGGCTACTCGCCCGGCTCGCGCCTCGGCACAAGCACGAGGCGCTTGAACTCGGCGACGAGGACGCCGTCCTGGTTCAGGACCCGGGTGTGGACCTTGACGATGCCGCGGTCCGGCTTCGACTTCGAGGGCTTGACGTCGAGCACCTCGGTCTCGCAGAAGAGCGTGTCGCCGTGGAAGACCGGGTTGGGGTGGCTGAGCTCTTCGGTCGCCAGGTTGGCGATCGCCTTGCCGGAGACGTCTGAGACCGACATGCCGAGGGCGAGCGAGTAGACGAGCGGCCCGACGACGACGTTGCGGCCCTGCTGCGAGTTGCCGGCGTAGACGTCGTTGAGGTGCAGCGGGTGGTGGTTCATCGTGATCAGGCAGAAGAGGTGGTCGTCCGCCTCGGTCACGGTCTTCGCCGGCCAGTGCTTGTAGACGGCGCCGACCTCGAACTCCTCCAGGTAGCGGCCGTAGCTGTGCGCGCCGGACGCCTCGCGCTCGGCCTGGTCGGTGGTCAGCTCGTACTTCTGCTCGCTCATCGGTGCTGGGTCTCCTGTCGTTGGTCGGCGGGCGATGCTACTCGTCCGGCGAGGTCGGGGCGCTCTTATATCTTCCGCCCTTGATGCCCGCAGCCGAGCAAAGCCCGCCGCGCCTGCTGCGCGCCAGGGTGCCGCTGCGAGTCAGCTTCGCCGGTGGCGGCACCGACGTCCCGCCGTATCCCACCGAGCGGGGCGGGCTGGTGCTGAGCGCGACGATCAACCGTTACGCCTACGGCACGCTGCGGCCGCGCGCCGACCGCCAGATCGTGATCCAGTCGCTCGACCTCGACGTGGTCGCCTCGATCGCGCTTGAGGAGGCCCGCCCGGAAGGCGACAAGCTCGACCTGATCACGGCGGCGATCCAGAAGCTCGCCGCCGACTCCCCGCACGGCTTCGACCTCTTCCTGCACAGCGCCGCTCCGCCCGGCTCGGGCCTGGGCTCCTCCTCGGCGGTGATGGTGACCCTGATCGGCCTGCTCTCCGCCCACATGAAGATGCCGCTGACCGATTACGAGATTGCCCGCCTCGCCTACACCGTCGAGCGCCAGGACCTCGGCCTCAAAGGGGGCACGCAGGACCAGTACGCGGCGGTCTTCGGCGGCTTCAACTTCATCGAGTTCCGCGGCGAGGACGTGATCGTCAACCCGCTTCGCATCCACCCCGAGACGATCGCCGAGCTCGAGTACAACCTGCTGCTCTGCTTCACCGGCCGCACCCGCGTCTCCGACCACATCATCGACGACCAGGTGGGTCGCTACCAGTCGCAGGAAAGCTCGACCGTGGACGGGCTGGAGAGGCAGAAGGAGCTGGCGGTGGCGATGAAGGACGCGCTGCTGCAGGGCAGCCTGACCGAGTTCGGCGGGCTGCTCGACGAAGCCTGGCAGGCGAAGAAGCAGATGTCGCCGCGGATCAGCAACGAGCACATCGACGGGCTCTACGAGACGGCGAAGGAGAACGGCGCCCTCGGCGGCAAGGTCACCGGCGCCGGAGGCGGCGGCTACATGCTGCTCTACTGCCGCTACGACAGCAAGCACGAAGTCCAGGCGGCGCTGGCCGAGCGCGGCGCAGAGGCGGTCGACTTCCAGTTCGACCACAAGGGGCTGACGACCTGGAGCCACGCCGATGACTGAGCCGGGAGCGGCGGAGCTGGTGCGTCGACGCCTTGGCGAGGGCGCCGCGGTGGTCGAGGCGATGCTCGACGACGAGGAGTGCGCCGCCGCGATCGCGGCGGTCGCCGAAGCGACCGCCGAGGCCTACCGGCGCGGCAACAAGCTGCTCCTCTTCGGCAACGGCGGCAGCGCCGCCGACGCGATCCACGTCGCCGCCGAGCTGGTCGGCCGCTACCTGGTCGACCGCCCGCCCCAGCCGGCGATAGCGCTGGTCGCGAACCCGTCCTCGGTGACGGCGATCGGCAACGACTACGGCTACGACGAAGTCTTCGCCCGCCAGTTGGCCGGGCTCGGGGTCGCCGGCGACGTCGCGCTCGGCTTCACGACCAGCGGCCGCTCGGTCAACGTCGAGAAGGCGCTGCGAGTCGGCGGCGAGCTCGGCCTGACCACGGTGGCGATGACCGGCGCCGACCCCGGCCCGGTCGGCGCCGCTGCGCAGCACTGCATCCGCATCCCCAGCTCCGACACCCCCCGCGTCCAGGAGGGGCACATGCTGGCGGCGCACACGATCTGCGAGTGGGTCGAGGCGCGCCTGGTCGAAGACGGCGCCTCGGCGTGAGCCGCCCGCGGCTCGAGCCGGGGCGGACCGTCTTCCTCGACCGCGACGGGACGATCAACGAGTCGCCGCCGGAGGGCGAGTACGTGACCGCGCCGGAGGGGTTGGCGCTGCTGCCCGGGGCGGCGGAGGCGATCTGCCTGCTGAACGAGCACCCGGCCAAGGTCGTCGTGGTGACCAACCAGCGCGGCATCGCCCTCGGCAAGATGACCGAAGACGACCTGACCGCCGTCCACGAGCGCCTCGAACGCGAGCTGGCCGGCTCAGCCGCCCACCTCGACGCAATCCTCCACTGTCCCCACCACGAGGGCGCCTGCGATTGCCGCAAGCCGGGCACCGGCATGTTCGAGCGCGCGGCTCGGGAGGTCGAGGGAGTCGAGCTGGGGGGCGCCGCGATGGTCGGCGACACCGCGAGGGACGTCGAGGCCGGCAACCGCCTCGGCCTCACCACGGTGCGGCTGGGCAGCACCGCAAACGGCGAGCCGGCCCCGGACCACGAAGCCCGGGACCTGCTCGCCGCTGTGCGCTTGCTTACGTCCGGTTAGCTGCCCGCGAAGGTCGCGGCCGACCGACTACAGGGTTGGTCCAGTCGAGCGGTTGTACGACGCAGACACCGTCGCACTTCGCGCATCGGGTTCGCTGTTCGGGATGGACCGCACGTTGACGACGTCCCCGGGGGTCAGAGTGATGCTCGTCGGAGCCGTCGTGTCGGTGCAGCTGGTGTTGGGATCGTTAATCGTGCAGGTGAGGCTGGTGCTGCCGTTCACCATCACGGTGAACGCGTACGAGTCGCCAGAGCTCGGGGTTCCGCTGAGGGACACCGAGAAGCTGGACAGCGTGCCTCCGCAGACGACCGTGGTGTTGCCGTTCGTCGTCGTGGTACTCGGACTCGTCTGAGCGACCAGCGAGAAGTAATTCGTGTTGCCGGTCGAGAGACTCGCTCCATTGGTGCCGCCGGCGAGCGCCACGATGCCTGCCTCGCACGCGTCCGCGCCGCCGGGATCGCCGGTCGGGCCTTTGTCCCCGGTGGCGCCTTTGTCTCCCGTCGCGCCTTTGGTGCCGGTCGCACCGGTAGCGCCGGTCGGCCCGGTAAGGCCTACCGGGCCTTGATTTCCGGTCGCACCTTTGTCGCCCGTTGCACCTTTGTCGCCGGTGGCACCTTTGTCGCCGGTGGGACCTTGCAGGCCCTGGTCACCGGTGGCGCCTTTGTCGCCCGTCACGCCTTTGTCGCCGGGATCGCCGGGTAGACCTTGGTCACCCGTAGCACCCTTGTCGCCGGTGGCGCCTTTGTCACCCGGATCCCCGGGCAAGCCCTGGTCGCCGGTCGGGCCCTTGTCGCCGGGGTCGCCCGTGGCACCCTGGTCGCCGGTCGGGCCCTTGTCGCCGGTGGCACCTTTATCGCCGGGATCGCCGGGCAGACCTTGGTCACCCGTCGCGCCCTGATCACCGGTTGCACCTTTGTCACCGGGGTCGCCGGTTGCACCTTGGTCGCCCGTGGCGCCTTTGTCGCCGGGCAGACCCTGATCGCCGGTCGGACCCTTGTCGCCGGGGTCGCCAGGCAGACCTTTGTCGCCGGTGGGACCCTTGTCGCCGGTGGGACCCTGCAGGCCCTGGTTGCCGGTGGCACCTTGGTCGCCCGTCGCACCTTTATCGCCGGGTAGGCCTTGGTCACCCGTGGCGCCCTTGTCGCCGGTTGCGCCTTTGTCCCCCGGATCCCCGGGCAAGCCTTGGTCGCCGGTCGGACCCTTGTCGCCGGGGTCGCCCGTCGCACCCTGGTCGCCGGTCGGACCCTTGTCGCCGGTCGGACCCTTGTCGCCCGTGGCGCCTTTGTCGCCGGGATCGCCGGGCAGACCTTGGTCACCCGTCGCGCCCTGATCACCGGTTGCACCTTTGTCACCGGGGTCGCCGGTAGCGCCCTGATTGCCGGTCGGGCCCTTGTCACCGGGGTTGCCAGTAGCCCCCTGGTCACCGGTCGCACCCTTGTCGCCCGTGGCACCCTTGTCGCCGGTCGGACCCTTCTCACCTACCGGTCCCTGGAGGCCCACCGGACCCTGGTTGCCGGTCGCGCCCTTGTCACCGGTCGCACCCTTGTCGCCGGCCGGACCCTCGTCGCCGGTCGGACCCTTGTCGCCCGCCGGACCCTCGTCGCCGGTCGGACCCTTGTCGCCGGTCGCGCCTTGCAGGCCCGGAGGGCCTTTCGCGCCTTCTTTGCCGGACGCGCCTTCTTTGCCCTGCGCACCCTGCGCGCCGCTTTCGCCCTGGACGCCGAGCACGCCCTGACTGCCCGATCCACCTACCACCTGGACCAGCAGCTCGCCTTTACGGCATTTTTTGCCGGGCACGAAACGCACGGTCCCCTTTTCAGGACCGGTTTTCGTGATGCAGAGGTTGACCGTCGACACCGTTTTCTGCGCCGCGCCGGCGGAGCCGGGCAGGGCGAGAAGGCCGGTGGCGGCCAGGCACGCCATGACGGCGAGCGCAAACCGGCGCACATGAGACGAGGCGAACCTGGGGGCAGTCATTCGAGTGGGTCTCCTTGCTGGTGAGTTGAAACCTGTTGACGCGCCGCACGAACTCCCAAAACCGCGCCGCGACAGGCAGCCCAAAGTACAGATCCCCTAGACGTTTGACCAATGCTCGGGGTCAAACATCCGGCCAAACTAGTTATTTTTACTCAAGGTAAGTTCGAAAACTGCGCCGGGCAGGCGTCATCTTCACTGCAAGTACGTATGCAGAACTCAGATCCAGCCCGCACGTAACTCGCGTCGGCGGGGCTCCTACGACACTTTTTTCAAACGGGAGCGCTGCTCCTGGCGCTCCACCACCTGGACGACGAGCTTCTTCACGTTCGAGTCTCCGGTCGCCTTGATGTGACCGGTTTCGGCGGCTTTGCGATAGCTCTTCAGCGTGCCCTTCTCGGCCAGCTCGTTGAACTGCGCCCGATCGATCTGGACGAGCACGCGCTCGTCCTGAGCAAGGTCCTTGCTGATCTTCGGGCCCGGAAGCTCGACCCGGTAGAGCTGCACGTCCCCCCTGCCCTTCAGCTCCAAGCCAAAGACCAGTTTGAGTTTCTGCAGCGCAGGGACTTCCGCCTGAAAGCGCTCGACAGCCGTGCGGATCAGGTCTGGAGTCGACGCCATCCGCTCAGATCTTGTGCCTCTGCAGCAGCTTCTTGCCGATCACCATGCGCTGGATCTCGGAGGTGCCCTCACCGATCAGCAGCAGCGGTGCGTCGCGATAGAGGCGCTCGATCTCGTACTCCTTCGAGTAGCCGTAGCCGCCGTGGATGCGGAAGCACTCCTCGACGCACTCCTTGCCGGTCTCCGAGGCGAGCAGCTTGGCCATCCCGGCCTCGAGGTCGGAGCGGATGCCGGCGTCCTTCATCTGCGCCGCTTTGCGGGTGACGAGGCGCGATGCCTCGATCTTGGTCGCCATGTCGGCGAGCTTGAACTGGATCGCCTGGTGCTGGGCTATCGGCTTGCCGAAGGTCTTGCGTTCCTGGCTGTAGCGGAGGGCCAGCTCGAGCGCGCGCTGGGCGATACCGACGCCGCGCGCGGCGACGTTGACGCGACCGACCTCGAGCGCGTCCATCATCTGCACGAAGCCCTGGCCTACGCCGGCCTCCTCACCGCCGAGGACCCGCTCCGGCGGGCACCTGTAGCCGTCGTAGACGAGCTCGGTCGACTCGACCCCCTTGTAGCCCATCTTCTTGATCTTGGGCGGCACGTCGAGGCCCTTGAAATCACCCTCGTTGACTTCCGCCCAGGGCTCCTTCTCGGTGATGAAGCAGGTCATCCCCTTGTAGGGCGGATCGGCCGTGGTGTCGGTCTTCATCAGCACGAAGACGACGCCCGAGCCGAGCCCGTTGGTGACCCACATCTTCTGCCCGTTCAGCTCCCAGCTGCCGTCGTCGCCCTTCTTGGCGGTCGACTTGATCCCCTGCACGTCGGAGCCGACCTCGGGCTCCGAGAGGGAGAAGGCGGCGCGGATCTCGCCGGTCGCCATCTTCGGCAGGAAGTGCTCCTTCTGCTCGTCGGTGCCGAACTTCATCAACAGGTAAGAGCCGATGAAGTGGGTGTTGACGACGCCGGAGATCGAGATCCAGCCGCGCGAGAGCTCTTCGACGATCATCGCGTAGGTCGTCAGGTCGAGCCCCATGCCGCCGTACTCCTCGGGGATCGTCACGCCGAAGAGGCCGAGCTCCTTCATCTGCTCGACGATCGGCTCGGGGAAGGAGTCCTCGTGGTCGTAGTGCTCGGCGTTGGGGATGATCTGCTCGTCGACGAACTGGCGCACCATCTCGGTGATGTCGCGCTGGATGTCGGTCTGCTCGGTGTAAGCGGCGGTCTCTACGGCCATGGCTCCTGATCCGGTCGGGGGCGGGACGGCGAAGGATATCGGCCGTCCCCGCTCATACGTCCGTCCAGGGTGAGTGCGCCAATGGGCAGGCGAGCCCTCATCTGGCGACAACGGAGAGGTGGTGCGAAAGCTCCCCTTCCTACTGCTGTCCGCCTTGCTGCTCGCGCTTGCGATCGCACCGACCCCGGTGGCGGCCGCCACCAGCCTCAAGGGCAATCGCGCTGTGGCGGCACCGACGCCCGCCGCCGAGCGCGCCGGCGCGTCGGAAGCCGGCCCTCTGATCGCGCCGGCGGGCACTTGCCCCGGCCAGGGCAACCTCGCCGCCCCGGCCGCGGTCCAGGAGCGAGCGATGGCCTGCATGGTCGCCTTCGCTCGCCGGCAGGCGGGTCTCGGCGAACTGGCCGACGAGGACGCCCTGGCGCGGTCCGCGGAGGACAAGTCGCTCGACGTGCTGCGCTGCGACGAGTTCAGCCACTCCGCCTGCGGGCGCGAGTTCACCTACTGGATGGAGGAAACCGGCTACACCTCGGCGCCCTGCTGGCGGGTCGGCGAGAACCTCGCCTGGGGCGCCGGCGAGTACGGCACGGTGCGCTCGATCTTCACCGCCTGGATGCGCTCCCCCGGACACCGCGTCAACATCCTCGGCGACTTCGAGGAAACCGGCCTCAGCCTCCAGGTGGGCACGCTCGAAGGGCTCTCCGGCACGCACGTCTGGGCCCAGCACTTCGGCTCGCGCTGCTAAACCGCGAGCAGTCGCAGGCGCTCGGCCACACGGTCGGCCCTGGCCGTGAAGTTGTCCATGTCGGCCAGACGGAGATCTGGCTTGCCATCGTTCATCGCCCGGCTGGCCTTCTCGGCGAGCTCGGCGGCCCGCTTGGCCTGCTCGGCGGCGTCGAGCGCGGCCGCGCCGACGGTCATCACCGCCGCCTCCGAAGCGCGGGCGGTGGCGAGCGCCTCGTCGATCCGCTCGACCAGCTCGCCCAGCAGGGGCGGCCGCGAGCGCTCGGGCAGCGCCCAGCTCTCGGCGTCGTCGCGTGGTTGCTCGCCCATCCCCACATCTACGGCGAGGAGGGCCGAATCCCTGCGCCCCCTGGACGCATTAGATTTCGCTTCCGCTGCGAGTTATGCACCCCATAGGACACATAAGTCGCAGCGGAACGCAATCGACCCGAGGAGCAGCTTGAGAAACCCCAGAGACTTCTTCCAGCCGCAGGCGATCGGCGCGCCCGAGCCGCTGCGTGAGATCCCGGTCAAGCCGTCGCGGATGATCCACTTCCTCGACTTCTCCAACGAGAAGATGGTCGAAAAGGCGGCCGGAATCGCGGCGAAGACCGACATCCTGCTCGGCAACCTCGAGGACGCGATCCCGGTCGACCGCAAGGAGGCGGCGCGCGCCGGCCTGATCAAGGCGGCGCAGGAGTCGGACTTCGGCCAGACCTCGCTCTGGACCCGGGTCAACTCGCTGGAGAGCCCTTGGGTGCTCGACGACCTGACCGAGCTGGTCGCGGCGATCGGCGACAAGCTCGAGGTCGTGATGGTGCCCAAGGTCGAGGGGGCCTGGGACATCCACTACGTCGACCGCCTGCTCGCCCAGTTGGAGGCCAAGGCGGGGCTCGACCGACCGATCCTCGTCCACGCGATCCTCGAGACCGCCCAGGGCGTCGTCAACGTCGAGGAGATCGCCGCGGCGAGCCCGCGCATGCAGGGGATGAGCTTCGGCCCGGCCGACCTCGCCGCCTCACGGCGGATGAAGACGACCCGCGTCGGCGGCGGCCACCCCGGCTACCGCTCGATGGAGGACCCGGCCGACCCCGAGAACCCCGAGGCCGACCGCGTCACCGCCCAGCAGGACCCCTGGCACTACTCGATCGCCCGCATGGTCGACGCCTGCGCCGCGACCGGGATCCTGCCCTTCTACGGCCCCTTCGGCGACATCAAGGACACGGCGGGATGCGAGACCCAGTTCCGCGCCGCTTTCCTGCTCGGCTGCGTCGGCGCCTGGTCGCTGCACCCCGTCCAGATCGACATCGCCAAGAAGGTCTTCAGCCCGCCGCCGGACGAGGTCAAGTTCGCCAAGAAGGTGCTGGAGGCGATCCCCGACGGCCGCGGCGTCCACATGATCGACGGCAAGATGCAAGACGACGCCACCTGGAAGCAGTGCAAGGTGATGGTCGAGCTGGCTGAAATGCTCGCCGCCAAGGACCCCGAGCTGGCCGAGGCCTACGGACTGTAGGCCGAGGGGTCAGGCGCGGCGCCGCAGGCCGCGCAGCGAGCGCAGCGCACCCTGGACCGGACCGGGCAGCCTGGCCGCGCTGAGCTTCATGTGCAGCTTGCGGCCAGTGTCGTCGACGTGCACGGCCATGCGCGGCAGGGCATAGAGATCGGCGCCGTTCTGCGCGACGCCGCGATCGACGGTGAAGGCGACCTCGTACCCGGCCTCGGCGACGGCGGCCGCAACCCTCGCGTTCCAGTGCCCGTAGGGGTAGGAGAACGCCCGCGGCCTCGGTATTCCCGCTTGCTCGAGCAGGCGCGCGGCGTCATCCAGCTCCCCCTTCAGCTCCTCGGCAGGCACCTCCGTGAGCGCCCGGTGGGTAGCCGTGTGGGCCCCGATCTCGATCCCCTGCCCGGAGACCTCGCGCAGGCCCTTGCCATCGAGCAGGTCGAGGCTGGTCGCGCCGTTGCGACTGTCCCAGACGTTGCTCCCGCCGATCTGGCCGGCGACAGCGAAGGCCACAGCGGGAATCCCACGGCTGGAGAGCACCGGGCAGGCCGCGTGCAGCAGGTCCGCATAGGCGTCGTCGAAGGTGAGCAGAACCGTGCGCGGCGGAAGAGGGGGCCCTCCGTCGAACGCCGCGAGCACCTGGTCGAGGTCGACGAAGCTCCAGCCTCGCTCGCTCAGATAGTCGAGGTGCTCGGCGAAACGGTCCGGCGGCACCGAGTACCTGGCCAGTATCGGGTCGTCCGCAAGGTCGGCGATCGCGTGGTACACGAGCACCACGAGCCGCGACCGATCGGCGCCGCGCATCGCCCTAGCCGAGCCGTTGCTCCAAGTCCCGCAGCTGCTCGTGGAGCTGCT
>DATDBO010000081.1:0-7467 GCA_036524775.1 Solirubrobacterales bacterium
GCCGCGGGCGAGCGGCCGCTCGCCTTGCGGCGCGAGATGATGGAGCGCTTCTCCCGCGCGCTGGACCGCGCGCGCCGCGAGATTCCCACTCGCCAAGCTCCACCTCCTGTTGCGTCCGACTTCATAGTAGGGGCGATCGACACCCTGCTCTCGGCGAAGCTGCTCGACGGCGACGGAGAGCGGGCGCCGGAGATGCTCCCGGGCCTGCTCCACTTCGTCGTCATGCAGTACCTCGGCGAGTCGGCCGCCTGGGAGGAGATGACCGCAGCGCCGCTCGCAACCTGGCAGGCACGCCGCGCGGCCGCGAGCCAGGGGCCCAACCGCTAGCGCTACAGCGGGATGTTGCCGTGCTTGCGCTTCGGCTGCTCGACGCGCTTTGACTGCAGCATGCGCAGCGCCTTGATCAGCTTCGGTCGGGTCTGCTTGGGCTCGATCACGTCGTCGATGTAGCCGCGCTCGGCCGCCGAGTAGGGGTTGGCGAAGTGGGCTTTGTAGTCATCGATCAGCTTCTGGCGGCGCTCGTCGGGGGTCGGCGAGGAGGCGATGTCCTTGCGGTAGATGATGTTGACCGCGCCCTCGGGGCCCATCACCGCCACCTCCGCCGTCGGCCAGGCGAAGTTGAAGTCGGCCAGCATGTGCTTGGAGTTCATGACGTCGTAGGCGCCGCCGTAGGCCTTGCGGGTGACGACGGTCAGCTTCGGCACGGTCGCCTCGGTGAAGGCGTAGAGCAGCTTGGCGCCGTGGCGGATGATCCCGTTCCACTCCTGATCGGTACCGGGCAGGAAGCCGGGCACGTCGGTGAAGGTCAGGATCGGCACGTTGAAGGCGTCGCAGGTGCGCACGAAGCGGGCCGCCTTCTCGGAGGCCTCGATGTCGAGCACGCCCGCCAGGTGGGCGGGCTGGTTGCCGACGATGCCGACGGGGAAGCCGTCGAGGCGCGAGAAGCCGCAGACGATGTTCTTGGCGAAGTGCTCGTGAACCTCGAAGAAGTCCTCGTCGTCGACGACGCGGGCGATCACCTCGCGCATGTCGTAGGGCTTGGACGGGTCGTCGGGGACGATCGTTTCCAGCTCATCGTCTTCGCGCTCGGGGTCGTCGTCGGGGGCGAAGCGGGGCGGCGCCTCGAGGTTGTTCGAGGGCAGGAAGCCGAGCAGGTAGCGGACGTCCTCGAGGCAGCTCTCCTCGTCCTCGGCGGCGAAGTGGGCGACGCCGGACTTGCTGTTGTGGCTCATCGCCCCGCCCAGCTCCTCGAACTCGACTTCCTCGCCGGTCACGGTTTTGATCACTTCCGGGCCGGTGATGAACATGTGCGAGGTCTCTTTGACCATGAAGATGAAGTCGGTCATCGCCGGCGAGTAGACGGCGCCGCCGGCGCAGGGGCCCATGATCAGGCTGATCTGCGGGATCACCCCGGAGCACTGCACGTTGCGCACGAAGACGTCGCCGTAGGCGCCGAGCGAGACGACCCCCTCCTGGATCCGCGCTCCTCCCGAGTCGTTGATGCCGACCACCGGCGCGCCGACCGCGGCCGCCTGGTCCATCACCTTGCACATCTTCTCCGCCATCACCTCGCCGAGGCTGCCGCCGAAGACGGTGAAGTCCTGAGAGAAGACAAAAACGGTTCTTCCTTCAATGGTGCCGTGGCCGGTGACGACCGCGTCGCCCCAGGGCCGCTTTTTCTGCATCTCGAAGTCGTAGGTGCGGTGGCGAACGAAGGTGTCGAGCTCCTCGAAGGAGCCGGGGTCGAGCAGCTTCTCGATCCGCTCGCGGGCGGTCATCTTGCCCTTCGCGTGCTGCTTCTCGACCGCCTCCTCCGAGGCGGAGTGGATCGCTTCCTCACGCAGCTCGCGCAGGTAGGCGAGCTTCTCCTCGTGGGTGACCGGATTCCTCTCGCGCATGCGGCGCGGGAGTCTATTTAAGACCCTGATCCAAAGACCCAGAGCTCAGATTTCGGCACAGACGGCGATGACCTCAATCGACCAGTCCCCAGCCTCGGGATTGATCTCGACCGCCGCGGCGCTCCATTTGCCCCCTCCGTTGACAACCGGCGAGGATTCGGTCAGAGCCAACTGCGTGTTTGCGCCCAGCAGGCGAGCGCCTCCGCCGATCACCTCCTTGCCGGACGGGCATTGGGCGGTTTCCGACTTTGGTTCCGAGTTGGAGACACCGATTTTGACGACGTACTGCATGTTCTTGAGCAGCTGTGCGTTGAAGCTCGTGGACAGCTTCGCTTGGCTCACGGCGCCGTTTTTGATCTTGCCCTCGGTGACGACGCCGCCGCCCAGCGCCGAGGAGCGCACCGCGCCGTTGGCGATCTGGGTCGAGCCGACCGCGCCGGGGGCGATCTTGACCCCGGTCACCGCGCCGTTGCGCAGCTTCAAGGTGGTCACCGCGCCGCTGCGCAGCTTGAGCGTCGAAACCGAGCCGTTGGCCAGGTTGCGCGTCTTCACCGCTTTGTTGCCCAGCGTCGCTTTGGCCGCGTAGGCCGCGCCGCTGAGGGCGACGAAGAGGGCGATGCAGGAGATGACGTTGGCGACGTTCAGGTGCTTGCGCAGCTGCTTCAACTCGCGGGTTCCTCCTGGTTAGGCGAACGGCTTCTTGCGGGGCTCGGCGAGGTCGTCCAGGATCCGCTCCAAGTCGGCCTCGACGAGGCCGCTACCCGGTCCGGCCTGGATCGCAACCCTGGTGCCGAAGCCCTTCTCGGCCATCGTCACCTCGACGCCCTCGACTTCGGCGACCAGCTCGGCCAGCTCGGGCTCGGACTTCATCAGCGTCCGCGACACCTCGATCATTGAGGCCGCTTCCACTTCCAGCGCCGCCTTCCTCCCCGCAAGTAGCGCCTGGGATACATCGTTCAGGGGGCGAACTCGAGCGCTTGCCGACTTTCCCCCACCATAGTGGGGTCAAGTCGGGATTCGCGAAGCAGGCAGGCGTGGGAGTTGGCCAGGAGGCAACACGGGCTGGTGACACGGCGGCAGCTCCTGGCGCTCGGGTTCGGCGAGAGATCGATAGAGCACCGTATTCAGACGGCACGGTTGAACCGGGTCATGCCCGGGGTCTACGCCGTTGGCTGGCCGCGGCTGACTCCGGAGCGGCGATGGTTGGCGGCAGTGCTTGCCTGTGGCGACGGGGCGGTACTAAGTCACCGCAGCGCGGCAGCGCTTTGGCGCATTGGGCATGAGGCATCCAAACGGATCGACGTGAGCGTGCGGCGCGACTCCGAGTTGCGACGGGCGGGGCTACGCGTTCGCCGACGTCCGGCGCTTCCGGCTGCAGACGTTGTGGCCTGTGCCGGCATCCCCGTGACCACGGTGCCTCGAACATTGATCGATCTCGCGACCGAAATCGACGAGATCAAGATAGAGCGCGCCGTCAATGAGGCGGACAAGCGAGACCTCGTCGATCCCGAAAGCCTCCGATCGATCCTTGAGCGATATGAGGGCGAGCCCGGGGTACGTCCCCTACGCGCCCTGCTGGACAAACGCACCTTCCGCCTCTCGGACTCTGACCTGGAGATCCTCTTCCGGCCCATCGCCGCTGAAGCGGGACTCCCGTTTCCGCTCAGCAAACAGATAGTCAACGGATGGGAGGTCGACTTCTACTGGCCTGATCTCGGGTTGGTCGTGGAGACCGACGGGCTGCGCTACCACCGCACGGCCTCGTCTCAAACACGGGACGCCCGCCGAGATCGAACCCACGCACTCGCTGGGATGACACCTCTGCGCTTCACCCACTACGAGATCAAGTACGAACCCGCCGTAGTCCGAGCTGAGCTGAGCCGTGCCGCGGCCCTGCTTCGCAAGCGCATCCGATATTGACCACACCTGAAGTGGGTCAATATCGGATGCGCGCCGCCGGCTAGAAAAAGGCGCCGCCCTTGTATTCGCCGAAGACGTCGCGCATCGCGCCGCAGACCTCGCCGATCGAGGCGTCGGCGGCGAGCGCGGTGCGGATCGGGTGCAGGAGGTTGCCCTCGCCGCGGGCGACGGCGCGCAGCTCCTCGAGCTTCTGATCGACCGCGGCCTGGTCGCGGTTCTCCTTGAAGGCCGCAAGGCGGGTTAGCTGGCGCTGCTCGGACTCCGGGTCGACGCGGAGGATGTCGACGTCGTCGACCTGGTCGGTGACGTATTTGTTGACGCCGACGATGATGTCCTGGCCGCTCTTGTAGCGCTCGTGGTAGGAGAGCGCCGACTCCTCGATCTCCTTCTGCATGAAGTCCAGCGCCTCGACCGAGCCGCCCAGCTCCTCGACTTTGTCCATCAGCTCCCAGGCGCGGGACTCGACCTCGTCGGTCAGCGACTCGACGAAGTAGGAGCCGGCGAAGGGGTCGACCGTGTCGGCGACGCCGGACTCGTGCGCGAGCACCTGCTGGGTGCGCAGGGCGATCCGGGCGGAGCGCTCGGTCGGCAGCGCCAGTGCCTCGTCGAAGCCGTTGGTGTGCAGGCTCTGGGTGCCGCCGGCGACGGCGGCGAAGCCCTGCAGGGCGACGCGGATGATGTTGACCTCGGGCTGCTGCGCCTGCAGCGTCACCCCGCCGGTCTGCGTGTGGAAGCGGATCTTCATCGAGTTCGGGTTCTCGGCTCCGAAGCGCTCCTTGACGATCTTCGCCCACATCCGCCGCACCGCGCGGAACTTGGCGACCTCCTGGAAGACGTTGTTGTGCCCGTTGAAGAAGAAGGCGAGGCGGGGCGCGAACTCGTCGATCTTCAGCCCCCGCTCGAGCGCCGCTTCGACGTAGGCGATCGCGTTGGAGAGCGTGAATGCGACCTCCTGCACGGCCGAGCAGCCCTTCTCGCGGATGTGGTAGCCGGAGATCGAGATCGTGTTCCATTTCGGCACGTTCTCGCGGCAGTACTCGAAGATGTCGGTGGTGAGGCGCATCGTCGGCTCGGGCGGGTAGATGTAGTTGCCGCGCGCCATGTACTCCTTCAGCACGTCGTTCTGAACGGTGCCGCGCAGCTTCTCGCTCGGAACGCCCTGCTCCTCGCCGACCAGCTCGTAGAGCAGCAGGAGGATCGCCGCCGGGGCGTTGATCGTCATCGAGGTCGAGACCTGGTCGAGCGGGATCTTCTCGAAGCAGATCCGCATGTCCTCGATCGTGTCGATCGGGACGCCGGTGCGGCCGACCTCGCCGTTGCAGAGCGGGTCGTCGGAGTCGCGGCCGAGCTGGGTCGGCAGGTCGAAGGCCATCGAGAGGCCGGTCGAGCCGTGCTCGATCAGGTAGCGGTAGCGCTCGTTGGTGTCTTCCGGCGTGGCGAAGCCGGCGTACTGGCGCATCGTCCAGAGCCGGTCGCGGTACATCCCCTCGTGGATGCCGCGCGTGAATGGCGGCTCGGCGGGCTCGCCGAGCCGCTCCTCGAGACCGGGAGCGACGTCCCCCTCCGTATAGAGGCGGTCGATCTCGATCCCGGAGTCGGTGAAGACGCGCTCGTCGTCGGGGCCGACGAGAGGCGCAATCGTCGGCCGCTCCTCAGTCGGAGGCACCGGCAAGGCTCTCGACGCCAGCCTGCTCGATCGTGCGCTGCAGACCGTCGCGCAGCTCGACCGTCGGCTCCCAGCCGAGCAGGTCGCGGGCGCGACTGATGTCCGGCCGGCGCTGCTGCGGGTCGTCGACCGGCAGCGGCTCGTGGATGATCTCCGAGCGCGACTCGGTCACCTCGATCACCGTCTTGGCCAGCTCCAGCAGGGTGAACTCGTTCGGGTTGCCGACGTTGACCGGCGTGTGCACGTCGGACTCGGCGAGGGCGACGATGCCGCGGATCAGGTCGTCGACGTAGCAGAAGCTGCGCGTCTGGCTGCCGTCGCCGAAGACGGTCAGGTGCTGGTCCTTCAACGCCTGGCGCAGGAAGGTCGGGATCGCCCGTCCGTCGTGGGCGCGCATGCGTGGCCCATAGGTGTTGAAGATCCGCACGATCGAGGTGTCGACGCCCTGCTGGCGGTGGTAGGCCATCGTCATCGCCTCGGCATAGCGCTTGGCCTCGTCGTAGACGCCGCGCGGGCCGATCGGGTTGACGTGCCCCCAGTAGTCCTCGGCTTGGGGGTGCACCTGCGGGTCGCCGTAGACCTCGCTGGTCGAGGCGAGCAGGAAGCGCGCCCGCTTGAACTTGGCAAGGCCGAGCATGTGGTGGGTGCCATGCGAGCCGACCTTGAGCGTGTGCAGCGGCAGCCGCAGGTAATCGATCGGGCTGGCGGGCGAGGCGAGGTGGTAGACGAAGTCGACCGCCTCGGGGATCTCGACTTTGTCGGTGATGTCGATGTGGCGGAACTCGAAAGCGTCGTCGCGGATGTGCTCGATGTTCTGCAGCGACCCCGTCTCCAGGTTGTCGACGCAGATCACCCGGTGCCCCTTGCCGAGCAGGTGCTCGCAGAGGTGCGAGCCGAGGAAGCCGGCCCCGCCGGTGATCACGCAGGTGCTCATCCGGTGCCGGATGCTACAGGCGTCGCGGGGCGTGTCTGAGCTTGACGGCCCATATGGCACTGAAAACTCAGACACGCCCCCGTGGATAAACGTCGTAGTTCGCAAATTGCGGGTTCAGAGGCCGTCCAACCGTCCAGGAAGGGGGAGAGCCGGCGCCGGTCCCTAGCTATACGTGCCGTGCAACGTTCGGACGAGGGAGGCGATCCGGTGCAGGGAGTGACTGTCACGGCCAGGCGCAAGCGCGCCGCCGTCGAGCTGATCGCCAGAGAGGAGACCGAGCTGCGCCACACCGCGCGCCGCTACTCGCTCTGCGAGGACGACGCGGACGACGCCTACCAGCGAGCGTTGGAGATCCTCCTGCTGAAAGCGCCGAGCGAGCGACCGCGCGAGCTGATCCGCTGGACGAAGACCGTGGTCAAGCACGAGGCGCTGGCGATCCGCCGCTACCGCGAGCGGATGCTGAGCGCCGGGCCGGACGATCGGGGCGACCCCATTGCGCGAATCGCGGCGCCGGCCGCGGGGCCGGGCGAGCGCACCGAGCGGCAGGAGGACGTGGCCCGCGTTCGCGAGGCCTTGCAGGCGCTGAAGCCCGCCGAGCTGCGCTCGCTGACCCTGCTCGCGGCGGGCTGTTCCTACGCCGAGATCGGCCGGATTACCGGCTTCAGCCGGACGAAGATCAACCGCACGCTGGCGGAGGGGCGCGAGCGCCTGCGGCGCCTGCTCGTGCACAGCGAGGACGGCACGCGCTGCACGGAGCTGGTGCCGCTGCTCTCCGCCTACTGCGACGGCGAGGCGGGAGCGGACGACGCGGCCACGGTCCGCGAGCACTTGCGCGCCTGCGCCGGCTGCCGGGCGCGGATGCGTGCCTACCGAGCCGCCCCCGCGGCGGCCGCGGCGCTGGCGCCCGCGCTGCCGCTCTCGCGCTCGCTGCTCGAGCGGGCGCAGGAAGCGCTGATCGGGCTGCAGGTGCGACTGAGCGGCGCCGGCCGGGCTGCCGACGCAGGGGTGGCGCAAGCGGCAGCCGCGGGCGGCACGCGGGGTGCCGGGAC
>DATDBO010000082.1:0-7433 GCA_036524775.1 Solirubrobacterales bacterium
GGTTTTTCGCCAGGGGAGGAGGCGTTCGCGCGTTGAGTCGGTGGGGCGAAAAACAGGACGCCGCGCCTTACCGGGGGCCCCACCCCACGCCACCCACGGGAGGAGCGCCGCCGGGAGGACGGCCAGACCGAGCACGAGGGCGGGAGCGAGGTAGCGGAGGGCGGACTCGAAGCCGCGCGGCATGCCCTCGGGGCCGGAAGCTGAGGTCGGGGCGATGAGCCAGGCGAAGATTGCGGCGAGGCCGGTCAGGCCGGCGACGGCCAGCGCTCGATCGCCCCTCTCGCTCCCCCAATGCGGTTGCGAATCCCCACTCCCCTCCGCCGAGCCGGAATCCCTCAGGGCGAGCAGGCTGAGGAGCAAGCCGGCCAAAGCGAGAGCCAGGAGGAGCGGCCAGAGCACGGTCAGCCCGTCGTGGAGGCCGGGCAGGAACCAGTCTGACCAGACGGCGCCGTCGGTCAGGTAGCCGAGAACGCTGTGGCCTTCGCGCCCGCCGAGCGCTTGGTCGGGCGCGGGGAGCGAGATCGGGCCGAGGCTGTCGAACCAGGGCAGCGGGTTGCCACTGTGGGCGAGGTTGCGCAGATACCAGTAGCCCCCGCCCGCGAGCGCGGCGAGCCCCCCCGCGGCAAGTGCTCCCCAGCGTCGCCACGCCGACCGCCCGCCCGGTCCTCGCGGAACAAGAAACGCAAGCCCAAGGACGAGAACTGCCGCAGGTAGGAGGAGGTTGAGCTTGGTGCCTGCGGCGAGTCCAGCGGCCAGGCCCGCAACGAGCAGCGGTCCAACATCAATAGTGGAGGAATCCTCACTATTGCCCGGACTCGCCGGCTTCTCCGGGTCCGGCCCGGGGCCGGAAGCCCCGTTGACCGCGATCGCAACCGCGGCGAGCAGGAAGAAGATCCCGACGATGTCGTTCCGCGCCTCGCCGGCTTGATCCAAGAGCACCGGCAAGCTCAACGCAACAGCTCCCAGCGCCAGCGACCACGGGGCGACCCGATACGGCCTGCCGATACACCAGCAGGCGATCAGGCAGCCGACGAACCAGCCGAGGTTCAGCAGCGGCGACAGCACGTCCCGGTCGAATACCAGCATCCCCACCCCGTGGAAGATTTCGGCGTTCGCCGGGTAGAACCAGGCAAGGAACTGCGGCGCAATGAAGTGCAGATCCCACGTATTGCCACTCTGAAAGAACCCCGCCGCAAACGGCGCGTGGTACCAGGTCGAATCGAACCCGGTCATTCCCGTCGACAGCTTCGGCTTCACATCGATCCCGAACTTGACTAGAGCCAGTGCTGCGATCCCGAGCGCAACTGCCGTCGCGACCCGGCCCTGACCGACGAGCGTCTGCGCTCCGGGAGGGGGATAGGGGGGTCCCTCTCGCGCAGCGGCGTCCTGTTTTTCGCCCCGACGCCCCCCGCGGACAGCCACCCCCTCCCCAGGCGAAAAACCCAGCAAGCGGGAGGGACCCCCCTGTCGCCCTCCCACGCCCAGCCAAATCCCGAGGCCAACCAGGGCAATGCCGACGAGATACGGAACCGGCTCGAACAAACCGAAGCTGCCAAGTAGCTCCGCGCTCCAGAGCAAGAGAGCAAGTGCGATCACGCTTGTCGCGAGGTAAGCAGGCGGGCCGCTGAAGCCTGGGAGCAAGCGCAAGCGGATAGCCGCAGCCCCAAGCGTCACAAAGCCCGCCAACCAGAGGATCTCGACGACTCCCAAGAGGTATCGGGGCAAGTCGAGCATCAGCGGCGACGAACGAGGCGCATGACCTGATCCAGCTCTTGGACGCTCAGCAGCTTGGCGGCCCCGACGTAGACGAGGCCGCCGACTCCCAGCGCAGTCCCGAGGGAGACGATCTGGCCGCCGAGGCCGCGGCCGAGCTCCTCGTCGAGGACGTCCCAGATGCCGAAGCTGACGGCGGCAAGCGCCGCGGCGGCGACCGAGATGCGCAGGCCGGCGTCGAGCAGGCGGCCCAGCTCGAGCCCGCCGAGCAGGCGGCGCAGGATGACCGCCTGGGCGATGACGCTGGCCACAGTGGCGATCGCCGTCGCGGCGACGATGCCGCCGACGCCGAGGTCGTAGAGGGCCAGCGCGGCAAGCGCCGTCACCGCCAGGTTGCCGGCGGCGATCGCGGTCGGCAGCCAGGGTCGCTGGAGACTGAAGAAGGTCCTCGTCAAGAGCAGGAAGAGGCCGTTGGCGGGGAGCGAGAAGGCGAACCAGAAGAGCGCCGTCGCGACGAGCGTCGTCTGCTCGGGGGTGAACTCGCCGCGCTGGTAGACGAGCCGGATCATCGGCTCGGAGAGGACGAAGATCGCCGCCGCGGCGGGGAGGAGGACGAAGAGGATCTGGCGCATCCCGTTGGCCATCGTCGCCCGCAGGTTGTCGCGCTCGCCACGCGAGGCGAAGCGGGCGAGGGTCGGGAAGAGCACCGTCGCGATCGCCACCGAGAAGATCCCCTGCGGCAGCTGGTAGATGCGGAAGGCCTTGTCGATCGCCGCAGGCGCCTGGTCGCTGACGAGGCTGCCGAAGAGGCTGTTGATCAAGAGGTTGAAGTTGATCAGGCCGAGGCTGATCGTCACCGGCAGCATCAGCAGCAGCACGCGGCGCACGTCGCGGTTGCGCCAATCGAAGCTCCAGGCGAACTTGAACGGGGTGTTGCGCAGGTCGAAGGCGACGACCGCCAGCTGCACGACGGTGCCGGCGAGGACGCCGATCGCGTAGGCGTAGATCCGGTCCTGCCCCTCCAGCGAGGGCACGATCGCGACCAGGCAGGCGATGATCGTCAGGTTCCAGAACAGCGGCGAGATCGCGAAGGCGCCGAAGCGGTCGTAGCTGTTGAGGATGCCGACGACGACGCCGCTCATCCCGAGCAGGACGAGGATCGGGAAGAGGACCTGCGAGAGGGTGACGGTGAGGTCGAGGATCTCCCCCTCGAAACCCGGCGCGAAGAGCGGCATGACCAGCGGCGCGAGCAGGACGAAGAGGGCCGTGATCGCGCCCAGCACCGCGGTGACGAGCAGCAGCATCGTCGAGGCCATGCGGAATGCCTCACGGTAGTTCTTCTTCTCCAGCTGCTCGGTGAAGATCGGCACGAAGGCGGGCTGCAGGGCGGCGTCGGCGAAGAGGGCGCGGATCAGGTTCGGCACCTGGAAGGCGATCGTGAAGGCCGACATCGGGCCGCTGACGCCGTAGTAGCCGGCGGCGACGATCTCGCGACCGAGGCCCGCGATGCGCGACGCGGCGGTGGCGATCGAGAAGAAGGCCGTGGAGCGAGCGATCCGCCCGGGGCGGCTCTCGGTCTCGGAACGGCGCTCAGCCTCGGTATAGTCCGGCGCCGCGCTCATGGCAAACATAGCCTCACAGAAGAAGCGGATACTGCGCAGCGATCGCGAGCGGACCGAGAACCGCCTGCTGACGAGCACCGTGAAGACCTACTTCCGCCGGCTCGAAAGCGCCGTCGAGGGCGGCGACGCGGATGCGGTCGCGACCGAACACAAGGCGCTCGTCTCGCGCATCGACAAGGCCGTGCAGAAGGGCGCGCTTCACAAGAACACCGCGGCACGCAAGAAGTCCCGCGCCGCCCGCCTCTCCGCCGGCGCCGCGAAGTAGCTCAGGCCGACACGCCCGACGCCGCTCGTAGCGCGAGCGTCAGTGCCAGCTCATCCCCGTAGTCCGCACCCCCGCGGCACCAGACCTCCAGGTCCGCCAGGGCGATGGTCGCCTCGCGCAGCTCGCCGACCTCGACGCCCTGCAGCCTGCGGACCAGTTGCTTCGCCGCGTAGGGGTGCATGCCGAGCTTCGACTCGACCTGCTTCGGCGGCACTCCCTCCTCCAGCATCGCCGCCGCGGCGCAGGCTTTGCGTAGGCGCGAGGCGAGGCCGTAGATCAGGCCGGTGACGTTCTCGCCCTGCCAGATCAGCCGCTCTGCGATCCGCAGGGCCGCGGCTGCGTCGCGCTCGAGCAGCGCGTCCGAGAGCGCCCAGACCGCCGCCTCGGAGGTGTCGGCGATCATCGCCTCGAGGTCGGCGGCAGTCACCTCTCCCCCCTCGCCCGCCCAGAGCGCAAGTCGCTCCAGCTCGTTGCGCAGGCGCTGCGGGCCGGCGCCCATCCGCTCGACCAGCAGGCGGGCCGCACCGGGGTCGAGCGCGAAGCCGAGCCGCTTGGCCTCGCCGACGAGGACGCGCGGCATCTCACGCGCCTTCGGAGCCTCGAACTCGTGGACCTCGCCCTCGGCGGCCTTGACCGCGCGGAGCAGCTTCGCCGGCGCCTTCTCCCGGGCGATCAGGACGACGCTGAGGTCGGGTGGCAGCTCGGCGAGCGCGCCCGCCACGGCGTCCAGCTGCGCCTCGCGCCAGCGCTCGACCCCGTCGGCGAGCAGGTAGCGACGCGACTCGGTCAGCGACATCGCCGGAATCGCGGCGAGAAGGGCCTCGTGGTCGGGCGCGCCGCGCCCCTCGCCCGGCTCGAAGACCCGCAGCGCGCCGGCGCCCCCGTCGCCTTCCGCCCGCGCCCGCAGACGCGCCCGCGTCGCGTCGATCTTCGCCCCGTCGGTCCCGGCGATCAGGTAGAGCGAGCGCATCTCGGCGGCCACGCGCCGAGTCTAGTCGTCCGCTTCCCTGCCGCTGCGGCCATAGGCGTGGCCTTTGCCGTTGCTCCAGGGCGGAACCGAGGAGGTGGGCGGCGCTTCGGACGCGGTCGCGGGCGGTTCAGGCTCCTCGACCGCCGGCGGCGGCGCCGCCGGCTCGGCCGGCTGCGACGGGGCCGCGGGCGGCGATTCCGGCGCGGGCCTTGCCGGCGGCGGCTTGGGGCTCGAGTCACCGCGCGGCGCATCGCCGGCGTCCGACCGGGCGGGAGCGGACGGCGCGACGACCAGCTCGGCCGACCCGGACGGAGAAGAGCTCTCGACCGGAGCCGAACGGGCTTCCCCGCTTGGCCCGGTCTCCGCGGTCGCTTGCCCGGGCGAGCGATCCACGTCCGCGGCGGAACGGTCGTCGGCGACACCCGAAGCGACCCTCGCCTCGCCCAAGCCTTGGTGCTGCGGCGGCAGCGGCGGGACGGGCCCGCCGGCGGGCAGCGGCCAACCCTGGTTGAAGACGATCGCGACGATCGCGAGGCCGACGGCCGCCGTGAAGCCGAGCAGGCCGATGGATGTGGCACGGGCTCGCTCGAGCAAGCCGTCGCCGAGAACGCTCGGCCGGGAAATCGATCGCAGCCACTGTCCGTGCTTCTGACTCACCGCTAAGTCCATCGACCACTGCGACCCGTCCTCCAGGACCGGCCTGAGATAACCCCAATATCGATTCGTCGATTCGTTGAGGCGCCCGGCTGCCGCGCGGATTCAGCCGGCGCCGCTGACGTGAACCGACCTGGAGCCGACATCCAGCACGATGGCACTATCGCGGTCGGTTCGCAGCATGCGGACGCCGTGCTCGGCGAGCGTCGCCAGGGTGGTTGGAGTTGGGTGGCCGAAGGAGTTGCCCTCGCCGACGGAGATCACGGCCAGGCGCGGCCGGGTGCGGTCGAGCAGGGCCGCGAGGCCGGCGTCGTCGCTGCCGTGGTGGGCGACCTTGAGGACGTCGACCGGGCCGGGGTCGAGCGGAACCGACTCGGCCTCCGCGTCGCCGGTGAGCAGCATCGAGAAGCGGTGCAGGCGGACGAGCAGGACGAGCGAGAGGCGATTTGGGTCCTCGCCGACGAGCGGGCCGTCGAGAAGCTCGACCGGCGGCCAGAGGACCTCGAGCGAGAGGTCGCCGCTGCGCAGGGCGTCGCCCCTCGCCAAGCGCCGCGTGGGGATGCCGGCGGCGCCGGCGAATGCCGACGTGCGGCGTTCGATCGCGCCGAAGAGCAAACGGTCGACCGGAAGCGAGCTCAGCACCTCGGCGAGCCCGCCGGCATGGTCGGACTGGTCGTGGGTGACGACGACCGCGCCGAGTCGCTCCACCCCGGCCTCCTCCAGCTGCGCGGCGATCTCCTCACCCGGCGGCCCGCTGTCGACGAGCAGGGCGGGGGCGCCGCGCGGCTGAAGCAGGATCGCGTCGCCCTGGCCCACGTCGAGGACGGTGACCCGCAGACTGACGACCGGCAGCGAAGCCGCGGGTCCGCCGGCGACGGGTCTAAGCAGGACGAGTGCCGCGAGCACGACGACGATGCCGAGCACCAGGTACCGCGCCTTCGCCGGCAAAAGGCGAACACCGGCGGGATCGCGGCGACGACGGGCGGCGAGTCGCCTGCTCCGACCGACCCGCAGGACCAGAATCGACAGCGTCGCGATCGCGAGGTAACAGCCGACCAGCCCGCCGAGCCCGAGCCGCACCTCGAGGTAGGCCCAGTCCGGCCGACCACACCAGGCCGCGACCTGGGCGATGTACGCGAGCAGCAGGGCGTTGACCGCGTTCAGCGCATCGACGGGGAAGCCGGGCACCTGGCCTGCGGCGACGACCAGCATCCCCAGCCACATCGCCGGGGCGACGGCGGGCAGCGCCAGCAGGTTGGCCGCCAGGGTCGTGGTCGAGACCGATTCGAAGTGGAAGGCGACCAGCGGCGCCGTGATCAGCGTGGCGGAGATGGTCATCGCAGCCGCCTCGGCGAGCGCGCGGCGCCAGGCGCCTGCGCCGAGCCATCCGACGATCGCGCCCCGCAGCGGCGCGGCGAGCAGGACGATGCCGAGCACGGCGGCGAAGCTGAGTTGCCAGCCGACGTCCGCGGCGAGCGTCGGATCGATCGCCAGGGTTACCGCGGCGGCCACGACCAGGGCGTATAGGCGCGAGGATCGCCGGCCGGCCAGGGTCGCCCAGACGCTCAGCCCGCCCATGATCCCCGCCCGCAGGATCGACGGGCCTGCCCCGGCCAGCGGCACATAGACCGCGATCAGGCCGAGCACCCAGAGCAGCCGCGTGCGCAGCGGCATGCCGAGCGCGGCGAGCAGCGGCATCGCCAGGAGGGCGAGCAGGGCAACGTTCTGGCCGCTGACCGCGAGCAGGTGCGCCAGCCCCGACCGGCGGAAGTCCTCGACCGTGCCCGCGTCGATCGCCTCGTCTTGGCCGAGGACGAAGCCGCGGGCGAGCGCCGCCTCTCGCTCCGGCATGCCCGACTCGAGGGCAGCCTCCGCGCGGGCGCGCACCTCGGTCGTGTGCGAAAGGGCCAGCGCTGCCGCAAGCGCCGCGCAGAGGAGCGGCACGAGGGACCGGCGCGCCTGCATCAGGGCTGCAGCCGAGATCGCAGCGAGTCCATCGTCGCCGGGCCGATGCCGCTCACCTCGTCGAGCTGGTCGACCGAGGCGAGCCCGCCGTGCTGATCGCGGTACTCGACGATCTTGCCCGCCGTCACCGGCCCGATGCCGTCGATCTCTTCGAGCTGCTCGACGGTCGCGCTGCCGAGGCTGATCGGGCCTTCGCCGGCCGTGGCCCCCGCACCTGCGGTCGCGACGGCCCCGCTCGGACCCC
>DATDBO010000083.1:0-3408 GCA_036524775.1 Solirubrobacterales bacterium
CCGTGCGGCTCGACGACCGCCGGCTCGTAGCTGTGGCCGGGCGGCACGGCGACGACGATCGCTGCCACGCCGGCCGCCGCGCGCAGCGCGGCGATCGACCACTCGACCATCGGCCTGCCCGCCAGTGGCACGAAGGCCTTCGGGACGCCGGCTCCGAGCCTCTCCCCGGAGCCGGCGGCCGCGATGACCGCGGTGACGGATGCCGCTGCGCGAGAGCTCATGCCAGGTCCCGCGCGTAGGGACTACGCGGTGGCGGCGAAGCGCTCCTCCAGCAGCCCGTCGAGGTACTCCTCCGCGCCTTCCTCGTCCTTGTCGAGCGCGTACATGAACTCCGAGGCGAGGATCTTCTTCGCCCGCGTGTACATCTGCTTCTCGCCGGTGGAGAGGCCCTTCTCCATCTCGCGAAGGGCGAGGTTGCGGACGACCTCGGCGAGCTCGAACACGTCGCCGGTCTTGATCTTCTCGCGGTTGTACTTGAAGCGCCGGTTCCAGTTCTTCGGCATCTCCGACACGTCATCGGTGAGGACCGATGTGACCTTCTTGATTTCGACCTCGTCGATGACACGGCGCAGCCCTGCCTTGCCGGCGTTTTCGCACGGGACCATCACGGTGAGTTCGTTGTGGAGGATCTTGATCGTGAGGTATTCACGCTCCTCCCCCATCAGCTCACGCGACTCTTTCTTCATCACCAGGCCGGCGCCGTGATGCGGATAGACGACCTTGTCGCCCTCCTCGAAGTCGCAGACATACTCGACTTCCTCCTCGACGACGACCGCCTCGGTGGCCTCCTCTAGCTGGGGAATCGGTGTGCTCCTTTCCGTTCGTGACGGCCGACCGGCCGTCAGCTCTGTAAGTACCTGTCGGCCAAGTCGACCTCCTGAAGGCGCCGCAGGCCCTCGCGGATGTCCTTGGCTCTCGTCGGCCCGACGTCATCGACCGCCTCGAGATCGGCGTTCGAGGCCGCCAGGACCTCCTCCAGGCCGCCCATCTCCTGGATGATCTTCTGCACGACGAGCTTGGGGATGCGGGGGATCCGGCCCAGCAGGCGGTAGCCGCGCGGGGCGACCGGGAAGTCGAGCGTGTTGAGCTTGCGGTCGTAGCCGAGCAGCTCGGCCAGGCGACCGAAGTCGAGCACGTCCTCGTGCGGCATCCGCGCCAGCGACTGCAGCACGCCGGCGAGGTTCCCCTCGGAGTCTTCGACGCTGTAGTCGCGGATCAGCGCCGACTTGTCGGCGGCGACGTCGACCATCGTCTCCTCGAGCTGCATCTCGATCAGGCGGCCCTCGGTGCCGAGCTCGACGATGTAGCGCTCGACCTCGACCGCCATGCGGGTGGTCAGCTCGGCCCGCTGGAGGGCGTTGAGCGCGTCGTAGAGCACCCCGCCGCCCTCGAACTCGAGCATGGTCAGCCGGTTGGAAACCTGCTCGAGCCGCTCGCGGTACTTCTCCAGGGTCGCCAGGCCCTGGTTGGCCTTGGCCAGCACCGCGGGGATCTCCTGCAGGATGTACTTGGTCCCCTCGACGTAGAGGGAGACGACGTCGCGGCGCTGCGAGATCGCCACCACCAGGGCGGTGGTCTGTTTAGAGACGCGCTCGGCGGTGCGGTGCCGGGTGCCCGTCTCCCCGGAGAGGATCGTCGGGTCGGGCATCAGCTGCACGTTTGCCCAGACGATCTTCGTCGCCTCGGCGTTGAGCACGATCGCCCCGTCCATCTTCGCCACCTGGTAGAGCATCGCCGGCGTGTAGTCGATGTCGAGCTGGATCCCGCCGGAGAGCATGTGGGAGATGTCGCCCGGATCGCCGACGACGATCAGGCCGCCGGTCCTGGCGTGGACGATGTTGTCGATGCCCTCGCGCAGCGAGCCGCCGGGGGCGACCACGTCCAGGGCCCTCAACAGCCGGGGATCCTGCCGTTCCGATAGCTCGTGAAGCTCATCCCCGGGCGGCGAAGACATCTCGTCTAGGATGGCAAATTCCGCTCTGGAATGCGGTCTGCCTAATCCCGAGTGGACAGGTCGGAGTGGCCGATGTCAAGCGGATCGATCACGCAAAGTGCGCGATGGCGCCGGATTCAGTGGAGATGGAAGTGCCGGTGGTGAGCGTGCGGCTCGGGCACCTGTCGGCCTGAATCTCGCACGAAAGCCCAGGTGAGCACGGTGCCGACGGCGCAGAGGGCGACGAGGACCCAGGTCGAGCGGGCCAGGGCGGCGGCGAAGGAGCCGTCCTCGCCGAGCAGGGCGTGGAAGACGGCGCCGGTTGCCGCCAGGCCGATCGTCCCCGCCATCACCCGGTCCATCGCCAAGACCCCCGAGGCGATGCCGACCTTCTCCGCCGGCATCGCCGCCATCGCCGCGGTCGACATCGGCGCGTAGACGAAGCCGAGCGCGATCCCGAACGGCAGGTAGCCCGCCAGCAGCAGCGCGTAGGAGCTGCCGGCGTCGATCTGCGTCAGCGCGAGCAGGCCGAGCGTGCCGAGCGCCATCCCGGCGGTCATCAGCGCGCGGGCGCCGAAGCGGGCGATCAAGCGGCCGGAGAAGGGCGAGACGAAGATCATCGGCACGGTCACCGGCAGGATCATCAGCCCGCTGACGATCGCGGAGTGGGCGCGGACGTCCTGCAGGTACTGCGGCTGGAAGTACATCACCGACCAGTAGGACGATCGGGTCTGGCGAGCGGTGCTCGTTGCGCCAGAAGGCGTAGAGGCAGAGGAGGCCGAGCACGGCCAGGGCGACGATCGGGGCGGGCTCCCAGGCCCGCGCCCGGACCAGCGCAAGGACGACCGCGGTCAGGCCGACCGCCAGGGTCGCAAGCCCCGTCAGGTCGACGCGGCGGCCGGCTCCGGGATCGGTCGACTCGGGCGCCGCCAGGGCGACGATCGCGATCCCGAGCGCGGCGATCGGCAGGTTGATCCAGAAGATCAGCCGCCAGTCGAGGTCGACCAGGGCGCCGCCGGCGAGCGGTCCTATTCCCAGCGCCAGCGCGGATATCCCCGCCCAGATGCCCAGCGCCCGGGCCTGCTGCTCGGCGGGGAAAGCGTTGCAGACGATCGCCAGCGAGAGCGGTGCGAGAGGCATGTCGGGTAGGAGGCCCTCCAGCGAGTGCCAAGCGTCGGGACGAGCTGAGGCGTCTCGGGGTGTCGGTAGCTAACGACCGTAGGTCACGCGGACGACCCGATGAAGCTGTCGGGAAGGAGGGGGCGGGCACCCTCTCGCGGAGGCTTCGGGATCCGCGCCTCGAAGCGTGAAGGCGATCTGCTGCGCAACGGCCTCCGCGTGAGATGCCCTGTGTCAACCCCCCGCCGTTTGCAGCCCGCTCAAGTTCCCGTGCAAGGACGGGTCGTAGGGCACTTCGTCCTGCCAGCAGCGCCACAAGACCCTGATCCAGGCGCGTCCAAGGGTGCGGGTCGCGT
>DATDBO010000084.1:0-7905 GCA_036524775.1 Solirubrobacterales bacterium
CACCTCGACGCAATCGAGTCGGTGCTGGGGGCGGGCGCGGCGCCGGTCAGGGTCTGCATCGACGTCGACGCGAGCTGGTGGGCGCTGGGGGGCAGGCTCAAGGTCGGGCCGAAGCGCTCGCCCGTGCACACGGTCGAGCAAGCGGTGGACCTCGCCGGTGAGATCGAGCGGCGGCCGCAGCTGCGGCTGGCGGCGCTGATGGCCTACGAGGGACAGATCGCCGGCGTCGGCGACCGGCCGCCGGGGCGGCGAGTGCGCGGCGCCGCGATCCGCTTCATGCAGCGTCGCTCCGCCGCCGAGCTGGCCGAGCGGCGCGGCGCGATCGTCGCCGCGATCCGCGAGGTCGCCGAGCTGCCGATCGTCAACGGCGGCGGCAGCGGCAGCCTCGAGCTGACCGCGGCCGAGGAGGCGATCACCGAGGTGACCGCCGGCTCCGGCTTCTACGCCCCGGCCCTGTTCGACCACTACAGCCGCTTCGCCCTGACCCCCGCCGCCGGCTTCGCGCTGCCAATCGTGCGCAAGCCGGCCCCGGCGGTCGCCACCGCGCTCGGCGGCGGCTACCTCGCCTCCGGCAGCGGCGACCCGGCGAGGCTTCCCGCGCCCTGGCTTCCCGCCGGCCTGCGCCTCGACCCCGACGAGGGCGCCGGAGAGGTGCAGACGCCGTTGCTCGGCGCTCCCGCCTCGCACCTGGCGATCGGCGATCGCGCTTACCTTCGTCACGCCAAGGCGGGCGAGCTCTGCGAGCGCTTCGACTCCCTCCACCTGATCGAAGGCGAAGAGATCGTCGACGTCGTCCCCACGTACCGCGGGGAGGGACGAACCTTCCTCTGACCCGGTCGGCGCCCGCTAGATATCGCGGAGCAGCTCCATCGGCGGCACGTCGAGACCCTGTGCCAGCTTGACCACGGTCGAGACGCGCAGGTCGCGGACGCCGCGCTCGGCTCGACCGACCTCGACCGCATGCAGGCCCGCCCGGTGCCCGAGCTCCTCCTGGGTCAAGGCACGGCGCTTGCGCTGCGCCCTGATGTTGCGTCCCACCGCCACCTTCGGCTCCTCCACCCTCCGATCATCGGGAGCAGAGCCAGTAACGTCCAGAGCCAATAACGCATGCTTTCCCTCAGGGAGAACCTATCTGGAAACGCTGTACACAGCGGTAATGTCGCTTATAAACAGAATCCTAAAAAACGAATACAACCAATAACGTACTGTGGTCGAAATCGAGTCAAGCACTCGATGTCCGATATGCAAGACGAGGGTGAAGAAGCGGCACGCGAGGGTCGAGCGCGGAGCAATGCGACGCGGATCGCGATCCTCGGTCTGCTCGGGCAGGACGAGCGCGGGCTCAGCGCTCCGCAGGTTCGGTCCGTGCTTCCCGGTGGCTTGACGCTGCGCAGCGTTCGCTACCACCTGCGGGTGCTCGAGGCCAGCGACCTGATCGCCGAGGAGGACGGCCGCTACAGCCTGACCTGAGCGTCAGGGGCCGAGCACGCGGCTCGCGTACTCGTTGGCGAAGACGCGGTCGGGGTCGAGCTCGTCGCGCGCCGCCGCGAACCTCGACCACTCGGGATAGAGCGGCCCGAGGGTCTCGGCCGTCTGGAAGTGCCGCTTGCCCCAGTGGGGACGGCCGCCGTACTCCCCCATGATCGCCTCGACCGCTTCGAAGTAGGGGCGCCACTCCATCCCGCGGTACTGGTGCACGGCGATGTAAGCGGTGTCGCGGGCGTGCGAGGGGCTGAGCAGGGCGTCGTCGCCGGCCGCCACGCGCATCTCGATCGGGAAGAAGACCGGGTAGCGATTGGTCCGAATCCACTCGATCGTCCGGCGCACGGCATCGGGGCCGTGCTCGCGCGGCACCCCGTACTCCATCTCGGTGAAGCGCACCCGGCGCTCGCTGGCAAAGACCCGGTCGCTGCGATCGACCGTCTTGCCGCCCGAGGCGAGCGCGGCGGCCAAGCGCGAGAGGCGCGGGATCGCCCGCGGCGCAAGCCCGCCGGCGGTCGAGAGGGCCTCCAACGCCCAGTTCTCGATCACGATGTCGTTGAGCCAGGCGGCGAGGCGGCCCCGCGGGCGGGGCGGCCCGTCCACGCTATTGCGCTCCAGCACCAGCGCCGAATCGGCGTAGGGAAAGGTGAAGAGCTCGAAGTGCTCGTTGGCCTCGGCGCGCTCGTCGAAGCTCGCCAGCACCTCTTCGCGCGGCTGCGGCGCGTCGACCCGGAGCAGCGTGAAGGCCGGCACGCAGCGCAGCGTCAGCGCCGAGATCCCTCCCAGGGCGCCGATGCTCACCCGTGCGGCGCGCAGCAGGTCGGGCGTGCCCGCGTCCAGCTCGCGCACTTCCCCGGCCGCAGTGACGAGCTCCACCGCCTCGACCTGCGCAGAGAGGTTGCGCAGCCTCGCCCCGGTGCCGTGGGTGCCGGTGGAGATCGCCCCGGCGACGGTCTGGCGGTCGATGTCGCCGAGGTTCTCCATCGCCAGGCCCAACCGGTGCAGCTCCTCGTTGAGCTCCGCGAGCACGGTGCCCGCGCCGACCCTGACCAGGCCGGAGGGGGGATCGGCGTCGAGCACCCCGCTCAGCGCGGTGACGTCGATCATCGTCCCCTCCGTCATCGCGGTCTCGGTGAAGGAGTGACCGGCGCCGGCGACGCTGACGGTCCGTCCCGCCGCCGCGGCGGCGACGATCGCGGCCGCCAGCTCGTCGCGATCGCCGGGTCGGACGACCTCGGCGGGGGCGCAGCGTTGGTCCCCGCTCCAGTTGCGCCAAGTGCCGGACATGGCGTAACGCTAGATCAAGATCCGACCGGCTAGCCCCCCGCCGGCTGCTCGATCAGCGGCGGGCCCAGCGAGCGGTAGGCGTAGACGGCGGTGAAGAGGAGCAGGACGGCAACGCCCAGGCTCGGCACGGCGTAGCCGGTGACGCTCGCCACCCCTCCACCCGCCACCGCGCCTGCCGTCTGGCCCGCGGCCCACGCCATGTTCGAGAGCCCGGCGGCGAAGCCCTGGTGGAGGCGGCTCATGTCGGCCGTCTCGGAGAGTGTGGTCAGGGCCGGCGCGAAGCAGATGCCGGCGCCGAGCGCGCCGACGATCAACGAGGCGAGTACGACGTCGAGGGCCTGCGCCGCGGCGAGGCCGACCATCGCGGCGGCGCAGATCGCGATGCCGATGACGAAGGGCATCCGCCGTCCCACCCGGTCGGAGTAGCGGCCCGCTACCGGGGCGAGGCCGGCCTCGAGCGCGGCGCCGGCGACGAAGCCGCCGGCGATCGCGACGTGCCCTCCGCCCAGCTCGTCTATCCGCAGCGGCACGAGCACCTCGACCGTGCCGAACATCAGCGAGGGGACGGCGACGAAGGCCGTCGCGGTGAGGATCGGCCTGGTCAGGATCGTCGCGGCGACCTCGCGCAGCGGCTGGCGTTCGGGCGGACCGGCTTCGGGCAGGCGCGAGGCGGCCACGGCGAGGACCACGGCGATCCCCAGCACGGCCCCGAAGACCGCCTCCGTGCCCAGCTCTCCGGCTCCCGCCCCGAGGATAGGGCCGACCAAGGCGCCGGCGACCGCCGTCCCGAGCGCCGCGCCGATCACCGAGCCGCGCCGCTCGGGCGGCGCGGTCGTGATCAACCAGGTCATCGCGCCCGACCAGATCAGCGCCCCCGAGACGCCCTGGGCGAAGCGCGCGACGTCGAGCAGGGCGATGCTGCCGGCGAAGCCGAAGACGAGGCTGGAGACGCCGAGGAGGAGGAGGCCGCCGATCACGGTGCGCCGCGGCCCGGCCCAGGTCGCGACCAGCCCGGCAGGCAGCGAGGCGAGCAGCGTTCCGGCCGCATAGGCGGCGGCGAGCACGCCTGCCTCGGCGTGGCTGAGGCCGAACTCGTCGACGTAATCGGGCAGCAAGGGCGAGATCGCCGCATAGAAGGCGACGTCGAAGAAGATCATCGTCGAGGCAAGCAGGACCAGCCGGCGCATACCGGTATCCAATCACCAGCGGTTCGCCGGCGGTTCCTTTACTCGATGCCTTTTCGTCCATAGATTTGCCGCTAGCATCGACATATCGTCTGAAGCCCTCGGAGGGGTGGCAGAGCGGTTGAATGCGGCGGCCTTGAAAGCCGTTAGGCGTACTACGTGCGCCTCGTGGGTTCGAATCCCACCCCCTCCGCTTCATGCGCTCGAGCGTCACGGATCCCCCGGTGAAGACAATAGAATTCTGCAGGTGGAGAAGGACCGCGAAAGTGTTCACCCGGTGGCTGAGGAAGTCCAGATTGTCTACCGCCGCTCCAGCGCGCGGCCGGTCGAGTACGCGGTCCTGCTCCAGGTTCGCAGCGCAAAGGGCTGGGAAACCCGCATCGTGGCCGACAACTCCCATGCAGATCGGCACGTTGACGAGCATCATTGGCACCGCTACCTTGACGGTGAGAAGCAGCCAGCGGAGCCACTTCCCTTCGAGGTTTCCGACACAAACGATGCGATGGCGAGGATCATCGAGTGGCTAGCCGAGAACTGGACGGAGCTAATCTCATGACGACCATGCGCACGCCTGCCGAGGACGCCGCTCTTTCAGCCTTCGTCGACGCCGCGACCAGCGACGCCGATCCCGGCTACCCGCATGGCGCCGCCTTCATCCCCTGGCAAGAGACTCCGCAGACCGACCGCATCCTCTGGCGCTACCTCCACGAAGGCCGTCCGGCCGTCATCGTCGGAACGAGCGACTTCGACATGCTGATCGAGCCCGTTCAACTAGGCCGATTCGCCCGCCTCCGCAATGAGGTTTTCCAGCGAGTCACCGTCGAGGTCTCCTACCGGCGCAAGGAAGCTCCGCCCGCACCCGACATCCCTCCGGTTCGGGCTGACATCGGACGACATGCGCTTGGGCGGTTGACCCCGGCTGCGGCTTAAGCCAAGCCTCGTCTCCTCTAGTTCAAGCGAGCTTGCAGAAAAACCCCTGAAACCCGCCGCTGCGTTGGGTACTAAAATCTGAGTATGGAATTTGGTTCCTGCACAATGAAATCTTTTGTCGTTGCATCATCGCAACGGCTACCCGAATTCGAATGCGCTGAAATCCCGCCCCCTAAGCTGCGCGACTACGCGCTGAATCCGGCTTCGTCGAAAGGGGTGCATAAGGCTTCCGTGTTCGGGAGTGCGTTGGGCATCGAACAGGGAGACTGGGAATACCTTCGGGACGGAATACTCGAAGGACTTCCGACCACGAAAGCGATCCTAGTTGAGCCGAAAACGCCCTGGGGACACGAAAGCTGGACGGTTCACGTGCCGATCCTCGGCTTGAATGGATGCACCCGCCTCGTCACGACTGGCTGGAAAAGGGCGCCGGACCAGCCTCCCAGCCTCACCACGGCCTATATCAAGTCGTCGCCGCAGAATCGCTCCTTGGGAGAAACGGATTTTCTTGCGCTGCGTTCGCCGCCCAAAACGCCAGACGCCCAATTCGGCAACATGCCGCCAAGCTGGGATACCGCTGAGCGCTTAACCCAAGCAGCTCTCTAAAGCTCGCTGCCGATCCCCCTCCTGCCTTTGTGGGCGTCGAAGAAGAGCATCGGGCCGGAGCGGTCGATGTCGGTCGGGTCGAAGCCGGCGTCGGTCAGCCAGGTTTCGATCTCGGCCTGAGTTCCGGGCCGGCCGAAGTCGCCGCGCCCGGGTTGGATGAGGCGCTGGCGCAGGCTGTCCTGGCCGCGGACGAGCGCGACGCCGACCAGCCGACCGTCCGGCCTGAGGACGCGGGCGGCCTCGAGCAGCGCCGCCGCCGGCTCGGGGAAGCAGTGCAGGCCCCAGTAGGAGAGGAAGAGGTCGGCGCTCGCCGGGGGCAGCGGCAGGTCGGTCGCGTCGGCCTGCACGAGCTCGACGCCGGCCAGGTTCCTGGCGGCGGCGCGCTTGCGGGCGCGGCGGAGCATCGAGGGCGAGAGGTCGACGGCGACGTAGCGGACGGAGGCGGGGGCGGCGCGGAAGGCCGGGCCGGCGCCGCACGGGCAGTCGACGACCGTGCCGCCCGCCGACACCTCGGCGATCGCGGCCATGCTCTCGTAGTAGCGCTTGACGTCGCCGCCCCACAGCGCCCATCCGATCGCGCGACTGAGACGCGGGCGCTCCATGTAGGCGCTGAAGATCTTGCCGAATGCCGAGGCGTAGTAGTCGTCGCGCGCCACCGGTCGGCGACTCTACGAATCCTGCTCCGACCCGTGTGAGAGGGTGGGCACGTGGACTTCGTCAAGATGCTGCCGCTGGCCTTCGTCATGGTCGCCGGGCCGCAGATCATCAGCGCCTTCTTCTTCGCGACCAGCCCCTCGTGGAAGAAGGTTTCGGCGGCTTACGTCCTCGGCGCCGCAGTCTCGATCACCCTGGTGGTGAGCGCCGCCTATCTGCTCGCCAAGGGCACCGACATCGGCGGCGACGAAGGCGATTCCGGCCTCAACACGCTCGACTACGTCGTCCTCGGCCTGCTCGTCGTCGCCGCGTTCTTCACCTTCCGCAGCCGCGAGCAAACCGAGCCGCCGAAGTGGATGGGCAAGCTGCAGGGGGCGAGCCCGAAAGCGACCCTGGTCCTTGGCTTCCTCCTACTCGGCTTCTTCCCCAGCGACCTGGTCACCTCGGTCAGCGTCGGCAGCTACCTCGCCAACCACGGGGATTCCTGGTGGGAGGCGCTCCCCTTCGTTCTGCTCGCCCTCTTATTCCTGGCGCTGCCGGCGCTGCTGGTCGCGGCGCTCGGCAGCCGCGCTCAGACCTTCCTGCCGAAGGTGCGCGACTGGATGAACACGAACTCGTGGATCGTCAGCGAGGCCGTGATCGTCCTCTTCGTCGTCATCATCCTCAGCGGCTGACGACGGAGCCGGTTCGGGCGCGTTTCTTGCCTTATTGGCAACTTTCGCGCCCGGCAGTCGCTCAGTCGGAGAGCTCGACGCGCTCGATCCTCTGATCCTCGACCGGGCGATCGGCGCCGTCGGTCTCGGTCTTCTCGATCGCGTCGACCGTCTCCATGCCGCTCGTGACCTGGCCGAAGACGGTGTGCTTGCCGTCCAGCCAGGACGCCGCCTCGGTGGTGACGATGAAGAACTGCGAGCCGTTGGTGTCGGGTCCCGCGTTGGCCATCGCCAGCGCGCCGCGGACGATCTTGTGATCGTTGATCTCGTCCTCGAAGGTGTAGCCGGGGCCGCCCCGGCCCGTGCCCTCCGGGCAGCCGCCCTGGATCATGAAGTCGGCGATCACGCGGTGGAAGACCAGCCCGTCGTAGAAGCCGTCGGCGGCGAGCTTGCGGAAGTTCTCGACCGTCTTCGGGGCGTCGGAGTCGTGCAACTCCAGCACGATCTCCCCGGCATTGGTGTGCAGCGTGGCCTCTGACATGGCCGCTCACCCTAGCGGGCCGGCGACGCGCACCGTGACCGGGCGCGAAGCGCCCGGCGCGTAGGGCCAGCGCTCCTCGGCGAGGGCGACGGCGCGCAGGCGGATCTGCGCGGTGCCGACGACGTAGCGGAAGCGGTAGCGGGCGCGGAAGCGACCGCCGTGGTCGGTCCGCGTGACCAGGACAGGCCGCCAGAGCCGCGCCTCGCTCTCGTAGTACTGGACCGCGATCAGCTTGCCGCGACGGGGAATCGGCGCACCGCGCGCCCTGACCCGGCCCCAGAGATGCACGGACTCGCCGGTCCGGAGACTGCGCGGGGAGGCGGCCAGAGTCGCCGCGCCCCGCACCCGCAGCGCCAGCGCGGGGCGGCGCGCCGCCGACAACCCGGCCTCGCCCCGGTAGACGACCGTGACGCGGCGCGACGGGCCAGGCGGGAGGGCGAGCCTGAAGCCGCCGTGGGAGCCGGTCTCGACCGTGTCGACCCGGCGCTCCGCGAGGGCGCCGCGCGAGGGGCGCGAGACGATTCGCAGCCTTCGCCCGGCGAGGCCGGCGCCGTCGGCGTTGAGCAGG
>DATDBO010000085.1:0-16781 GCA_036524775.1 Solirubrobacterales bacterium
GGCGACGCCCGCCGACGGCCTGGCAGTGGGGGTCGCCCAGGCGGCCGCGCTCGCCCCGGGCGTCTCGCGCAACGGCGTCACCCTCGCGGCGGCGCGCTGGCGCGGCTTCTCGCGCGACCAGGCGAACCTGCTCTCGCGCACGATCGCCCTGCCGATCATCGTCGGCGCGACGGCGCTCAAGGGGGAGCGCCTGCGGCGCCGCGGCGCCTCGCCGGACCTGCGGCGCTCGATGGCGATCGGCGTCGCCGCCTCCTTCGCCTCGACCCTCGCCTCGCAGCGCCTGATCCGCCTGGTGGAGCGCGACCGGGCGCTGTGGCCCTACGCGGCCTACCGAGCCGGCCTCGCCGCCGCGGTTCTCGCCAAACTGCGGCAATCATGAGCGACGCGGACGCCTACGCGAAGGCCGGGGTCGACCAGGGGGCGGCGGACTCGGCAGTCGCGGGACTGGTGCGGGCGCTGGGCGCGATCGAGCTGGGACGGCCCTCGCGGCAGGTGCCGCTGCCCGGCCACTACGCCAGCGTGATCCGAATCGACGAGCGCACCGGGATCGCCCTCTCCACCGACGGGGTGGGGACCAAGCTGCTGGTCGCCGAGCAGCTCGAGCGCTTCGACACGGTCGGGATCGATTGCGTGGCGATGAACGTCAACGACGTGGTCTGCGTCGGCGCCGAGCCGCTGGCGATGCTCGACTACATAGCGATCGAGCGTGCCGACCCGGCGGTCTGCGAGCAGATCGGCGTCGGCCTCGCCCGTGGGGCGGAGCTGGCGGGGGTCGAGATCCCCGGCGGCGAGCTGGCCCAGCTGGGCGACATGGTGCGCGGCTTCGACGTCGCCGGCGCCTGCTTCGGCACGGTCCCCCTCGACGCGATCGTCGACGGTTCGGCGGTCGAGCCGGGCGACGCGGTGATCGGCCTGCCCTCCTCCGGCATCCACTCCAACGGGTACACGCTCGCCCGCGCGGCACTCGACGGGCTGCCGCTCGACGAGGACCCCGAGGGCCGCCTCGGCCGGCCGCTCGGCGAGGTGCTGCTCGAGCCGACCGAGATCTACGTCAAGCCGGTGCTCGAGCTGCTGCGCTCGGAGGTCGACGTGCGCGGCCTCGCCCACATCACCTCGGGCGGCCTCGGCAACCTGCTCCGCCTCGCCGCCGAGGTCGGCTACGAGATCGACGCTCCGCTGCCGGTGCCTCCGGTCTTCGAGCTGATCCGGGAGCGCGGCGGCGTCTCCGACGAGGAGATGCACGACGTCTTCAACATGGGCTGCGGCTTCTGCTGCGTGGTCGCCGCGACGGACGAGGAGGCCGCCCTCGACCTGCTGCGCCCTCACTACCCCGCGGCGCGGCCGATCGGTCGCGCCGTCGCGGGCGGGCCTGGGCTTAGCTGGAGCCGGCCTACCTCGACTTGAGTGACGTGAGGATGGACTGCCCGCCGATCGCCGCCAACGCCGAGCCGACGAGGGTCCAGAGCGACGAAAAACCGCTCGCGCCCCAGGCTGGGTCGGTGTCGTAGGCCGTGATCAGAGCCCCGAAAGCCGCGGCGAGGGCGCCGACCGTGATGACCCACCAGCGCGGGTCTGCGACGGTCGCCCCGAAGGCTTTGCGCCACTTGTTTTCGTGTTCCGACAGGACCGCGGAGGCATCCTTGACCAGCAGCAGCAGGAAAGCCGCGATGATGGCGATGATCACCCCTAGGACGAAGAGCCCCGAGTCCTTCGCGTTGACCGTGACGCTGACTGCGGCTGCTCCCAGGCCCACCGGGCCGCTGACGGTGATCGAGCCGACGTATTTCCCGGCGGAGATCCCGCTCGCGTCGAAGCAGGCCGAGAACACGATCGAGCGGCGGTCGGCGGAGATCTTCGGCGAGGTGAAGGTGGGTTCGGCGAAGTCGGTCGACTCCAGCGAGTCACCGCTGCGCGAGAGCAGCGCTTCGAAGGCAATCTGCTCCGACGTCAGCGTCGGAGGAAGCCGCTTGCTCGCCGACAGGACCAGGCGCCGCATGACCTTTTCGCCACGATCGGCGCCGAAATTCAGCTGCCGCTGGGCGGAGCCGGCCGCGGGCGTGAGGGCGATCGGCGGCTTCAGGCGCTTGCCGCGTGTCGCGTCGTCGACGGTTCGGTTGCACTGCATCACACCCGGCGCCGCCGATGCCGCGGTCGCGGTCGCGAGCCAGACGAGCAGCATTACGGCAACCCCGAACGGCAGGCAGGCCCGTCCACAGGGTGACTCTTCCCGGACTCCTCCCATCGGCGGCGCACCCTCTCATGGAATGTTTGATGTGTCAACCCTGATCAGTAAGGGCACCTAGATGAGTACCCGCCCCTCCAGCTCGATGATCGGGACCGTGCTCTCCGGCCGCTACCGGCTGGAGGCGAAGCTGGGCAGCGGCGGCATGTCGACCGTCTACCTGGCGCGCGACGACACGCTCGACCGGCCGGTCGCGGTCAAGGTGATGCACCGCGAGATGTCCGAGCAGGAGGACCAGCTGCAGCGCTTCCGCCAGGAGGCGCGCGCGGTCGCCAAGCTGACCCACCCCAACGTCGTCTCGGTGATCGACGCCGGCGAGGACGGCGGCCACCCCTACATCGTCTTCGAGTACGTCAAGGGGGAGACGCTGAAGCAGCGGATCAACCGCGTCGGCGCGCTCGACCCCCAGGAGGCGATCGCCTACGCGATCGAGGTCGCGCGGGGCCTCAGCGTTGCTCACGCGCGAAACATGGTCCACCGCGACATCAAGCCGCAGAACGTGCTGATCGACGAGGAGGGGCGGGCCAAGCTGACCGACTTCGGCATCTCGCGCCAGCTCGAACAGGACGGCGTGACGGCGACCGGCCGCGTGCTCGGCACGACCGACTACGTCGCACCCGAGCAGGCGATGGGCAAGGAGGTCGACCCGCGCTCCGACATCTACTCGCTCGGAGTCGTCCTCTACGAGATGCTGATCGGCCAGGTCCCCTTCCACGCCGACAGCCAGGTCGGCGTGGCGATGAAACACGTCAACGAGGAACTGCCCGACGTGCAGCGGCGCCGGCCGGAGGTTTCGGCCGCGGTGGCGCTGGTGGTCGAGCGGGCGACGGCGAAGAACCCGGCCGAGCGCTACCAGACGCCGGCCGAGATGATCGACGATCTGGAGACCGCGCTCGAGGTCGAGGCGGCGCGGGCGGGCTCGACCACCGGTGAGGCGACCAGCGTGCTCGACGCGGTGCCGCCGCCGAAGCGCAAGCTCTCCTCGGGGCGCAGGCGTTGGTCCTGGGCGGCGATCGCCCTCTTGCTGCTGGTCGGCGGCGGCGCCCTGCTGGCGGTGCAACTGATCTCCAGCGGGATCGGCGGCGGGGGCGCCAACGAGGGCAAGGGCGGCACGGTGGCGCTCTCCGGCGCGACCGACTACGACCCGCAAGGAGACGAAGAGGAGATCGGCAGCAAGGTCGAACTGGCGGCCGACGGCGATCCCACGGGCACCGCCTGGGAAACCGAGCACTACGATTCCGAAACCTTCGAAGGGACGAAGACGGGGCCCAACCCGGGCGTCGGCGTCTACGTCACCGCCGCCTCGCCTGCGACGCCGCGGACGATGATCGTGCGCGGGCCGACCACCGGCTGGGACGCCCAGGTCTACGCCACCCCGGCCGGCCCGCCCTCAGACCTCACGGGCTGGGGCGAGCCGGTGGGCGAAGCAAGCGAAGCCGGCGAGACGCAGGAGATCGACCTGACGGTGACGCAGCCCTCGACCTACTTCCTCCTCTGGTTCACCAAGGCCTCCGAAGCCCGCGACCAACCCGGCCGCTACCAGATCGAGATCAGCGACATCGAGCTGCTCGACTGACTCGAGTCCGTTTCTCAAGCCCATAGCCCACTCAAAGGCACAGCCCAAAGCCGATCGCCGAGCGGAATCGTCTGCTCACACGTGCATACGACAACCCCGGCCTTGAACCGTGCGCCTCTTCTGTCCCGCAGCTTCTCCATTGCTCGAACGTCACTACGGTCAATGGACGCCGCCGCCTTCACCTCGATCGCCACGATCTCCCCAGCGCGGTTCTCCAGGAGAAGATCCACCTCATCCTCTCGCTGGCGATAGTGGTAGGCGGAGCTGTCGGTAGCGGCCCAGTCGGCGTGCTTGAGCACCTCGGTGACGACGAAGTTCTCGAGTACCTTTCCGGTGATCTGGTCGTCGGCTGCGATGCGGCGCTCGTCGGCGCCGAGCAGATGGGCCAGCAACCCGGCGTCAACCAGGTACGCCTTCGGGGCGTGTACCTCACGCGCTCCGATGCCGGGACGCCAGGCGGGCAACAGACGCACGAGGAACACCGTTTGCAGCAGGCCTATGTACTCGCGCACGGTGTCGTGCGTCAGGTCGAGCTTGGCGGCGATCGCGCGATAGGAGAGAACGTTCGCGGCCTGCGAGGCGAGCAATCGCAGCAAGCGTGGGATCTCGTGAAGCTTTCGGGCGTCGCTGATCTCGCGCAGGTCTCTATCGAGCGTCGTATCCAGATAGCTGGCGAACCAGCGGGCTCGGCGGCGGCCGCTGCGCACTCGTGCCTCTGGATAGCCGCCCGCCGCCACGACATCGACGAAGGCCTTGCGGCCGACGACGGCGCCGGCCACCCGTGGGGGCTCAGCCGCAAAGAGAGCATCGACGAAGTTGCCGGCGCTCCCGTGAATCTCGCTTTGGGCAAGCGGCCAGAGTGGAATGGTCTCTATGCGCCCCGTAAGCGCATCCTTGACGTTGCGCGCGGTCAGCAGATTGGCGGAGCCGGTGAGCAGGAAGCGCCCCGGCGTGGGGTTTCTGTCGATCGCACGCTTGATAGCGAGCAGCAGGTCGGGCGCACGCTGGATCTCATCGACGAAGGCTGGGCCTTGCAAGCCCGCGATAAAGCCCTCCGGATCGGCGAGGGCAGTCTCGCGCGTCGCGTGGTCATCAAGACTCAGCTCTTCACCGGGATGGACTGTTCGCGCAATCTGCTGTGCCAGCGTGCTCTTTCCCACCTGCCTTGCGCCGGCGATGAATACGACCCGCGTGTCCGCAAGCGCTTCGAGCACCGGCGGCTGGGCGCTGCGGAGGAATATGTCTGCGGTCGAGGGCATTGATGGACTAAGGCAAATGGCGAATAGCGATCCGGTAGATGGCAGATACGACTCGGGAGCACCGCCAGCCGCACCTTGCGCTCGGCGCGTAGGGCTTTCCTGAGATCGTGCAAAAGCTCCCGATGCTCCCGCAGATATTCCGCCTCACTCATGCCTAATAGGGTACCTACTTACAGACAACTAACTTCGGTCCTAAAACTCGTGGGAGCGGGACTTGGTGTGGCGCTCTATGGCCAGGTGGACGAGGCGGTCGCAGAGGTCGGGGTAGGCGAGGCCGGTGGCCTCCCAGAGCTTGGCGTAGACGCTGGTCTCGGTGAAGCCGGGCATGGTGTTGATCTCGTTGACGAGCAGGCGGCCGTCGTCTTCGAGGAAGAAGTCGCAGCGGGCGAGGCCGGCGCAGCCGCCCGCCTCGAAGGCGGCGATCGCGAGCTCGCGCAGCGAGGTGACCAGCTCGCCGGGGATCTGGGCGGGGACGACCAGCTCCATGCCGCCCTCGCTGTACTTGGTCTCGTAGTCGTACCAGTCGCCGTGCGCGACCACCTCGCCCGGCAGCGAGGTCTCGACTCGCTCGTTGCCGAGCAGCGAGCACTCGATCTCGCGGCCGGGGGCGTGCGCCTCGACGACCACGCGCGGGTCGTGGCGCAGGGCGAGGTCGACCGCGGCGTCGAGCTCCTCGCCAAGCGACTCGACCCTGCTGATGCCGACGCTCGAGCCGAGCCGCGAGGGCTTCACCCAGAGCGGCAGGCCCAGCTCCGCGCAGCGCTCGCGCCAGCCCGCTTCGCCGACGGCGACGAAATCGACCTGCGGCAGGCCTTGCCGGCCGAAGAGCCGCTTCAGGGTCAGCTTGTCCATGCAGATCGCCGAGGCGAGCACGTCGGAGCCGACGTAGGGCACGTCGAGCCACTCGAGCACGCCCTGCACGCTGCCGTCCTCGCCGAAGGGCCCGTGCAGCGCCGGGAAAGCGGCGTCGGCGGCGAACAGCCCCGCCGCCGGGGTCAGCTCGACCGGGGCGCCGCGGAAGCTCCAGCCGCCGTCGCGGCCGATCGTCACCCGCAGCGCCTCGTGCCCCGCTGCCTCGAGCCCGCGGGCCACCGCTTCGCCGGAGCGCAGCGAGACGTCGTGCTCGGAGGAGCGGCCGCCACTCAGCACCGCGACCTTCATTCTTCGGCTCCCGCTTCGCCGCCGCCCGTGGCGCGCTTGCCGACGACGAGCGTCACTTCAGAGCCCGGGTCGAGTTCGGACCCTGGCGGCGGGAACTGGTCGGTCACCCGGCCGACCTGCGCTTCGACTTCGGTCTGCTGTTCCTGCACAACCGGCACGAGGCCCGCTTCGCGGACCGCTTCCACCGCTTCGCGCCGTTCGCTGCCGATCGTGTTCGGCACGCTCGCCTGTTCTTCGCCTTCGGAGACGACGATCGTCACCGAGGAGCCGCGCGGCAGCTCCGAGCCCGCGCTCGGCGACTGGCGGATCACCTGGCCGGCGGGCTTGGCGCTTTCCTCTTCTTCGACGCCGGGAACGAGGCCGCGGCCGCGGATCTGCTGCACCGCGACCGAGCGCTGCGTGCCGACCAGTACCGGCACCGTGGCCAGCTTCTGGCCCTTGGAGACTGTGAGGACGACGGTCGAGCCGCGCGTCGCCGTCGTGCCGCCCTGTGGATCGGAGCGGATCACCAGGCCCGCTTCGACCGAGTCGGAGTTGGCCTTCTCGACCTGGGCGACGAAGCCCGCGTCCTCGACCGTTTCGACCGCCTCGCCCTGGCTGAGGCCAGCCAGGCCGCTCGGCACGTCGGCGCTGCCGGGACCGGAGCTGACCGTCAGGGCGACCTCCGGCTTCGAGCAGAAGAAGCCGAGGAAGGCGCAGTCGAGCGACGTGCTTCCCGCCTGCGGATCCTGCTCGAGCACGGTGCCGGCGGCGACTTCGCGCTGCACCCGCTGCACCTCGCCGACCTTGAACCCGTCCTGCTCGAGCAGCGAGATCGCCACGTTCAGCTGGTTGCCGGTGACCGCCGGCACGTCGGTCGTCGTGTCGCGGGTCAGGGCGAGACCCAACAGGGCGCCGAGCAGCACCGCGGCCAGCGCGAGCAGCAGCCATTTGTTGCGCCGTCGCCGCTTCTCCTCTTCGGGATCCTCGGCCACGGCGGCGGCTTCCTCCGGGGTGACGACCGGCGGCGGCAGGGGCGCGAAGGCGGCCGTTCCCTGGCCGCCTTCGGGATCGCGGCCGGCTGCGTCGAGCGCGACGATGAACGCCTCGGCGCTCTGGAAGCGCTGCCCCGGGTCCTTTTCCAGCGCCCGCATCACAACCGCGTCGAGTGCGGGTGAGATCGCCGGGTTGACCGAGCTCGGCCGCTGCGGTGTGTGCGAAACCTGCTTCATCGCGATCGCCACCGCCGAGTCGGCTTCGAACGGGACCCGGCCGGCCAGCGCCTCGTAGAGGATCACTCCAACCGAGTAGAGGTCGGAAACCGCGGTCACCGCCTGGCCCTGCGCCTGCTCGGGCGAGAGGTAGTGGGGCGTGCCCATCACCGAGCCGACCTGGGTGATCTCCGAGGCGCCGGCGCGGGCGATGCCGAAGTCGGTCACCGTCGCCTTCCCCTCGTCGTCGACGATCACGTTCTGCGGCTTGAGGTCGCGGTGGACGACGCCGTGGCGGTGGGCGAAGCCGGCTGCCTCAAGCACCTGACGGACCAGCGGCACGGCCTGCTCGGGCGTCAGCCCCTGGTCGATCAGCGCCTTCAGCGAGCGCCCCTCGAGCAGCTGCATCGCGATGTACCAGGTGCCCTCGACCTCGCCGCGGTCGTACACGGCGACGATGTTGGGGTGCGAGAGGCCCGCCGCCGCCTCGGCCTCGCGGCGGAAGCGCTCGACGAACTCACGGTCCTGGGCGAAGCGGCGGTGCAGCACCTTGAGCGCGACGCGGCGCTGCAGGTGCGGGTCCTCGGCCAGCCAGACGTCGGCCATGCCCCCCGAGCCGATTCGCCGCAGCACGCGGTAGCGGCCGTCGATTGTGCTTCCCTCGCCTACTTCAGGCATCTATTCCCCCTCCAGGATCGTTTCCGCCACTTCGCGGAAGATCGGCGCCGCCACGTCGCCGCCGAACGCCAGGGTGCACTCGACCGTCGCCGCGATCGCGATCTCCGGGTCGTCGGCCGGCGCGAAGCCGATGAACCATGCCTGGTTCTCTTCGCTGCCGCCGCCGCAGCTCTCGTTGAACGGCGTTTCCGCCGTGCCGGTCTTGCCGGCGACGGAGATGCCGGAGATCGCCGCGTTGGTCCCCGTGCCTTCGCTGACCACGCCTTCCATCGCCGTGGTCAGCTCTGCCGCGGTCTGCTCGTCGATCGGCCGGCTGTACTGCGAGGGGTCGAGGCGATCGGTCACGCGGCCGTCGGGATCGACGACGCGGCTCCAGATCTGCGGCTTCATCAGGCTGCCGCCGTTGGCGACCGCCGCCGCGACCTCGGCCATCTGCAGCGGCGTCACGGCCAGGCGCTCCTGACCGAAGGCGACGCGGGCGACGTCGACCGGGTCGGCGGGGCCGAGCAGCTCCCCGGCGTCGAAGACCCCGCTGGTGTAGACCTGATCGTCGGGAAGGTCGATCGCCGGCGTCGAGCCGAAGCCGAAGGCGTCCATGTACTCGAACATCGTCTCGGCGCCGAGCTGCTCGCCGAGCTGGGCGAACCAGGTGTTGACCGAGTTGGTCAGCGCGGTGTCGAGCGCGATCGGGCCGAAGTCCTGGTTGAAGTCGTTGGAGAGCGGTTGCCCCTGCACCTCGATCGTGCCGGGGGCGTCGATCGTCGTTTCGGGCGTGATTGCGTCCGAGTCGAGGCCGGCCGCGGCGGTCACCACCTTGAAGGTCGAGCCGGGCGGGTACTGGCCCTGCGTGGCGCGGTTGAGCAGCGGCGAGTTCGGATCCTGGTTCAGCTCCGTGAGCTCGAAGGGCACGCGGTTGGGATCGTAGGGCGGGTTGGACGCCATTACCCTCACCCGCCCGCTCGCCGGCTCGATCGCGACCACCGCGCCGAAGCCCTGCGCTTCGAGGCCGGCCATCGCCACCCGCTGCGCCTCGGGGTCGATGTTGGTGACGACGTCGTTGCCCTCCTGGGTCTGCCCGCGCAGCTCGTCGAGGAGGGAGGCGAACTCCGAGCCCTCGCCGACCAGCTCGTCGTTGTGGAACTTCTCGAACTCGCTGTCGCCCTCGCGGACGAAGCTGTACCCGATCGGGTGGCCGTAGAGCGCCCCTTCGGGGTAGCGGCGCACGTAGCGCAGCGCGTCGCCGCTGCCCTTGGCGACCGAGCGGGCGAGCACGGTGCCGTCGGCGGCGAGGATGCGGCCACGCTCGATCTGCTGCTGCTCGAGCAGGGGGCGCTTGTTGGCTTGCTTGTCCTTCAGCGCCTCCGCGTCGAAGACCGACCACCACGAGGTGAAGGCGATCAGCACGCCGAAGAGGACGACGACGAAGGCGAAGAGCTGGACGATCTGACGGTTCACCGGGTTGCCTCACGCCTCGCCCGATCGGAGATCAGCAAGAGCAGCGCTAAGAGGACGAAGTTGGCGACGATCGAGCTGCCGCCGTAGCTGATGAAGGGCAGGGTGACGCCGGTCAGCGGGATCACCCGGGTGACGCCGCCGATGATCACGAAGGCCTGGATCGAGAAGACCGCGGTCAGCCCGGTCGCCAGCAGCTTCGAGAAGCCGTCGTCGGCGAGCAGGGCGATCTTGAAGCCGCGCGCCGCTATCAGGAGGTAGATCAGGACGACCCCGCAGGCGCCGAAGAGGCCGACCTCGTTGACGATCAGCGAGTAGATCGTGTCGGTCTGCGCCGCGGGCAGAAGCGCGTCGTTGGTTCCCGGGATCGTGATCAGCGCTTGGCCGAAGCCGGCGCCGAACAGCCCGCCGTCGGCCTGGGCGAAGATCGATTGCAGGATCTGGTACCCGCTCACGGTCGGGTCGGAGTAGGGGTCGAGCCAGACCTCGATCCGATCGTGGACGTGGGGCACGGTCGAGGCGAAGAACCAGGCGCCGACGAGGAAGAGACCCATGCCGATGACGACGAATGAGAAGCGCCCGGTGGCGACGTAGAGCAGAGCGAGGAAGGCGGCGAAGAACATCAGCGAGCTGCCCAGGTCGCGGATGAAGACGAGCATGAACATCGAGGCGCCCCAGACGACGAGCAGCGGCCCGAGGTGCTTGAGCGGCGGCAGGGTGACCCCCAGCACCCGCCGCGCGCCGACGATCAGCACCTCGCGGTGCTCGCGCAAATAGCTGGCGAGGAAGACGACGATGCAGATCTTCGAGAACTCGGCCGGCTGGAAGGCGAGCGGGCCGAGCTTGACGCCGAGGTAGGCGCCGTTGACCTGCTGCCCGATCCCCGGCATCCGCGGCGCCAGCAGGAGCAGCAGGCCGACCCCGGCGATCGTGTAGCGGTAGCGCTCGAGCACGTCGTATTCGCGCAGGAACTGGATCGTCAGGGCGAAGAGGACGAGGCCGAGGACGAACCAGTTGGCCTGGTCGCGGGCCAGATCCGCGTCGATCCGGTAGATCATCACCAGGCCGAAGGCGGTCAGCAGCGCGACCAGCGGGAAGAGATAGGGGTCGGCGTCGGGCAGGCGCAGCCGCAGGTAGACGTGGGTGGCGAGGCAGACGGCGAGGAAGTAGGCGCCGTAGATCAGGCTGAGGTTGCCGAGCCGCGCCTCCTCCTGGGCGAAGACCGCGGCGAAGCCGGCGCTGAGCAGGAGCGCGACCGGGAGCAAGGCGAAGAGCTCCCGGTTCCTGGCGCTCGTCAAGGCACTCCCTGGCTGCGTTCGATGTCTTCGATCAGCGAGACGGCGTCCTCGCGCGAGCGGATCTCGTGGTCGACGACCGCTTCGCGGCGCACGCGGCGCAGCGCCTCGGTCTGCACCGGGGCGGCGTAGCGCTCCTGGTAGAGCTCGAGGCCGAGCGGCAGCTCGTAGGGGAGGCCGCGGTAGAGGGAGACGCGGCCGCTCTCGTCGGTGCCGAGGAACCAGACCTGGCGGTTGGCATACCAGGCGCCGAAAGCGATCGCGACGAACAGGGCGGCGACCGCCAGCAGCTTGGCCGTCGTGCGGAGGCCCCGGCGCGGCCGCTTGGCGGCGATCTGCTCACGGCGCTGCCTGGCGGCCTCGCCGGCGGCGCGGCGGCGCACCTCGGTCGCGGTCAGCCCCGCCTCCTCGGCGGCGGCGCCGACCAGAGTCGCCTGCTCGGGCGCCTCGCCGAGCGGCGCGGCGGCGTCGCCGAGGCGGAAGGCGAGCGCGGTGATGTTGTCGCGCCCGCCGGCGCCGTTGGCCTCGTCGACCAGGGTCCGAACGGCCTCGCGCATCGAGCCGGCCTCGGCGAGGACCGCAGCGATGCGCTCCTCGCTGACCATCGTCGTCAGGCCGTCGGAGCAGAGCAGGAAGACGTCGCCCGGCGCCGCGGGCACGGTCTGCAGGTCGACCTCGACCTCGGGCTCGGGCCCGAGCGCCCGGGTGATGATCGAGCGCTGCGGATGGTCCTCCGCCTGGGCGTCGGTGATCTGCCCTTTGCGGCGCATCTCCTCGACCAGCGAGTGGTCGCGGGTGAGCTGCTCGAGCCGATCGCGGCGCAGGCGGTAGGCGCGGCTGTCGCCGACGTGGCCGATGCTGACCTCTTCCTTCTGCGCGTCGACGATCACCGCGGTGATCGTCGTCCCCATCCCGGCGCGGGCGGCGTCGGCGCGGGCGAGGTCGTGGATGCGCCGGTTGGCGGCTTCGATCGTCTCCTGCAGGAAGCGTTCCGGTGGAACCTCGGGCAGGTCGCGGTCAAAGGCGTCGGCGGCCGCCTTGGAGGCGACCTCGCCCGCCTGGGCGCCGCCCATGCCGTCGGCGACTACGAAGATCGGCGCGCGCACGAAGAGCGAGTCCTCGTTCTCGCTGCGCTGGCGGCCGGTGTCGGTGCGGAACGCCTGGTCGTCGACCCTCAGCACCCCCGCTACCCCCCCGCCTCGAACTTGAACTCGGTGTCGCCGATCCGCACCACGTCGCCGTCGATCAGCTCCGCCTCGCCGTGCAGCTCGGCGTCGTTGAGCAGGGTGCCGTTGGTGGAGCTCATGTCTTCGACGTAGCTGCGCCCCTCGCGGGAGAAGATCCTCGCGTGCAGGCCGGAGGCGTAGCGGTCCTCGATCCGCACGTCGGCGTCCCCGGAGCGGCCGATCGAGAGGCCGCCGATCAGGTCGAAGCGCTCGCCCGCCTGCAGGCCGCCGCCGCGCAGCGCCACCAGCCAGGCCTCGCCGCTCGCCGCGGGCGCGTCGAAGGCGGGGGCCGGGTGGAAGCCGGTCGCGTCGGGAGCGGGCGCGACGGTGCCGCGCAGGTCCTTCAGCGCGCTGCGCGCGATCCAGAGCAGGAAGAGGTAGAGGACGGCGAGAAAGCCGAACTTGAGGGCCACTGAAATCGGGTCGTAATCCACGCCAGCACCCTAATGACGGCCCCAGATCACCGCTGGACTGCGTCCTCGTTCACCCAATGGAACCACCATTGGGTTCACTTGCGTCCTTGCCCAGCGGCGCCTGGACCACGTCATTAGGGCGCTGGAACGCATTTCATCTCTCAATATCGAATTTGAAAGTCGTCGTGCCCACCGTCACCTGGTCGCCGGCGTTGAGACGGGTCGAGCCGACGCGGCGGCCGTTGACCTTGATCCCGTTGGTCGAGCCGAGGTCGGCGATCGTCCACTCCCCCGCCGGCGAGCGGCGCAGCTCGGCGTGATGACGGGAGACGTTGGGGTCGCGGAGGACGCAGTCGGCGTCGCGCGAGCGGCCGATCGTCGAGCGGGCGGCGTCGAGGACGTAGCGGCGGTCGTCGAGGGCGATCACCGCGCGGGTGACGACCTCCGCGCGGTGCGACGGGGCCTCAGCCGCGGCCGGCTTGGCCTCGCGCACGGCCGAGTAGACCATCGTCTGCCCCTCCTCGCCCTGGCTGGGCGGCGCCCCCTCGTGAGCGGGCGGCTTGACCAGGCGGGCCTGGATGCCGAACTCGCCGAGGCGCAGGCGACCGTCGGTCTCGAAGGAGACCGACGGTCGGGTGAGCAGATCGTAGCTGCGCCGGCGCGCGTGCTCGAGCAGGTAGCCGGAGAGCTCCTGCTCGAGCGAGCGCTCGTAGCCCTCCAGCCGGGTGCGGTCCTTGCCCGAGAGGTAGACCGTGTACTCGTTGGGGACGTAGACGCGGGCGACCCCGGCGGTCTTGTGTGCGTCCATCTCCTTGGCCAGCTTGCGGGCGAGCTCGACCGGCTGCACCTCCGAGCTGAAGGCGCGGCTGAAAACCCCCTCGACGAGGCCTTCTATCCGACTCTCGAGGCTGCGTAGGACGCCGATCGGGGAATCCTAGAGGTAGCGCTAGGGCAGGAAGGCGCCGTGGCCGAGGGCGAGCCAGGCGCCGAGCACCGCCGCGGCGGCGAGGGCGCCGAGGCGCAGGCCGAGCGGCGCGCGGGCGTGGGCCGGCTCGTCGGCGAGGCTGTCGAGCGAGCCCTCGATCGCCTCGCCCAGCTCCTCGAGGCCGGGACGGCGGCCGGGACGCGGCTGCAGGGCGGCGTCGATCGCGTCGCTCAGCTCGCGCGGCAGGTCGGGGCGGAGGCGCCGCAGCGGGCGCGGGCGATTGCCGATCGCGCGGGCGGTTGCGGCCGGGGTTGCACGGCGGTTCGGGTTCTCGCCTCCCCAGCACTCGTACAGGGTGAGCGCCAGCGAGTAGACGTCGGCCTCGGGACCGGCGGCCTGGCCCTCGGCCTGCTCGGGCGACATGTAGGCGAGAGTGCCGACGACGTCGCCGGGCGCGGTCAGCGAGGCGCCGTCGGCGAGGCGGGCGATGCCGAAGTCCATCAGCTTGGCGCGGAACTCGCCGTCGGGCGCGACGACGACGTTCTGCGGCTTGATGTCGCGGTGGACGACGCCGCGCGAGTGGGCGTGGTCGAGCGCCTCGCAGAGGTCGGCGCCTATCTCGCCTATCTCGCGGTCGCTGAGCGCCCCTTCGCGGCCGAGGCGGGCCAGGGTCGAACCCTCGACCAGCTCGGTGACGAGCAGGGCGTTGCCGTCCTCCTCGCCCATCTCGTAGAGCGTGACGATGCCCGGGTGGTTGAGCCGCGCCGCCGCCTGCGCCTCGCGCAGGACCCTGCGACCGGCCTCACCGCGGGATTCGATCGCCTTGACCGCGACTGCCCGCTCGAGGCGCCCGTCCCAGGCCTCGTAGACGACGCCGAAGCCGCCGCTGCCGATGCGGCGCTCGATCAGGAAGCGGTTGAGGACGAGTGAGCCGACCACTGCACTTCCCGCTTTCGCCGCGATTCCGCTTCCTCCTGCGACATACTGCCCGCTACTTGGAGGATTCCGTCGCATCCCGGCCGGGGCGTCGAGCGCGCCCGCCACGCCGTCCCGAACGGCAGCAGATCCTGCTGCGGCGGGGGCTGGCGCTCGGCGCCGGGCTGCTGGTCCTGATCCTGATCGTGCTCGGCGTGCGCGGCTGCCTCAACGCGCGCAAGGAGCGGGCGCTCAGCGACTATGCCCAGGACGTCGCGCAAATCGTCGACGAGACCGAGCAGACGAGCGAATCGTTCTTCGGCAAGCTCGAAGACCCGGGCGGCCTCTCGGTGACCGAGTTCGTCGCCGAGGTCAACGCCGACCGCAGCGCGATGGACAACTACCTGGCGCGGGTGGAAGGGCTCGACACGCCCGGCGACATGGGCGATGCCAACAACAACCTCGAACTGTCCTACCAGTTGCGCTCGAGCGCGATGGGCGAGATCGCCGATCAGATGAGCACCGCCCTCGGCGACGTCGGCTCGGAGAAAGCGGCGGAGACGATCGCCAAGCAGATCAACGTGCTGGCGGCAAGCGACGTGATCTATTCAGAGGTCGCGCGGCCGGAAATCGACGGTGTGCTCGCCGACAACGGAATCGAAGGCAAGGACGTGCCGAAAGGCGCCTTCGTCCCCGACCCGACCGAGTGGCTCGACGAAAGCGCGGTCGTCGACGCGCTCGGCGCGGTCAGCGGCTCGACCGGCTCGGCGACCCCCGGGGTGCACGGCCTCGGCCTGCTCGGCACCGCCGTCAACGGCACCGACCTGACGCCGGAAGGGACGACCTCGGTGACGGTGGAAGAAGCGGTGGAAGTCGAAGTCACCGTGCAGAACCAGGGCGAATCGACCGAGAACGGCGTGACTGTGTCGGTCACGGTCAGCGGCGGCGGCACCCTGACGGGCGACATCCCCAGCATCGAAGCCGGGGCGGAAGAAACTGTGACGATCCCGCTGACCCCGACGCCGAAAGGCGAAGTGACGCTGGAAGTGGTGGCGGAGCCGGTGCCCGGCGAGGAAGTCTCCGAAAACAACGAAGCGTCCTACACCGTCGTCTTCGAATAGGGGGTCGCGATGCGGGTCGCCTTCCTCGGTCCGGCCGGCACCTTCACCGAAGACGCCCTGAAGGAGGCGACGGGCGGCGGGGCCGAGGTGGAGGCGGTGCGGATGCCCACCGTCCACGACGCGATCATGGCGGTCGAGCAGGGCGAAGCGGAACGGGCGCTGGTGCCGTTCGAGAACTCGATCGAGGGGTCGGTGCGGAGCACGCTGGACACGCTGGCCTTCGACACCGAGGGGGTGACGATCGCGGGGGAGCACGACTTTCGCGTCCACGCTCACCTGATCGCCCGCGAGGGGACGGAGCTGGAGGACGTCGCGGCGGTCCTCTCCCACCCCCAGCCGCTCGCCCAGTGCGCCGGCTTCCTGCGCGAGCACCTGCCGGGGGTCGAACGGCGCAGCGTCAGCAGCACCGCGGAGGCGGTGCGGATGGTGAGCGAGTCGGTGCGGCCGTGGGCGGCGATCGGGGCCCGAGCGGCGGCGGAGCTCTACGGCTGCGTCGTGCTGCGCGCGGGGATCGAGGACCAGGCCGACAACGTCACCCGCTTCGTCTGGATCGCCCCGGCGGACGTCGAGGTCGCGGGCGAGGGCGCGTGGCGGACCTCGCTGGTCTTCTCCGAGCTCGGCGCCGACCACCCCGGCGCCCTGGTCGACGCCCTGCAGGAGTTCTCCGGCCGCGGCGTCAACCTGAGCCGGATCGAGTCGCGCCCGCTGCGCCAGGGCCTCGGCCGCTACATGTTCTTCTGCGACCTCGAAGGGGCAGTGAGCGATCCCCCGATCGCGGAGGCGCTGGAGGCGCTCAGAGCCAAAGCGGAGAACGTCCGGATCTTGGGTTCATATCCCACCGGCTGAGGGTCGGGGATGGGTCTGCGTAGAATTCGCGAGCAAGATGGCACGCGTGCTCGTTTTGAATGCAACCTACGAGCCGATCAACGTCTGCACGTTGAGACGCGCTGCTGTGTTGCTCCTCAAGGAAAAGGCGGAGCTCCTGGAGCAGCGGGCGGGCGCCGCCCTCCACTCCGAGCACATGACGATGGAGCGCCCCGACGTGATCCGCCTCGTCAACTACGTCCGTATCCCCCGCGAGGCCCACCGCCGCAAGATCACCCGCCGAGCCGTCCTCGCTCGGGACTCCTGGACCTGCCAGTACTGCGGCTCGACCAAGTCCGGCCTCACCGTCGACCACGTCATCCCCCGCTCCCGCGGCGGCAAATCGGTCTGGGAGAACATCGTCGCCGCCTGCGCGAGTTGCAACCGCCGCAAGGGCAACCGCCTCCCCCGCGAGATCCACATGCACCCGAAGAACTCGCCCAAGGCCCCGGAGCCGACGGTCT
>DATDBO010000086.1:0-7016 GCA_036524775.1 Solirubrobacterales bacterium
CGGGCGAGGCCGGCGCGCAGCGGCCCGGCCAGGCGCGCCTCGGCAGCGTCGACCGAGCCCGCGGTCGGTTCGTCGAAGAGCTGCCGAGTTTGCGCCTCGAAGAGGTCGGCGCGGATCGCGTCGGCTGCTTGCCAGGGCGGCTCGGCCGCGGCGGGATCGGCGGCCCAGAGCAGGGCCGCCGCCAGGACGACTGGGATCGTGGCGATGGCCCTACGCACACCTACCCTTCCTGCAGCTCCACTTCGAGCTGCTTGGCTGCCTGGGTGACCTGGCCGGCGATCGCCTCGGCCTGCGCCTGCGCCTGGGCGCCGAGCGCGTCGGCCTGCTTGGCGGTGAACTGCTCCCCGTCCGCCTCGCGGTCGCGCAGGTCGGCGGCGAAATCGACCAAGCTCTGCAGCTCCTTGCGGGTCTGCTTCGCCTGCTGGGGGTTCTCCGCCGCGATCGTCGCTTCGATCCCGTCGTAGGTGACGAGGATGCCGCCGAGGATGTCGGCGATGTCGGAGAGGCGCGAGGTGGCGACGAAGCCGAGCTCCTCGGCGTCTTCGCCGGCGATGAAGCGCGAGTTCTTCCAGGCCCCGAAGTACTCGCTCATCGTCGGCGTCATCACCACGATCGAGGTCAGCGCGTCGGAGGCGGTCGGCTCGAATGCCTGTGCGTCCTCGTCGAGGCTCTTCGCCTGAGCGGCGAATTCGTCGAGCGTCGCCTTGTAGACGTCGGCGTCGGGCAGGCCCTCGCCGAACTCGACCTTGCCGTCGCCGTCGACGTCGGGCTCAGCGCCCTTCGCCTGCAGCTCCGGGTTGGTGCCGTAGAGCGCCGTCTCGGTCAGGAAGAAGAGGTTGCCGGGTTGTTTCAGCTTCTCGCCCCCGGGCGTGGTCAGCGTGAAGGAGACCGCGTCTTCGGGGGTCGAGGCGTCCGAGCCGGCGTCGATGTCGACGTCGTACTGGGCCAGCCGCGGTACGCCGGCCACGATTCCCTCCATCTCCTCGTAGGCCGGGTTGGCGGCGACGAAGGCTTCCTTGGACTGTTCGAGGATCTGTTCGACTTCCTCGCCGTGCTCGGCGAGCAGGCGCTCGTAATCGAAGTCGACCGATTCGGCCAGCTCGTAGTACTCGTCGGCGCCGGCCTGCAGCTCTTCGACGTGCTCGACCAGTTCGGCCGAGTGGTCGGTCAGGTAGGCCTTGACCGGCGCGAGCTGCGCGGCGGTAGCCGAGGACGCGGTTTCGTCCCCTTCGTCACTGTCGCCGCAGCCGGCGATCAGCCCCGCGGTGAGCCCCAGGCCGACCAGTGCCAGGGCGAGTCTCGTCCTGCTCTTCCTCAAGTCCGTTGCCTCCTCGATTAGGGGAGCCTACTTAGGTCTCCCTAATTGCATGTTGTTTGGGCACCCTAACGAATCCCGAGCAGATCAGTCGGGCATGTGCCCCTCGCCTCGCGGGCCGCGCCGACGACGCCTGGCCTGCCACTCGTGAGAGATGGGCGCCGCAGATTTCCTCCAGCCGTCCAAACACGGCGGCTCACCCTGTTCCTACCGTGGCGACATCGCCAAAACGAGCCTCGACAGGGGGCTCCCAAAACCGCGACCGTCGTTGCCGCGTGCTCGACGGGCTAGGAGGGAATCGGAATGAAAAAGAGGCTCCTGATCGCAGGCCTGGCGGCCTCGATCGCCTCGCTCGTCCTGCCGGGGGTCGCCTTCGGCGCCGAAGCGCCGGCGATCCTGGAAACGCCGGAGGCGAGCATCAACGCGATGTGGGTGATCGTCGCCGCGGTGCTCGTGATGTTCATGCAGGCCGGCTTCCTGCTGCTCGAGATCGGCTTCTCACGAGCGAAGAACGTCGGGGCGGGGGTCGCCAAGGTCCTCGTCAACTTCTCGATCGCGTCGCTCTGCTACTGGGCGGTCGGCTTCGCGCTTGCCTTCGGCGGGCTCGGTGAGATCGCCGGAACGCACGGGTTCTTCCTCGACGTCGGCTCCTCGATCGAAGAGGCCGGCCAGAGCATCCCGTTCGTCGAAACGTATTCGATCAGCCCGGCCGCGTTCATGTTCTTCCAGTTCGTGTTCTGCGCGGTATCGCTGGCGATCGTCTGGGGCTCGACCCTGGAGCGGATCAAATTCGGCGCCTACGTGATCTACGCGATCGTCTTCAGCTCCGTGCTCTACCCGATCCTCAGCCACTGGATCTTCGGTGGCGGTTGGCTGCAGGTCAACGTCGGCATGCAGGACTTCGCCGGCTCGACGGTGGTCCACCTGATCGGCGCGACCGGCGCCTTCGCCGCGCTGCTCCTGCTCGGCCCGCGGATCGGCAAGTACACGAAGGACGGCAAGCCGCGGGCGATCCCCGGGCACTCGATGCCGCTGGTCGGCCTCGGCGTGCTGATCCTCTGGCTCGGCTGGTTCGGCTTCAACCCGGGCTCGACCCTGGGCGCGATCGGCGGCCGCTTCGCCGAAGTCGTGGTGGTGACGAACCTCGCGGCCGCGGCCGGCGTCGTCGCCGCCGTGTCGATCATGTACCTGAAAACGAGAACGATCGACATCGGCATGGCCGGCAACGGCGCGATCGCCGGGTTGGTCGCGATCACCGCTCCCTCCGGCTACGTCGAGTACTGGGCGGCGCCGTTCATCGGCGCGGTCGCCGGCGTGGTCGTCGTGCTCGGCGTGTTGGCGATCGAGAAGATCATCGACGACCCGGTCGGCGCCCTCTCGGCGCACGGCCTGGCGGGGATCTGGGGGACCCTCTCCTGCGGGATCTTCACCTCGCCGCGCCTGGCCTCATTCAACGAAGTCGGCGATCCGGGCCTCTGGTACAGCGGCTCCTTCCACCAGCTGGGCGCCCAGGCGCTCGGCGTCGGAGTCGCCTTCGCCTGCGTGTTCGTCGTCTCCTACGTGGTCTTCTTCCTGATCAAGCACACGATCGGGTTGCGGGTCAGCGCGGAGGAAGAGGACGCCGGGCTGGACATCTCCGAGCACGGCATGTACGGCTACCCGGAGCAGTTCATCCCACAGCCGGAGTACTCGACCGGGCTGCAGCTCGGCGGCGCGCCGCCCCCTGCCGGGACGCCCGCACCTGCTGGAGCCGTCAGCCAGATGACCGCGACCGAGCCGTCGCACCAGGAGGTTTGAGCGCATGAAGAAGATAGAGGCGTTCGTCCGCCACGAGGCGTTCGAGCCGATCCGGGCCGAACTGCTCGACAAGGGCTTCCCGTCCCTATCGATCAGCGAGGCCAAGGGCTCTGGCCGGCAGAAGGGGATCGTCGAGCAGTACCGCGGCTCGACCCTCACCATCAGCGTCCGGCCGAAGCTGAAGATCGAGGTCGTCGTCGAGGACAAAGACAAGTCGCTCGTCGTCGAGACGATCCTCAAGCACGCCCGTACGGGCGAGGTCGGCGACGGCAAGATCTTCGTCCTGCCGGTGGAGGAAGCGATCCGCATCCGCACCGGCGAGGGCGGGGAGACCGTTCTCCAAGCCCATTCTGAGGAGGAGATTCCCGCGTGAGCTGAGGCCGGTCCCGGTAGGGGTTCCACTTAACTTTTTTTGAAGACAGTTGGTGTTCGTCCGCGGGGCGCCGCCGCAAAAAAAGTACAAGACGTTCCACCCCTACCGGGACCGGCCTCCATGTGGCGCCGCAGCAGTCGGCCTCGATGTCTAGCCTCGGCCGGCCATGACCGACGAGCGGATCTCTCTCGCTGAAGCTTCGAGGCGCTCTGGAGTTTCGACCAGCACGCTCAAGCGTTGGGCGCAGGAGAAGGTCTTGCCGGTGCGGCGGGGGCGGTGGACCGCGGCGGCGGCGGCGCAGGCGCGGGTCGTGGCGCGGATGCGCGAGCGAGGGCACTCGCTCGAGGAGTTGAAGCGGGCCGGTCGGGAGGGGCGGCTGGCGTTCGGCATCGTCGAGGAGCTGCTGCCCCCTGTCGAGGAGCAGGTCACGGTCGAGGAGGTGGCCGCTGAGACCGGCCTGGAGCCGGAGCTGATCGAGCGCATCCTCGTCATCCTCGGCACCCCGCTCGGCCGCGAGCGGCTGCTCAGCCCCGAGGACGTCAAGGCGCTGCGTCACTGCGCCCGCGTGCTCGCCGCGGGCTTCCCCCTCGTCGCCTTCCTGCAGCTGGTCCGCGTCTACGTGCAGTCGATGCGGCGGATCGCCGACGCGGAGGTTCGTCTGTTCCACCTCTACGTGCACGAACCGCTGATCCGCGACGCCCTGCCGGAGCTGGAGATCGCCGAGGAGATGGGCGAATTGGCCGCCGACATCCTGCCGCTGGCGGCGCCGCTGACCGACTACCTGCACACCCGCTACCTGCGCTACTTCACCGAACAGGACGTGGTCGGCCACATGGAGACCGATCTCGACGCGGCCGCGTCGGACCTCGGCCAGGTGCCGGTGACGCTCTGCTTCATCGACCTCACCGGCTTCACCCGCTACACCGAGGAGGAGGGCGATCTCGAGGCCCTCGACGTGGTCGAGAACTTCGTCGAAACGGTCGAGGTGACGTTGCCGCCGGAGGCGATGGTGGTGAAGACGATCGGCGACGAGGTGATGGTCGTCTCCCCCGACCCCTCCTCGCTGACCGAGTGGGCGGTCGGCCTGCTCGACCGCTTCCCCAGGCGTCCGCGGCCGCGGGTCGGCATCCACTACGCCGACGCGGTCTATCGCGACGGCGACTACTTCGGCACCCACGTCAACCTCGTCCACCGCGTCGTCGACCGCGCCCAGGCGGGCGAGGTGCTGGTCACCGACCGGGTCACCGGATCGCTCGAAGAACGAGGGTTGACCTGCGAGGCGATCGGCGAGGTCGGGCTGAAGGGCTTCCCGACACCGACCCCGCTCTTCCTCGTCCGCCGCGCCGACTGAGCGGTCCTACACTCGCCATATATGAAGGGCGAGGGCATGATTGAGGCAGTACGCGCAGGCGGTCTATTGCCGGCGGGGAAACCCGTGGTTGCGATGCTGTCGGGGGGGAGGGATTCGGTCTGCTTGGTCGACCTCGCGGTGCGGGTGCTCGGAGCCGACTTAGTCACTGCGTTGCACGTCAACTACGGCCTGCGCGACGACTCCGATGCGGACGAGGAGCATTGCGCGGCGCTCTGCGAGCGACTCGGCGTTTCGCTGGAGGTCGAGCGGCCGCGGCGGCCGGAGGGGCCCGGCAATCTGCAGGCATGGGCTCGGGACACTCGCTACGCGGCGGCGGCGCGGCTGGCGGAGGCGGCTGACGGGCTGATCGCCACGGGGCACACCGCCGACGACCAGGTCGAGACGATCCTCTACCGACTCGCCTCCTCGCCGAGCCGACGGGCGCTGCTCGGCATGCGGGCGCGCGACGGCAGGCTGGTGCGGCCGCTGCTCGGCTTCACCCGCGAGGAGACCACCGCCTGGTGTGAGGAGCGCGGGCTCGCCTGGCGCGACGACCCGAGCAACGACGAGGGCGCCTACGCGCGCAACCGCATCCGCCACGGCCTCTCCCGAGCGCTGGCCGAGGTCCACCCGGCGGCTGCCCGGAACGTGCTGCGCACGGCCGAGCTGTTACGCGACGAGGCCGAAGTGCTCGACGCGCTCGTCGCCGCCGAGCTCGACGGCTCCAACGGCTCGCCACGCAACGCGATCGAGCTCGAGCGCCTCGCCGAGCTGCCGCCGGCGCTGCGCCGCCTCGTCGTCCAGCAGCTCGCCGACCGCGCCGCCGGCCGGCCGGTCGCCGGCGCAGCCAACCACGCCGAGGAGGTCGCCGCCCTGCGCCGCACCGGCACGGCGATGCTCGACCTCGGCGGCGGTGTCCGCGCGATCGTCGAGCGCGGCACCCTGCGGGCCGAGCGGTGACCGAGACACTTGGCGTATATCTAGACTGCGCCGCGTGAGCCGGCGATGAGCGAGTCGGGAATCGGCGAGACCCTCGTCCCGGGCGAGGAGCTGCAGCGGCGCGTCGCCGAGCTGGGCGCTCAGATCAGCGCGGACTATGCCGGACGCGACCTGTTCATGGTCGGCGTCTTGAAGGGGGCGGTGATCTTCCTCGCCGACCTGATGCGGCATATGGAGGTGCCCTGCGAGATCGACTTCATGGCCGTCTCCAGCTATGGCTCGCAGACCGACTCCTCGGGCGTCGTCCGCATCCTCAAGGACCTCGACGCGCCGATCGAAGGCCGCCACGTGCTGATCGTCGAGGACATCATCGACTCCGGCCTCACCCTGCAGTACCTGATGCGCAACCTGAAGGCACGCAGCCCCGCCTCTCTGGAGGTCTGTGCGCTGCTGACCAAGCCCGACCGCCTGCGGGTCGACCTCGAGCCGCGCTACGTCGGCTTCCGCATCGCCGACCGCTTCGCGATCGGCTACGGGCTCGACCACGCGCAGCGCTATCGCAACCTCGACTACGTCGCCGCGCTGGACGAGTAGATGAGCGAAAACGGCCGTGCAGCGCGGCTGGACGCCAAAACTGCCCTGGTACGCTGATTTTTCCCTGTGAGGCGTTTCTTCAAAAGCGCAGCCTTCCCGATCCTGCTGGTGGTGATCCTCGCCTTCGTCGCCCAGCGGATGATCGCCGACGGGCCGACGACCGAGACGCCGTCCTACGGCGAGTTGATCGGCTCCAAAGCCGAGAAAGGGCTGATCGCCAACGGCCGGATCGAAGAGGTCACGGTCAACGTCAAGGACAGCACCCTCGACGTCAAGGAGGTGCCCAAAGGCGGCGAGGAGGAGGGTCGGAGCTACTCGACCGGCTACCCGCCCGACGCGGAAGAAAGCCTGATCAACGAGCTCAAAGCGTACGACGTCAAGACCGACGTCAAGGGGACGGGAGGCTCGAGCATTCTCTCGCTGCTCACCTACATCCTGCCCTTCGTCCTCTTCTTCGGCTTCTGGATCTTCCTGATGAACCAGATGCAGGGCGGCGGCTCGCGGGTGATGAACTTCGGCAAATCGAAAGCGAAGCGGATGTCGGTCGACGCGCCGAAAATCACCTTCCGCGACGTCGCCGGGGTCGACGAGGCCGTCCAGGAGCTGCAGGAGATCAAGGAATTCCTCGAGAACCCGAAGAAATTCCA
>DATDBO010000087.1:0-18614 GCA_036524775.1 Solirubrobacterales bacterium
GGAGAGCTCGAAGGCGTGCCCGCCGCCCTCCCGCGCGACTGCCTTCGCCACCCGTGCCGGGTCGCCGGAGACGGCAAGGTCGAGGTCGGTGACCTCGCGGCCGAGGACGGCATCGCGCACGGCGCCGCCGGCGATCCAGACGCCCGGCTCCCCGGCGAGCGCCCGGTGGGCGAGGCCGACGAGCGACGATGCTTCGAGGCGTACGGAGAGACTCACCCGTGCTCCCGCGGAACGCGGGCCGAGATGCCGCAGGTGATCTCGTAGTTGATCGTGCCGAGCCGGCGAGCGAGCTCCTCGGCGAGGATCGTCTCGCCGGCCTGCGAGCCGATCAGCACCGCCTCCGCGCCGGGCTCGACCTCGGTGTCGGGGCCGAGGTCGACGGTGACGTTGTCCATCGAGACGGTGCCGACGAGGGGCCGGCGGCGGCCGTCGACGAGCACCTCGGCGTCGTTGGAGAGCCCGCGCCGCACGCCGTCGCCGTAGCCGAGCGGCAGCACGCCGACGCAGGTCTCCCGCTCGGCCCGCCAGGTCTGGCCGTAGCCGGCGCTGTCGCCCGGCGCGAAGGGCTTGACGTCGGCGACGTAGGAGCGCAACGAGAGGGCGGGCCGCAGGCCGCGCTCGGCCGGGTCGCCCTGGAAGGGGTCGAGGCCGTAGACGGCGACGCCGCAGCGCGCCATGTCGAAGTGCGAGCTGTGCTCGCGGAAGATGGCGGCGCTGTTGGCGGCGTGGGCGATCACGGCCGGGTGCTTTTCCTTCGCCGCCGCGACCACGGTGGCGAAGCGGTCGAGCTGCTCGGCGAAGAAGCCGGAGTCCGGTTCGTCGGCGGTGGCGAAATGGGTCCAGATCGCCACCGGCTCGAGGTCGGGGCTTTCGGCGCAGGCGCCCAGCAGCGTGAGCCCCTCGTCCGGATCGCGGTTGCCGAGCCTGCCCATGCCGGTGTCGAACTTGACGTGGACCCGGGCCGGGCGGCCGTGGGCGCGGGCCCGCGCGGCGACCAGGTCGAGGAAGCCGGTGCGCCATACGGCCACCTCGGATCCGGCCTGCAGAGCGATGTCGAGCTCCTCCGGCGTCAGCGCTCCCATGGTCAGCAGAGGCACGTGGGCGAAGCGACGGCCGATCCGCTCGGCCTCGACGGCGGTAGCCACGGCCAAGCGGGTTGCGCCGCCCGCCAGCGCCGCCTCGGCGCAGGCGAGGTCGCCGTGGCCGTAGCCGTCGGCCTTGACCACCGCGCAGAGCTCCGCCTCGCCCAGCTCGGCCTTGAGCCGGGTGCAGTTGTCGCGCACCGCGCCGAGGTCGATCCGGGCGATCGCCCGCGCCATGCTCAGCTCTCGACGAGCGCGGCCAGCGCGTCGGCCCGCGTGACCATCCCGAGGAAACGTCCGTCCCCGTCGACCACGGGCAGGTGGTTGTGATGCTTCTCGGCGATCCTCCGGGCTACCGTCTCGGCGCCGGCGTAGTCGTTGACGACCACGGGGTCGGCGCTCATCAGCTCGGAGACCTTGGTCGCGAACGCCTTGTCGAGCCGCTCCTCGAAGCCCTTCATCGAGCCGACGAAGACGATCCCGCCCATGATGTTGAGGTAGTGGGGCAGGTGGAGGTCGGACTGCTCGTCGCTGATCACCAGGTCGGACTCGCTGACGATGCCGACCACGCGGCCCTCCTCCTCGACGACCGGGATCGCCCCCTTGTCGGTCTTGGCCAGCAGCTCGATCGCGGTCCGCGCGTCGGCGTCGGGCGAGACGGTCGGCACGCTCGTGTCCATGATCTCGGCGGCGGTCTTCATAGGCGAGTGTCGGCGTAGGGAACGTGCATATCTGATTCTTCGTGACCGGAGCCGATGCGAAGCCCCTTTGTCAGGGCGAGATTATTCGACGGCGGAGTCGGGACGCATCCCCACCGCGATCGAGTCGATCACGTCGCCGGCGATCACCGACTCGGCGGCGCCGGTGCGGGCGGCGGCGTCGCGCCCGGCGCGGGCGTGGGCGAGGACCCCGGCGCAGGCGGCGGCGAAGGGCTCGAGGCCGCGGGCGAGCATCGCCGCGACGATGCCGGAGAGGACGTCGCCGGTGCCGGCGGTCGCCAGGGCGGGGGCCGAGACCGCGTTGACGGCGACCCGCTCGCCGTCGGTGACGATCGTGTCGTCGCCCTTGAGGACGACGACGCCGCCGGCGGCCTTGGCCGCCTCGCGCGCAGCGGCGAGGCGTCGGGCGGAGACCTCCTCCGAGGAGCGGCCGAGCAGGCGCCCCAGCTCGCCGGCGTGCGGGGTGAGGACGGTCGGCGCTTCGCGCGCGGCTATCGGCCCGAGCTCCGCGGCGAAGGCGTTGAGGCCGTCGGCGTCGAGGACCAGCGGCGCCTCGATCGCACCCAGTACTTCGCGCGCCAGCTCGATCGAGCCGGGATCGCGGCCGAGGCCGGGGCCGAGGACACCGGCGGCGGCGGGCTCGAAGGCGCGCAGAAGGGCCTTGGCCGAGGCCGGCGCGAGGCAGCCGTCGCCCCCCGGGCAGGCGCTCGACATCACCTCCGGCTGCCCGGCCGCGAAGATCGGCTCGAGGTCGGCGGGCACGGCGACGGTCGCGTAGCCGGCGCCGGCGCGGATCGCCGCCAGCGAGGACAACTGCACCGCTCCGGTCAGGCCGCGCGAGCCGCCCGCGATCGTCACCTGGCCGGAGCTGAACTTGGTCGAGCGCGGGCCGCGACGCGGCGGCAGCCCCAGCACGGTGGCCTCGATCGTGCCCGCCGCGGGCTCGCCCGGAGCGCCGGCGGGGATGCCGATCGACGCCACGCGCAGCTCACCCGTGTGCCACTTGCCGGGGGCGACACGGTGGCCGAGCTTGGCGGCGTGGAAGCTCACGGTGAGGTCGGCTTCGACCGCCGCGCCCGCGACCTCGCCGCTCGAGGCGTCGACGCCGGAGGCGACGTCGCAGGCGACCACCGGGCCCCCGCAGGCATTGATCGCCTCGATCGCGCCCAGCACCGACTCGCGCGGCTCGCCGGAGAAGCCGGTGCCGAAGATCGCGTCGACCACGGCCCCCGAGCCGGCAAGGCGCGGGCCCAGGTCGCCGCTAGCCTGCTCGGCGTCGAAGCGCGCCAGGTTGACGGCCGCATCGCCGCTCAGCTCGTCGGCGGGCCAGAGCAGCAGCGCCTCGACCTCGAAGCCCGCCTCGCGCAGGTAACGGGCGGCGACCAGCCCGTCGCCGGCGTTGTTGCCCTTGCCGCAGACGACCCGCACGGGGCCCTCCGGCGCCCGCTCGCCGACCGCCTCGGCCACAGCCCGCCCCGCCGCCTCCATCAGCTCCAGCGAGGGCACCCCGACCTCCTCGATCGCCCACCGATCGACCGCCAGCATCCCGTCGGCGTCGTAGAGAGGCGAAAGCCAGGGCTCCATGTTTTCAGCCTATCCTGGCCGAAGAAATCCCTGCAAAACGCCTAAATGATGTTTTGATATTTACAAAACATCATCGGCCCCGGCCTACTTCAGGCCGACGATCAGCTTCGCCGTCGCCAGCTCGTCCTGCTCGGCGGAGCCGAGGGCGAGGAAGCGGATGCTCTTCAGGTACCGCTTCGCCTCCTCGAAGTCCTCGTCGGAGGCGGGGATGAGCGCGTCGGCGAGGCGCAGCGCCCCGGTCCCGTCGGCGAAGCCGGTGATCGTGGTGCCGCCGAGCGAATCGACGGCGGCCTGGTAGTCGGCGTCCGCGGAGAGCGTCCCGCCCTGGCCCTCGCCCGCACGCAGGCCCTGCAGCGCCGCCGGCAGGCCGTAGCCAATCACCAGCCGGCCCTGCTCGGCGACGACGACGAGCGGCTTGTCGCCGAGGTCGTCGCTGCGCACCGAGAAGCCGGTGTACTTGCCGCCGAGCACGGTGACGCCCTCGACCCTGATGCCGCGCAGCAATTTGATGACGCCGGTCACGGCCTCGACCGCTTCGTTGCCTTCCGTCGTCAGCACGAGGGCGCCGCCGAGGCTGTCCTCGCTCGTACCGACGGCGAAGGCGCCGCCGTCGCGCAGCGAGTCGGCGAGCCCTTCCAGGTCGATCCCCAGGTCCCCGAGCCCTTTCTTCAGCTGGTTCGGTGGGACCGCGTCGGGGATCCCTTCTTTGTCGAGCGCGTCGATCGCTTCCTTCACCTGGCTGCCGAAGCCGGAGACCGCGAGGCCGGCGAAGGCGTCGGCCGGCAGCGAGCCGAGCAGCTCCGAGGCGTCGCCGCTCGGCGCTTCCTGCCCCGCCAGGTCGCTGCTCAATTCGATCGCGATCTGGCCGTCGCCCGGCACGATGCTCGCGACCGCGGTCGCTTCGCTGGGGTCGATGCCGGCGTTCTGCAGGATCTGGCGCGCCTGCGGGTCGATCTGCCCGCCGGACTGCCCGACCAGCTTGCCGACGTCGACGTAGACGTCGGCGAGGCTGCCGTCCGAAGCGGCGCCGATCGCCTCGACGAAGGTGTCTTCGCCGGCGAGCGCTTCGCCCGCCGAGGCGTCGACGATTTCCTTGAAGACCTTCTCGTCTTCGCCGAGGGCGAGGAAGTCTCCGACGACGCCGAGCGCTTCTTCCTCGTCGCCGCCCACCTCGTACTCGACTCCCTCGTAGGAGCGGGAGCGATATGGCTCTTTGCTGACCTCGACCTGGGTGTCGACGAACTCCTGCGTCGCCGCGGTGTCGGTCGATTCGAGGATCATGCCGAGCCCGGCGAGGTCGTCGTCCTCGTCGAGTCGCTCGAAGAACACCGCGGCACGCTCGCCCAGCCAAGGCTCGACTTCGGTCGCGTAGTCGAACGGCTCGCCGTCCTCCTGCGCCGAGCTTTCCAGCTCGGAGACGACGAACTCGCCGAGGTTCTCGATCCCGCCGACCTGCTCGGCGATCGCGTCGGTGTCCGCTTTCAGCTCGCCTTCGGGCCGCACGGTGCCTTCGACGAAGACCGGCACGCCGGGCGGCGCCAGCTCGGCGACCTTCGACCCGTCTGAGCTCTCGCCGCAGCCGGAGGCGAAGAGCGCTGTCGACGCGGTGAGAGCGGTCGCGGCGAGCGCGACGAGGAGCGTGCGGGACCTCATGCGGGCGGCATCCTAACCGCCCCGCTACTCGACCGTGACCGTCTTGGCCAGATTCCTGGGCTGGTCGACGTTGAGCCCGCGGGCGCGGGCGATGTCGTAGGCGAGCAGCTGCAGCGGCAGGATCGCCAGGATCGGCTGCAGGATCCAGTCGCCGGCGGCGACCTCGATCGTCTGCTCGGCGACCGCGGCGGCGCGCTCGTCGCCCGCGGTGACGACGGCGATCGTCTCCGCCCCGCGCGCCCTGACCTCTTCGACGTTGGAGAGGATCTTGCCGAGCACGGGGCTGTCGGTCGCCACGCAGACGACCGGCGTCGACTCGTCGAGCAGCGCGATCGGGCCGTGCTTCATCTCGCCGGCGGCGTAGGCGTCGGTGGGGATGTAGGAGATCTCCTTCAGCTTCAGCGCCCCCTCGAGGCAGACGGGCAGGCCGATGTGGCGGCCGAGGTAGAGGAAGAACTGCTGATCGGCGTAGGTTGCGGCGATCTCGCGAACGCGCTCCTCGCAGTTCTCCAGCGTCGCCTCGACCTTCGAGGGCAGCGACTTCAGCTCGGCGATCAGCTCGGCGAGGCGCTCGGCGGGAAGCGTGCCGCGCAGCTCGGCCAGGCGCAGCCCCAACAGGTACATCGAGGCCACCTGGGCGACGAAGGTCTTGGTCGCCGCGACGCTGATCTCGAGGCCGCTGCGGGTGTAGAGGACCGCGTCGGCCTCGCGCGTGGCCTGGCTGCCGAGCACGTTGGTGATCGCCAGGACCTTGGCCCCGCGCTCGCGCGCCAGGCGCATCGCCGCCAACGTGTCGGCGGTCTCGCCCGACTGGGTGATGCCGATCACGAGGTCGTCGTCGCTCACGACCGGGTTGCGGTAGCGGTACTCGGAGGCGACGTCCATCTCGACCGGCACCCGCGCCCACTCCTCGATCGCGTAGCGGCCGACCAGGCCCGCGTGGTAGGAGGTGCCGCAGGCGACGATCACGATCCGCCTGATGCCGCGCAGGAACTCGTCGTCGAGCTCCAGCTCGGAGAGGTCGACGCTCTCGTCGCCGGGCAGGCGGTCGGCGATCGTTTCGGCGACCGCGTCGGCCTGTTCGTGGATCTCCTTCAGCATGAAGGTCTCGTAGCCGCCCTTCTCGGCCGCGGCCTCGTCCCAATCGATCTCTTCGGCCGCGCGCTCGACCGGGTTCCCCTCGGCGTCGGTGACGGCCACGCCGGAGCGGTCGATGCTGACGATCTCGTCGTTTTCGATCGCCACCGCGCGGCGGGTCTCGGCGAGGAAGGCGGGGATCGCCGAGGCGAGGAAGGTCTCCCCCTCGCCGACCCCGGCGACGAGCGGGCACTCCTTGCGGGCGCCGACGAGCAGGTCGGGATCGTCGGCGTGCATGGCGACGAAGGCGTAGTGGCCGCGCAGCTCGGCGAAGGCGGCGCGGACGGCGGCGGCGAGGTCGCCCTCGTAGTGGTCGGCGATCAGGTGGGCGACGACCTCGGCGTCGGTTTCCGAGCTGAACTCCTCCCCTTCGGACTCGAGCCGAGCGCGCAGCTTGGCGTGGTTCTCGACGATCCCGTTGAGGACGATGTGGACGCGGTCGGAGGCATCGCTGTGCGGGTGGGCGTTCTCCTCGGTGACGCGCCCGTGGGTCGCCCAGCGGGTGTGGGCGATGCCCGTCGTCGCCGGCGCCGCGGCGACCGCCACGCCGCCCCCCTGCTCGTGCTCGTCCATCGCCGCGCGCAGGTTGGCCAGGTTGCCGACCGCGCGCACGCTGTCGACCCGCCCGTCTTCGACCACCGAGACGCCCGCCGAGTCATAGCCGCGGTATTCGAGCTTCTCCAGCCCGGCGACCAGCAGGTCCCGGCAGGGACGCCCACCGACGTATCCGACGATTCCGCACATGAAGGCCGTACAGGGTAGTGGCGAGCGGGCTCAGCCCAGCTCTTGGCGCACGAGGTCGGCCAGGCGGTTGCAGACCGCGTCGGCCTCCTCGGCGCTGGGGGCCTCGGCCATCACGCGGACGAGGGGCTCGGTGCCGGAGGGGCGGAGTAGGACGCGGCCGCGGCCCTCGAGCTCGGCGGACTCGCGCTCGACCGCCTCGTGCACGGCGCTCGCGCCGGCGATCGCCTCGCGGTCGGCGACCTCGACGTTGACCAGCGTCTGCGGCAGCTTCTCCATCGCCTCCACCGTCGCCAGGTCGCGGCCGGCCAGCTCGCGCATCGTCGCCAGCGCCGCGGCGATGCCGTCGCCGGTCGAGGCGAAGCGGGTGTCGATGATGTGGCCCGACTGCTCGCCGCCCAGCGACCAGCGGCGCTCGCGCAGCTCGTCGAGCACGTAGCGGTCGCCGACCTTGGTCACGGCCACCTCGATCCCGGCCTCCTCCATCGCCCGGTGGAAGCCGTAGTTGCTCATCACCGTCACCGCGACGCCGCCGTCGAGCTCGCCGCGCTTCGCCATGCCCGTGGCCAAGAGGGCGATCAGCTCGTCGCCGTCGTGGGCACGGCCCTGGCCGTCGACCGCCAGCACCCGGTCGCCGTCGCCGTCGAAGGCGAACCCGACGGAGGCCCCCGTGGCGGCGACGTGCGCCTTCAAATTGTCCAGGTGGGTCGAGCCACAGCCGTCGTTGATGTTGCGCCCGTCGGGCTCGGCGGCGATCGCCTCGACCTCGGCCCCGAGCCGTTCGAAGATCGCCGGGGCGACCCGGTGGGCGGCGCCGTTTGCGCAGTCGAGCGCGACCTTGACGCCGGAGAGGTCGAGCGGGAAGGCCGCCTCGAGCGCCCGCAGGTAATCCTCGGCGCCGCCGTTCAGCTCGCGAACGTGGCCCGCCTCGGCGGGCGGCGGACCGGCCTCGAGCACCGCCTCGATCCGTGCCTCGGTCCCGTCGTCGAGCTTCGTGCCCCGGGCGCTGAAGAACTTGATCCCGTTGTCGCGGTAGGGGTTGTGGGAGGCGGAGACGACCACGGCGAGGTCGAGTCCGAGCTTGCGGACGAGCACCGCGGCGGCGGGGGTCGGCAGCACCCCGCCGAGCAGCGCGTCCCCCCCGGCCTCGGCGACGCCGGCGGCCAGGGCCGATTCCAGCATCGGCCCCGACTCGCGCGTGTCGCGCACGATCAGCACCTGCGGACGGGCGGCCTCGAGCGAGGCGGTCGCCGCGCGGCCGAGCGAGAGCGCCAGCTCCGCGGTGAGAAACGTCCCGGCCTCTCCTCGGACCCCGTCGGTTCCGAAGAGCTTGCGCTCGGCCGTCAGGTCGGCCACCTCAGCGCTTGCTGAACTGCGGCCGCTTGCGCGCCTTCTTGAGACCCGCCTTGCGGCGCTCCTTGGCGCGCGCGTCGCGGGTCAGGAAGCCGCGCCGCTTGAGCTCGCCGCGCAGCTCGGGGTCGACCTCGATCAGCGCCCGGGCGATGCCGTGGCGCACGGCCCCGGCCTGGCCGCTGATGCCGCCGCCGTGGACCCTGACGCGGACGTCGACGCTGCCCTCGTAACCCGTGATCGCAAGCGGCTGGCCGGCCGTCGTCTGGTGCAGCGGCCGCGGGAAGAACTCCTCGATCGGCCGGCCGTTCACCTCGAACGCACCCTTGCCCGGCAGCAGCGTGACGCGAGCGATCGCGTTCTTGCGTTTGCCGGTCGCCAGGTAGCGCGCGTCGCCCTCGATCTTCGCGGGGGCCCGGCTCGCGGTCTGGTCCTCCTCGTCGGACTCGCCGACGAGTGCCGCCTCGCGCGCCCGCTGCTCCTCTTCCTCGGCCTCCCGCCGCGCCTGCTCCTCCGCACTAAGAGGCCGCTCCTGCGGCTCAACCGCGATCGGCTCCAGGTCGGCACCTGGAATGACGTCTTTGTCCTTCTTCTTCTCCTTGGTGGGAGCCTCGTCGTCAGTCTCAGGCTTCTCTGACGCGGGTGGCGGCGTAGGGGGGACCTCCCCCGAGGAAGCTTCAGCTACCGCAGGGGGAGGTGGGTCCCCTGCGCCGACAGGACCCGCGTCCTGAGGCTCCTCGTCCTGAACCTCGACGTCCTGCTGCTCCTCGTCCTGGCCGTCGATGTCTTTGCGCTCGTCGTCGGCCATCAGGCGATCTCCATCTCTTTCGGTTTCTGCGCCGCGTGCGGGTGATCCGGCCCGGCGTAGACCTTCAGCTTGGTCAGCTGCTTGCGGGCGAGGCGGTTGCGAGGGAGCATCCCCTTCACCGCCTTGCGGATCACCTCCTCCGGACGGCGGTCGAGCATCTCGGCCAGCGTGCGGGACTTGATCCCGCCCGGGTAGCCGCTGTGGCGCCAGTAGCGCTTTTGCTCCATCTTTTTCCCGGTCACCCGGATCTTCTCCGCGTTGACGACGACGACGAAGTCGCCGGTGTCGACGTGGGGCGTGTACTCGGGCTTGCGCTTGCCGCGCAGAGCGTCGGCGATGCGCGTCGCCAACCGGCCCAGGGTCTGGCCCTCGGCATCGACGATCAGCCAGTCGCGCCGGCGATCAGTGGGAGTGGCAACGTAGGTCTTCATCAGAGAAAAGCCGCGGGGGAGCCCCAGCGGCTCCGGGATGATAGCCGCCAAGCGAGGTCGAGGCGCACGACCCCGTGCTGCCGGGACGCTCTCTATACTGCCGCCCGGCAATAGCCGAATCCCAGCCGCACGACGGCCGGGAGCGGAGGAACCGCAGGGGCCTTGCAGGTCCCAGGGGCGAATCGGACGAAGAACCGTCCGTAGCGCATCTCTTTCAGCGCGAGCCCGACAGCTAACTCCGCAGGCGAACGAAAGAGAGGGCACGTGGCACGTAGTGCTTGGCTGGTTGTTTTCGCATTGACGGTGACGCTCACGGCGGTCCTCGCCGGGCCTGCCGCGATCGCCGCTGCCGCAACCGGCGGCGCGCCGACCCCCGCCGGCGCCCCACCGCCCCCGCCCAGCCGCGGCGGCGCCCCCGACGCCGCGCCAAGCGCCGGCTCCGGCCTGACGCTGCTCTCCGCCGCGACCTCTCCGCGCAAGTCCTTCTACTACGGCGTGCGCTACCCGCGGCTCACCTACACGATCGGCAGCGATCAGCCGCAGAACGACCTGCGCATCGACGTGATCGACGAGGCGGGCGAAACGGTGAAGAGCTTCTTCCGCAACGACGTCGCCCCGAACGTCGCCGACAGCATCCGCTGGGACGGGACCAGGAGCGACAAACGGCCCGCCGCCAACGGCCGCTACTCGTTCCGCATCGTGCCGCAGAGCGGTGGACCCGCGGCCCGGCGAGCCCGCTCGGCGACCTCCTCAAGCGGCGAGCCGCTCGTGCTCAGCTTCGACCTCTACGGCTACGCCTTCCCCGTCCTCGGGGCCCACGACTACGGCAGCTCCGGGGCTCGCTTCGGCGCCGGCCGCAGCGGCCACAGCCACCAGGGGCAGGACGTGATGGCGAAATGCGGCGTGCCCCTCGTCGCCGCGCGCGGCGGACGCATCCGCTACTCGGGCTACCAGGGATCCGCCGGCAACTACCTGGTGATCGACGGCAAGGGAACCGGCTTCGACACCGCCTACATGCACCTGGTCGAACCCTCGCCGCTGCAGGAGGGCGACGTCGTCCGCACCGGTCAGCCGATCGGGCTGGTCGGGGAGACCGGCAACGCGGCCGGCTGTCACCTCCACTTCGAGATCTGGACCGCGCCCGGCTGGTACGAGGGCGGCAGCCCGATCGACCCGCTGCCCTACCTGCAGCGCTGGGACGCCTACAGCTGAGCCCCTTGGTGGGGCGCGCCGCTCGACTGGCGCAGGGCGGCGCGGGTATCCTGCGCCGCCGCCATGCCTGAGGTCGCGATACCGCTCTCCCTGCTTGCCGTGATCGCGATCGCCGGCGGCGGCGCGACGGCACTGCGGCTGCACCACTCGCTGCCGACGGTGATCGCGCTGAGCGGGGGCATCGTCGTCGCCGTCGCCCTGCTCGAGGTCCTCCCCGAGGCGATCGAGAGCATCGGCGATGCCCACGACGCGGTTCCGCTCGTCGTGCTCGGCTTCCTCGCCTTCTTCCTGCTCGAGCGGGTGCTCGTCCTGCACCACCGCGACGATCCCGAGCAGGCGCGCTCGCACGGACGGGTCGGCGTGCTGGGCGCAGCGGGCCTCTCGCTGCACACCTTCACCGACGGCGTCGGCATCGGCCTCGCCTTCAGCGTCAACGCCGAGGCCGGCCTGCTCGTCCTGCTCGCCGTCGTCGGCCACGGCTTCGCCGACGGGCTCAACACGGTCAGCTTCGTGCTCAGCCAGTCGGGCGACGCCTCGCGGGCGAAGCGGTGGCTGCGGATCGACGCGCTGGCGCCGCTCGCCGGCGCCGTGGTCGGCTCGCTGATCTCGGTATCCGAGGTGACGCTCGGCTACTTCCTCGCCGTCTACGCCGGCTTCTTCCTCTACATGGGCGCCACCGACCTGCTCCCCGCCGCACACGCCCACGAGCACGACGGCGACGGCTCATGGCTGCGGGTCGCGCTGACGATCGCCGGTTTTGTGGCGATTTACGCGATCACCCTCGTCGGCCACCCCCACTGAGCCCCGCCGGACAACGATCGCCAGGGCGACGGCCACCGGCACCGTCGCCGGCAGGGTGTCGAGAGCGAAGAAGAGCAGGTCGAAGGCAAGGGCAAGGATCGCGACCAGCGCCGCGCCGCGCAGCTGCAGGCGCCGGTCATGCGCGAGCAGGCAGCCGACGGCGGCTGCGAGGAAGGCGTCGCCGAAGCCCATCCGGGCGGCGCCGAACTCGAGCACCTGCAGGCGGGGCAGATCGGCGGGAGCGGCGGCGCTGAGAACGCCGCTGGGGCCCTGCAGCAGCTCGCCGGCGACCAGCGCGGCGTCGATCGCCGCCATTGCGTAGATCCCCCAGCGCAGCCAACGGGCCTCGACGACCGAGACGAGCAGCCAGCCGAGGGCGACGCAGGCGAGGCCGGAGAGGAGCGTGGCGGCGGTCTCACCGGCGAGCGAGTCCTGCGCGACCCAGGCGAGCGCGAACAGCGGCACCGCGAGCAGCGCCCAGGCCGGCGCGGTGCCGTGGATGAGCCAACCAAGGGCGAAGGCCGCCAGCGGCGGGACGGCCAGCAGCGCCAGCCAGGTCAGCGCATCCGCCGAGCCGGGCGCCGCCTCGATGCCGAAGACGACGAGCAGGATCGAGGCCGCTGGCACGAGCGCCCACCAGAGGCTCCGCGGCATCCACCCGAACGGAGCCCGGTAGCGCGGCAGCGCAACCAACGCCGCCTGGAAGAGGCTGAGCGCAGCTATCGAGACGGGGAAGGACACGTCGATCTCGTTCCGATGTGATTTATGTGCCCTATAGGCACATAACTAACAGCGGAACGAGCTACTCCCACTCGATCGTCGCCGGCGGCTTGGAGGAAATGTCGAGCGCCACGCGGTTCACGTCTTCGATCTCGTTGATGATCCGGTTGGATACCCGCTCCAGCAGGTCGTATGGCAGGCGGGCCCAGTCGGCGGTCATCGCGTCGTCGGAGGTGACCGCGCGGATCACGATCGGGTAGGCGTAGGTGCGGCCGTCCCCCTGGACGCCGACCGAGCGCACGACGGGCAGCACGCAGAACGACTGCCAGAGCTGCCTGTAGAGCTCCGCCGCGCGGATCTCCTCCTGCAGGATCGCGTCGGCGGCACGCAGGATGTCGAGCCGCTCTTTCGTCACCTCGCCGCCGACGATGCGGATGCCGAGCCCCGGGCCCGGGAAGGGCTGGCGCCAGACCATCCGCTCGGGCAGCCCAAGCTCGGCGCCGACCGCGCGCACCTCGTCCTTGAACAGCATCCGCAGCGGCTCGACCAGCTCGAACTCGAGGTCCTCCGGCAGGCCGCCGACGTTGTGGTGCGACTTGATCGTGGCGGCGGCGTCGCTGCCGCCCGACTCGATCACGTCGGAGTAGAGGGTGCCCTGAACGAGGTAGGCGGCGTCCTCGAGCTTGGCCGCCTCCTCCTCGAAGACGCGGATGAACTCCTCGCCGATGATCTTGCGCTTGCGCTCCGGCTCGTCGACCCCGGCAAGGCGGGCGAGGAAGCGCTCCTCGGCCTCGACGTGGACGAGCGGGATGCCGAACTGCTCGAAGGCGGCGACGACCTGCTCGGCCTCGTTGAGGCGCATCAGGCCGTGGTCGACGAAGACGCAGGTCAGCTGCTCGCCGATCGCGCGGTGCACGAGCAGCGCCGCGACCGAGGAGTCGACCCCGCCCGAGAGCCCGCAGATCACCCGGCCCTCTCCCACCTGGGCGCGGATCGCGGCGACCTGCTCGGCGATCACCGAAGCCGCCGACCACTGCTCCTCGCAGCCGGCGATCTCGCGCAGGAAGCGGGTCAGCACCTCGGTGCCGTAAGGCGTGTGGACGACCTCGGGGTGGAACTGGATGCCGTAGAGCCCGCGGTCGGGCGCCTCGCAGGCGGCGACCGGCGAGGCCGGGGTCGAGGCGAGCGCGGTGAATCCAGGCGGCGGCTCAAACACGGCGTCGCGATGGCTCATCCAACAACTTTGCTCCTCCGGCAGTCCGGCCAAAAGCCGCCCCCCGGCATTCCGCAAGATCAGCTCAGCCCGACCAAACTCCCCTGACTCCGCCCCTTCGACCTTTCCGCCCAAAGCCTGAACCATCACCTGCATCCCGTAACAGATGCCGAGCATCGGGATGCCAAGGTCAAGGAGTTGGGCGGGGAAGGCCGGAGCATCGGGCTCATACACCGACGCAGGTCCACCCGAGAGAACAAGCGCCCTAGGCGCGCGCTCCCGGATCTTCTCAACTGCGGTCGTCGCCGGCAGCAACTCGGAAAACACGCCGCATTCGCGTATGCGTCTTGCGATGAGCTGCGAGTACTGACCGCCGAAATCGAGGACGAGAACCTCCTCCAGCGCCTCTCCGGCGGGTGGCACTGTAGGGGGGACCCTCCCTGAGGAAGCTTTAGCTACCGGAAGGGTGGGTGGGTCCCCTGCAGTGACAGGACCCGCCGGCCGGAGCGCGCCGGAACCCTCAGTCATCCGATACCGCGACCCCCGCCGACACCGCAGCCCGCCCGTTCGAGCCCATCCCGACGGCTTGCTCGTTCTGCAGCTTCTTGCCCTCGCTCATCAACGCCGGCGCGACCATCACCTCGGCCCGCTGGAAGGAGCGGATGTCCTCGTAGCCGGTCGTGGCCATCGAGGTTTTCAGCGCCCCCATCAGATTGAAGGTGCCGTCGTTCTCCTGCGCCGGGCCGAGCAGGATCTCCTCCATCGTCCCGTCCTGCTTGGTCGAGACGCGGGTGCCGCGCGGCAGCGAGGGATGGAAGGTCGCCATCCCCCAGTGGAAGCCGCGGCCGGGCGCCTCCTTGGCGCGCGCCAGCGGCGAGCCGACCATCACCGAGTCGGCGCCGACCGCGATCGCCTTGGAGACGTCGCCGCCGGTCCTCATGCCGCCGTCGGCGATCACGTTGACGTACTCGCCCGTCTCCAGCATGTGCTGGGCGCGGGCCGCCGCCACATCGGCGATCGCCGTCGCCTGCGGCACACCGATGCCGAGCACGCCGCGGGTCGTGCAGGCGGCTCCGGGGCCGACGCCGACGAGGACGCCGACCGCGCCGGTCCGCATCAGGTGCAGCCCGGTCGAGTAAGAGGCGCAACCGCCGACCACGGTCGGCACCGGCACTTCGGAGATGAACTCCTTCAAGTTGAGCGGCTCGACCGTGGTCGAGACGTGTTCGGCGGAGATCACCGTGCCCTGGATGACGAGGATGTCGATCCCGGCCTCGACCGCGATCTCGTAGTGCTCGCGCACCTTCTGCGGGGTGAGCGAGCCGCAGGCGACGGCGCCGGCCTCCTTGATCTCGGCGATCCGCTTGCCGATCAACTCCGGCTTGACCGGCTCGGTGTAGATCTCCTGCATGATCCGCGTCGCCTCGTGCTTGGGCGCGGCGGCGACCTTCTCCAGCTGCTCCTCGGCGTCCTCGAAGCGGGTCCAGATCCCCTCCAGGTTGAGCACACCGAGGCCGCCGAGCCGGTTGACCAGGGTCGCCGTCTCGGGGCTGACCACGCCGTCCATCGCCGAGGCGACGAGCGGCAGCTCGAAGCGGTACGGGCCGAGGGTCCAGCTGATGTCTATGTCGTCGGGATCGCGGGTCCGGCGCGACGGAACGATCGCGATGTCGTCGAATCCGTAAGCGCGCCTCCCCTTCTTGCCGCGACCGATGTCGATCTCCAAAATCGATCCTCCGGGAAGTGGTGGCGTTGAAAGTCCAGCCTACACTTCGGCGGGGACCTCCAGGTCGCGCACCTCGACCTCGTCGAGCAGGCGCTCGACCCGGCGGCGGTCGACCGTGCCGGCGCCGAAGTGCTGGGTCGACTCTGCCCCGCAGGCGACGCCGTAGGCGAGGCACTCGGTCGGCTCGCGGCCGTCGTAGACGCCCGCCACGTAGCCGGCCAGGAAGGCGTCGCCGGAGCCGACCGTCGAGACCGCCTCGAGCGGCTTGGTGCGGACCTCGACCACCCGCCGCTCGGGCCCTTCGCCGACGACGGCGACGCAGCCGTCGGGGCGCGTGATCGCCGCCTCGCCCGCGCCGAGGCGGACCAGCTCGGTCAGGCCGTGGACCCAGTCGTCGCCGTCGCCGAACTCCTGGCCGACCAGCTCCTCGGCCTCGCGCTCGTTCGGGGTGACGACCGAGGCGCCGGCGCGCAGGCCGGCCATCATCGGCTCGCCCTCGGAGTCGAGGATCGATGTGACGCCGAGCTCGCGCAGGTCGTCGACCAGGCGGGCGTAGAGCTCCGCGCCGGCCCCCGGCGGCAGGGTGCCGGCCAGCACGCAGATCTTCGCCCCGTCTGCGAGGTAGCGCAGCCGCTCGACGAAGCGATCGACCTCCTCCGGGCTGACCGCGGGGCCGCGCTCGTTGATCTCGGTCTGCTCCCCCGAGGTCGGGTCGACGACGGCCATGTTGATCCGCGTCTCGCCCGCGATCCAGGTGAAGTCGGTGAGGATCGACTCGCGGCGCAGCTGCTCGAGCATGCGGTTGCCGGTCGGTCCGCCGGCGAAGCCGGCGGCGATCACGGGGCGACCGAGCAGGCGCAGCGCGCGGGCGACGTTGATCCCCTTGCCGCCGGCGACCGTGCGGCTCTCCACCGCCCGGTGGCGGCGGCCGAGACGGAAGTTCGGGACCGCGACCGTGCGGTCGATCGCAGCGTTCAGGGTTACGGTGAGAATCATCTCGTTCGGCGCCTCAGCAGTACTGCCCCGATCAGTATCGCGGACAGCGCCAGGAGGAGCCAGAGAGCGTTGTCCGAGGCAATGCTGCGGGCCCGGTCGAGGGTCGTCGCCTCGGGCACGGCGTGGGCGGCAACCAGCGGCACGGAGGCCGTCCGCGCGCCGTCGACCACGACGGTGACGCGGCCCAGCCTGGCGCCCCGGCGCAGCGGTCCCTCGACCTCCTCCGGCGCCCGCACGCGCAGCTCGAGGCGCCGGCCGCGACGCAGCCCGACCGCCACCGTCCGCGCCGCCCGCAGCGCCAGCTCGTCGTCGGTGTAGGCGATGTCGGGCGTGGCAAAGACCTGGCCCGCGTGGATCGGCGTGCGCTTGCGGTAGAGGGAGAAGCCGTACTCGAGCAGCTCGGCGGTCTCGGCGTCGCGGGCGGTCTCGGTCCAGGTGCCGAGCACGGCGGAGATCAGCTCGACTCCCTTGCGCCGCCCGGAGCCGACCAGGACGTAGTCGGCGCCGAAGGTGTGGCCGGTCTTCACCCCGGTCGCCCAGGGCTCGGCGAGGAGGAAGTCGTTCAGCGTCTCGATCCGCCGCGGCGGCCGCAGGCTGCGCAGCTCGGCGCGGCGCGCGGCGGCGATCTCGGCGAAGGCGGGGTCGTCGAGCAGGCGCCGGGCGAGCACCACGAGGTCGAGCGCGCTGGAGTAGTTGCCTGACTCGTCGAGCCCGATCGGGTTGGCGTAATGCGTGTCGGGCAACCCCAGCGCCGCCGCCCGCAAATTCATCTCGCGGACGAACGCATCTTCCGACCCGGCCGCCGCCAGCGCCAGGTCATAAGCCGCGTCGTTCCCACTGCGCAGGATCAGCCCAAAAAGCAGATCCCGAACACTGACCCTCTCCCCCGGCTCCAGTTCGAGCAACGACTCCCCATAGATCGCTTCGTAAGGCGCCGCCCTGACGATCCTCCCCAACGGCAGCTCCTCCATCGCCACGTACGCCGTCATCAGCTTCGTAGTGCTGGCGATCGGCAACCGCTGCGACGCAGCATGCGACGCCAGCACATCGCCCGAGCGAGCGTCGATCAGCGCCCAGGCGCGTGCTTCGAGCTGCGGCGGCGCCGCCTCGGCCGGCGCTCCGGCGATCAGCGCGGCAGCCAGGAGCGCGGCAAGAAGCCGCCCCCTCACCGCAGCTTCAGCTCTTCACCCGAGACCAGAATCTGCGGGTCGACCCCGGGGTTCAGCTGGATGATGACCGCGACCGGAACTCCGGTCTCGCGAGCGATCGAGGTAAGCGTGTCGCCGCTCTGCACTTCATAGGACTTGGGGACAGGGCCCTTGTCCTTCCTCTCCTGCTTGGCTTGCCCGGCACGGTTGGTGCCGTTGCCGTTGCCGCTGTCGTCGCCGCCGCCGAGCGTCGCCGCGATCAGGACGATCACGGCGACGAAACCGCAGAGGACTGCGGCGGCGGCGAGTGCTCTGGCGGGTGCTCTGGAGCTCAGCCCTTGACCTTGGCCTTCAGCGCCGAGCCGGCGGAGAAGCGGGGGACCTTGCCGCCCGGGATCGTGATCCGCTCGCCGGTGCGGGGGTTGACGCCCTGGCGCGGTCCGCGCTCGGCGACGTGGAATTTGCCGAAGCCGGTGAAGCTGACTTCGCCGCCGCCGCTCAGGGTGTCGGTGATCGTGTCGAGCACTGCGTCGACCGCGTCGCTCGCGGCTTTCTTGCTGCCCACACGCTCGTCAGCTGCCAGTTGGTCAAGAAACTCAGCCTTGGTCACGTTTGAAGTCCTCCGTGGTCGTTGAGATCGGCGGCAATCTAACAGCGGGCACGGCGTAAGGGCGTGCCTGCGCCGGGCGAGTCTCTCAAGAGCCGCTGACCGTCATCTCGCCGATCAGCAGCGGCGGGGCGCTGACCGAGCCGCCGAAGGGGACCCAGCGCGGCTCGGCGCCCGCCGCTCGCACGGCGCGCAGCATCGCGACCAAGTCGCCGGCGATCGTGAACTCGCGCAGCGGCTCGACCCGCTCGCCGGCGCGGATCGCCGCCCCGGAGGCGCCGACCGAGAAGACGCCGGTGACCGGGTTGACGCCCGAGTGCAGCCCGGCGACGTCGTCGACGTAGACGCCCTCGCCCGCCTCGCGCAACAGCGTGCCAAGGCTCGCCTCACCCGCGGCGACGACGAGGTTGGACGCGGCGACGCCGGGCGGCGAGCGGTAGCCGGAGCGCCCGGCGTTGCCGGTCGAGGCGGCGCCGGCGCGGCGCGCGGTGTAGGAGTCGTGCAGGAAGGTGCGCAGCCGGCCGTCCTCGATCAGGGCGGTGCGCCGCCGCGGCGTGCCCTCGGCGTCGACCGGCGCGGCGGCGAAGCCCGCGGCGTCGAGGCCGTCGTCGTGCAGGACGAACGCCTCGGCCGCCACCACCTCGCCGAGCCGCTCGGCGAGCGGCGAGCGGCCCCGCTGGACGGCG
>DATDBO010000088.1:0-12055 GCA_036524775.1 Solirubrobacterales bacterium
ATCGCATCGCCGTCGGGCCCGCCCGCTCGATCGATCGCATCGACGACCCGCGCGCCCGCCGGCAGGCGGTAGACGCCCGGATCGCGCACCGCGCCCGCCACATCGACGACCACGTCGCCCCCGCTCGAGCTGATCCTGAGCTCCCCGGCGCTCAGCGGCGCGTCGGCCGCCGCCGGCGCGGCGCCGGCGTCCCCCTCAGCCCGAATCGCCCGCGCGCCGACCAGCAGCAGGGCAACCGCGACGGCGCCGTAGGCGACGATTTGGGAACGCGACAGCTCGGGCATGGCCCAAGCCTCGGACGCCCTTGCGCACGCGTGGCGCGCAGAAACAAAATTCTTTGCAACTCAGCCGAGCCGCCTGTCGCGGCTCAGTCGTCGTCGTAGCCAGAGACCTCGGCTAGCTGGTCGCTGTACAGCTCGGCGGCGGCGACCGGCGGCGACTGGACCGAGATGCAGACGAGCTCGGCGTCGCCGTTGTTGGCGACCGAGTGGTCGGTCGCCGGCGGGACGAGGATCAGGTCGCCCTCGTCGACGTCCTGCGTGTCGCCGGCGACGGACATCGTCCCGGCGCCCCGCACGACGACGTAGACCTGCTCGCCGCCCTCGTCGGAGCGCAGCGTCTGTTCGACACCGGCGGGGATCTCCAGCCGGGTGACCGACATGTTGCGGGCGCCGAGCTGTCCCGCGTCCATCAGGGCGCGGTAGCGCAGCCGGTGCCACTCCTCCGCGGGTGCTTCCGATAGCCGCCTGACCAGCATGGGGGCGCCTTTGTACCAGAAAAGAGCGCCCCCGCCGTAAATCCGTCGATTCGCTTCGCCCTACCTGACGACCAGGTTGACGAGCTTGCCGGGCACGACTACCTCCTTGACGATCTCCTTGCCGTCGAGATGGCGGTGGACCTTCTCGCTCTCGCGGGCGAGGGCGAGCAGCTCGGCTTCGGAGGCCTCGGCGGGGGCCTCGATACGGTCGCGCAGCTTGCCGTTGACCTGGACGACGAGCGTCACCGTGTCGCTGGCGAGCAGCTCGGGATCCGCCTGCGGCCACGGCACCTCCCAGACCCGGCCCCCTTCGAGCCGCTCCCACACCTCGGCGCCGAGGTGCGGCGCGAAGGGGAAGATCAGCGAAGCGGCGGCCGCGGCGGCGAAGCGCACGGCGGCCGTTCCCGCCGGGTCCGCGTAGAGCCCGTCCTTGAGCCGATAGGCCTCGTTGACCAGCTCCATCACTGCGGCGATCGCGGTGTTGAACTGAAAACCCCGCTCGAAGTCGCGGCCGACCTTGTCGATCGCCCAGTGCGCCTTGGCGAGCAGCTCGCGCGCCTCGCCGCCGGCCGCCGGCGCGTCGAGCGCTCCGGCCTGCCGCTCCACGACCTCCTCGCCGAGGCGCCAGAGGCGGGCGAGGAAGCGGCCCACCCCCTCGACGCCCTCGTCGGACCAGTCGCCGCCGCGCTCGGGCGGCCCCATGAAGCAGACGTAGGTGCGGGCGGTGTCGGCGCCGTAGCGCTCGACGTACTCGGCCGGGCTGACCGTGTTGCCCTTCGACTTCGACATCTTGGCGCCGTCGCGGGTGATCATCCCCTGCGTGAAGAGGTTGGCGAAGGGCTCCTGCACCGAGAGCTCGCCGAGGTCGGCCAGCGCCTTGGTGAAGAAGCGCGCGTACATCAGGTGCAGGATCGCGTGCTCGACCCCGCCGATGTACTGGTCGACGGGAAGCCAGTGGTCGGCCGCCGCGCGGTCCCAGGCCGCCCCCTCGTTGCGCGAGTCGAGGTAGCGGATGAAGTACCAGGAGGAGTCGACGAAGGTGTCCATCGTGTCGGTCTCGCGGCGGGCGGGCGCCCCGCAGCGCGGGCACTCGGTCGCCACCCACTCCTCGGCGGCGGCCAGCGGGCTCTTGCCCTGCGGCGCGTACTCGTCGACCTCCGGCAGCTCGACCGGCAGCTGCTCGGCGGGCACGGGCACGATCGCCGGCGCCCCGTCCTCGCCGCACGCCTCGCAGTAGACGACCGGGATCGGCGCGCCCCAGTAGCGCTGGCGCGAGACCAGCCAGTCGCGCAGGCGGTAGTTGACGGCGGCTTCGCCGCGGCCCTCCTCGGCGAGCCAGGCGACGATCTCCTCGTAGGCCGCGCGGTTGCCCCTGCCGTCGAAGCGCCCGGAGCCGGTCATCGTGCCGTCGCCGGGGTACGGCAGCCCCTCCTCGTCGTGGGCGACATCGGGGTCGGTGCCCTCGATCACCCGCCGCACGGGCAGGTCGAAAGCCTTGGCGAACTCGTAGTCGCGCGTGTCGTGGGCGGGCACCGCCATGATCGCGCCGGTGCCGTACTCCATCAGCACGTAGTCGGCGACGAACATCGGGATCTCCTCGCCGTTGACCGGGTTGACGACGCTGCGGCCGAGCGGCACGCCGGTCTTCGGCCGGTCCTCGTCGCCGCGCTCCTCGGCCGACTCGCGGGCGACCCGGTCGACGTACTCGCGCACCTCCTCCTCGGCGGGCGTGCCGGCGACCAGCCGCTCGAGCTCGGGGTGCTCGGGGGCGAGGACGAAGAAGGTGGCGCCGAAGAGCGTGTCGGGGCGGGTGGTGAAGACAGGGAAGTCGAGGTCGAGCTCCGCACAGCGGAAGATCGCCTCGGCGCCCTCGGAGCGGCCGATCCAGTTGCGCTGCATGGTGACGACGTGCTCGGGCCAGGACTCGAGCAGGTCGAAGTCGGCGAGCAGCCGCTCGGCGTACTCGGTGATCTTGAAGAACCACTGCTCCAGCCGGCGCTGCTGCACCGGCGTGCCGCAGCGCTCGCAGCGCCCGTCGACGACCTGCTCGTTGGCGAGCACGGTGGCGTCCTTCGGACACCACTGCACCGGCGCCTCGTCGCGGTAGGCGAGGCCGCGCTCGAACAGCTGCAGGAAGATCCACTGCGTCCAGCGGTAGTACTCGGGCGTGTGCGTGGCCAGCTCTCGCGACCAGTCGATCGAGATCCCCCACTCGCGGAACTGACGGCGGAAGGACTCGATCGAGCGCTCGGTCGCCTCGCGCGGCGGCTCGCCGGTCTTGATCGCGTTGTTCTCCGCCGGCAGGCCGAAGGAGTCGTAGCCCATCGGGTGGATCACCTCGAAGCCGGCTCGACGGCGGAAGTGGGCGATCGCGTCGCCGACCGCGTAGCACTTGAGGTGGCCGACGTGGGGCTCGCCGGACGGGTACGGCAGCATCTCCAGCACGTAGGACTTCGGCTTCTCGCCCTCATGGCCCGGCTTGCCAGGGTTGGCAACCTCCCAGGTCTTCTCCTCGGCCCAAACCCGCTGCCACTTCGCCTCGATCTCCTTGGGGTCGTACGCGCTCATCAGCCGCGATCTTACGAGTGCACCGCGGCGCCGCGTCCGGCGAGGCTCAGAAGACCGGCGAGACCGCCTCGAGGATCTGGGGCCAGACGTAGACCTCGATCGTCGCGGCGACGACGAGGGCGGGAATCGCGAGAGCGACGGTGAGGAAGGTGGCGGCAAGCAGCTCGTTCCACTCGCCGCGCCGGCTGGCGATCAGCCAGGCGGCGAGCGGGAGGAAGAGCGCGCAGAGCTCGGGGATCGCGTGCGGCAGCACGCTGAGGATGAGGGCGGCGTGAGAGATATCGAGCTGGTAGGCGATGGTCGAGCCCTGGAAGCCGAGGTAGAGGGCCTGGGTGGAGAGCGAGAAGAGCGTCACCGCGGTGACGAAGAGGATCGCGAACTGGCCCGCCTTGACGTGGATCCAGCGCGAGAGGCCGGTGCGCCGGGCGGCGGCGATCGGCATCGATGCGCCGGCGATGAAGCCGGCGACGCAGGCGGTCGCGTGCAGGGCGAGGACGAGCGAGTTGCGCCAGAGGATCGGCAGCAGGTCGCCGGGGTCTGAGGGCTCGTTGAGGCCCGCCATGTGGATCGGGGTGATGTCCGGCGTGAGCACGCCGGCGACGACCCAGACGGCGCCCAGCAGGGCGAGCGCGATCGCGAGACTGAGCGCGAGCCAGCCGCGCAGGATCAGCCAGGGATCCTCGTTCCAACCCGCGAGCGCATCGCGGGTGTCCTGCATGCCGTGCGAGAACACATGCTCGTTGGCGGTGCTCATCGCTCACTCATCGGCAGCCTGGCGCCGCGATTTGAGCGGCTACAGCCGACGCTCCTCTCGCACCCTCATCACCTTTTCGGAAGACTGGTTGTCGATGAAGAGCACGAGATTCGGCTGACCTTCGTCGCGCACCGAGGGCACCAATAACCCATCGTTGCCCAGCCACGCGACAGCGGCGCCGATCCGCTGGCAGGGACTCATATCGTCAGCGCGTAGTTCCTCGTCGGTGATGCTCCCTACGTTCTGGAGCTCTTCTTCATCACTGAGGTCCACCAGACGATGGACCACCACCTCGATCTCATAGATCGTTCGCGGCGCTCTCGGCGGCAACGGCTGCATCGCGATCAGGTGGTCCCCCTCCGCCCTCGCAGTAGCCTCGGCAAGGCTCGTGTACAGGGCCGCCGTGCCCGGGGGATTCCAGCGTGCCCCCTGCACATTTGCGAGCTCTGGCGAAGCGGAGCCGAGCATGTGGCGAAAGACTCGACCCTGCCATGTGCCATGACCACGATTCTCGAGCGCGTCGAGAAGAACCGGGTCGTGGATCACGACCCTTGTTCTATACGAAGGCGCCGTCTCGAAGCTGTGCGATCAGCGCAAGGACATCGTGGACACGATCTCGCTCGATGCGATCGGCTGGACGCTCTCCCTCGAGCATCCGATGAGGCGAGAAAAGCCACAGACGCGTCTCGTCGGGCGGGTAGAGCTCCGCCAGCTCTTCGACAACCCAGGCCAGGGCGAGCAGACGATCGAGACACCGGCGTTGCGGCTCCGCCTTGCCGGTGCCCCACCGTGAAACCGTCTGCGGCGTGGTGCCAAGCAACTGCGCGATCTCGCGACCCTGGAGGCCGCCCTTTTCACGGATGGCATCCAGCTTGCGGCCAACCGCCGTGGGCTTAGCCGTGGCCACGGCCATGGCTATCGGTGTCCTCGGCTTGAAATCGACATTTGAATCCTCATCGGGATGAACGAACGGATCTACAAAGTAGCAATCTATGTTGCAGAAACATAGCGGAAACGCTTGCAAAATATGTTGCGAATCTATATTGAATCTGCGTAATAACTTCGATTACCTAGTCTCCATGCAATGGCGAAACACTCCGAACAGGTTCACCTCTCCCTCGACGAGCGACTGCGCGATTCGCGTAGGCAGGCGACGTCGATGACGCTGCCCCTCGCCATCCACCACCGGCTCGATCTCCTCGCTCAGGCAACTGAGGATGTCGGCGCAAGTCGAGCGGAGATCGTCGGGATGCTGATCGCGAACGCCGAGCTGGATGCCGAACGCCTCGAGCCGTTGATCATCGACTACAGGAAAATGAGAGTCCGAAACGTGGTTCCGAGCACGCCGGCCGTCGCCGACGAACAAGCCGGGACCAATGTCGTCACCCTGCAGCGGCGCCGGCCCGGACGGCCGCGGAGCCACCGTGAGTCCCGGTGATCTCCGCCAAGTCGAGAGAGTGGAGCTGACGGGGCTCGAACCCGTGACCTTCGGTATGCCATACCGACGCTCTTCCAGCTGAGCTACAGCCCCGCGAAGGCGTCAGTTTAGAGGTTCCAGCCGTGCAGCCGGCCGCTAAGCCGCGCGTTGCTCGGGGCCCTGGTCCTCGTCTACGTCGAGGACGACGTTGTCGTCGGCGGTGCGGCGGATGGCGAAGTCGAAGGGGGCGTTCTCTTCCAGCTCGCGCAGCAGCGCGACGGGCTCGTCGAACTGCATCGAGACGGTCGCGCGACCCTCGGAGAAGCGCTCGACCGAGATCTCCTGGGCGCCGAGGCGGCCGACCGCGTTTTCGAAGCCGACCAGTTGCGAGAAGTCGCCGAGTGGGCCGATCTCGAGCTTGATCAGACCCTCGAAGAGCTCACCGAGGGCGGCCTCCGCGCTTCCGTCGGACTGCGCGCTCTCGGGTTGGGCGCCGTTCGCGCCGCCCTCATGGATCTCGGCCAGCTCCTGGGTGCGGCGGCTCACCTCGACCGCCTCGCGCAGCGCCTTCATCCGGATCCGGGTCGCCTGGCCGCGTGCCTGCGCCTGGATCTCCTCCAGTCGCTCGGAGACCGCGTGCAGCGAGGCGATGCTGCGCTCGTGGCGCTCGTCGGCCTCCTGCAGGCGCTCGCTCAGGCCGCGGATCTCGCGCTCGCGCTCGATCACCATGCCCGAGAGCGAGGCCGCCTCGGACTCGGCCCGCACTGCCGTTTCGGCAGCCTCGCGCGCCTCGTCCTCGAGCGCGCCGAAACGCGCGTCCCGCGCCGCGATCGCCGCGTCCACCTCCTCACGGCGGTAGCCGAGCAGCGCCCTCTTGAAGCTACCCATGCGCGGCACCGTAGACGCCCCCTCGGACGCCATCCGGTGCCTGCTCCAGATCGAGGCGCGGCGCCTCTCGCCAGAGGTCCTCGAGCTGGTAGCGCTCCCTTTCCTCGGCAGTGAAGACGTGCAGGACCGCATCGAGGTAATCGAGCACGATCCAGCCGGCCACCCCCTCCCCCTCGACCCCGCCTGGCAGCAGCCCGTGCTCCTGCTTGAGCCGCAGCTTCACCTCGTCGACGATCGCCCGCGCCTGGCGCTCGTTGCGCGCCGTGCAGATCGTCAGGAAGTCGGTGTAGGAGGCGAGCCCGCGCATGTCGAGGACGACGATCTCGCTCGCGCCTTTCGAGTCGGCCAGCTCGGCCAGGCGCCGCGCCAGCGCCTCGGACTCGAGCCCGCTCGCCCGCTCGGCGCTCACGAGTAGATCCCCTTCTCCTCGACGAACCGAGCGACTGCCTCGGGCACGAGGTAGCGCAGCGGCCGGCCGGCCGCGGCTCGCTCGCGCACCGCCGAGGAGGAGACGCCGAACTGCGGCATCTCCAGCATCGTCACGCGGTCCTCGGCGCCGACCGCGCGCATCGTCGCGGCGACGTCGGCCTCGGAGACGCCGGAGCGGCGCGCCACCGCCAAGCGGGCCAGCTCGACCACCCGCCGCGGCTCCCGCCAGCTGTCGAACCCGACGGCCGCGTCCGCCCCCATCACGAACACCAACTCGGGCTCTCCCTTCTCGCGTGCAAGCAGCTCCAAGGTCTCATACGTGTAGGACGGTCCCTCGCGTTCGACCTCCAGGGTGGAGACGGTGAAGCGCGAGTCGTCGGCGGCGGCGAGTCGCGTCATCGCCAGGCGCAGCTCGCGCCCCGGGTCGTCGTGGATGCGCTTGTGCGGCGCCTCGCCGGTGGGCACCAGCACGACTTCGTCGAGGCCGAGCTGCCAGAGCGCCTCCTGCGCCAGGGCGAGGTGGCCGAGGTGCGGCGGGTTGAAAGCGGAGCCGAGGACGCCGATGCCGCCCCGCTGTCCGTCGACCCCGGCGGCGCTACTCACGCACTTGGCCGTCGCCGCGGACGACGTACTTGTAGGTGGTCAGCTCGCGCAGGCCGATCGGGCCGCGCGCGTGCAGCTTCTGGGTCGAGTTGCCGATCTCGGCCCCCATGCCGAACTCGAAGCCGTCGGTGAAGCGGGTCGAGGCATTGGCGTAGACGACGGCCGCGTCGACCCCGGCGGTGAAGCGCTCAACCGCGTCTTCGGAGCGCGTGACGATCGCCTCCGAGTGGCGGGTGCCCCAGCGGTTGACGTGCTCGATCGCGTCCTCGAGCGAGTCGACGACGGCGACCGCCAGCTTCAGGTCGAGGTACTCGCACCCCCAGTCGCCCTCCCCGGCGACGCCGATCTCGACTCCGCCCGCCGCGGCGCCGGCGCGCTCGTCGCCGACCAGCTCGACGCCGGAATCGCGCAGCTCGGCCAGCGCGCCGGGCAGGAACTCCTCGGCGATCGCGGCGTCGACCAGCAGCGTCTCGGCGGCGTTGCAGACCCCCGGACGCTGCGTCTTCGCGTTGACGGCGATCCGCCGCGCCGTCTCGAGGTCCGCCTCGGCGTGGACGTAGACGTGACAGTTCCCGGCGGCGGCGTAGATCACCGGCACCGTCGCGACCTTCTTCAGGGCGTTCTTCAACCCTTCGCCGCCGCGCGGGATCAGCAGGTCGACGGTCTCCTCCTGCGTCGCCAGCTCGGCCAAGTCCTCGTGCCCCCCGCCGGCCAACAGCACTGCGGCGTCCTCGGGCAGCCCGGCCTCGGCCAGCCCCTCGCGCACGATCGCCGCCAGCGCCGCATTGGTCCGCTCCGCGTAGTGCGACCCCCGCAGCACGATCGCGTTGCCGCTCTTGATCGTCAGCGCAGCGCAGTCGATGGTCACGTTAGGCCGCGCCTCGTAGACGACCGCGACGACCCCGAGCGGCACGCGCAGCTTGCGCAGCTCGAGCCCACTCTCCAGCGTTTTCCCTTCCAGCTCCTCGCCGACCGGGTCGTCCAGCGCGATCACCGCACGCACCCCATCCGCCATAGCCGCGATCCGCCCCTCGTCGAGCGCCAGCCGGTCCTGCAACGCCGCGCTGAGTCCCTCGGCTTTCTCATCGGCAACATCGGCCGCATTGGCCTCGAGGATCTCGGCGCTGCGCTCACCCAGCAGCCGTGCGATCGCCTCCAAGGCGGCGTTCTTCGCCTCGCTCGATGCGTTGCCAATACCGCGCGCAGCGCGCTGCGCAGCAGCACAGCTCTCAGCCACCGTAGTCGTGGTCACCGCCATGACGCTAAGGGTAGCTACACCAACACAAAGCGATCCCGGTGAATCACCTCATCAGCCGCATGCGGAAGCAACTCGCGCACTTGCTCGCTCTTCATGCCGACCACCCGCGACAGCTCCTGCGCCGAGTACTCGGCGATGCCCTTGCCGACGACCGCGCCGTTCGCGGTCACCTCGACCGCGTCACCGGCTTCGAAGCCTCCCTCGACCGCGACGATCCCGACCGGCAGCAGACTGGAGCCGCTCTCGCGCAGGACCCGCGCGGCGCCGTCGTCGACGGTGAGCTGCCCTTTCGCCGGCTTGGCGTACTTGAGCCAGAGCTTGAAGCTGGAGGTCTTGCCGGCCTGCGCCGAGAACCGGGTGCCCACCCCCTCCCCCCGAGAGGCGGCCAGCAGGCGGCCCTCCTGGGTGCCGTCGCAGATCGTCGCCGGGATTCCCGACTCCGCCGCCATCTCGGCTGCGGCCACCTTGCTGCGCATCCCTCCCAGGCCGAAAGCCGAGGTTCGATCGCCGATCTCGAGGTCCGCCAGCGCAGAGAAGTCATCGACCTCGGCAATCCGTTCAGCATCGGCCCCCGCATGCGGATCGGCGCTGTGCAGGCCGTCGACGTTCGAGAGCAGCACCAGGAGCCTCGCGTCGAGCAGGATCGCCACCTGGGCGGCGAGGAAGTCGTTGTCGCCGAAGCTGATCTCGTCGGTCGCGGTGGTGTCGTTCTCGTTGACCACCGGCACCACCCCCCACTCGATCAGTCGCCGCAGCGTCTGGCGGGCGTTGAGGTAATTGGTGCGGGCGGCGATGTCGGCGGCGGTCAGGAGCACCTGGGCGGAGCGGGTGCCGCGCTCGGCGAGCCGCGACTGGTAGGCGCGAAAGAGGTCGCCCTGGCCGACGGCGGAGGCCGCCTGCAGCTCGTCCATGGCCCGCGGCCGCACGGGCAGCTCCATCAACCGCATCCCCCGGGCGATCGCCCCTGAGGTGACCATCGCCACCCGCTCGCCGGACCGCTCCAGCTCCGCCACCTGCGCGCAGACCGAGTCGAGCACGTCGACGCGCAGCTCGCCGTCGTCGGCGGCGACGATCGAGGAGCCGAGCTTGACGACGAGGGTCATGCGGCAAGTCTATGAGCGCCGGCCACTAACCTCAGTGCAATGCCGGAGCTGAGGACAGTGCGGGTCGCCGCCGCCCAGGCGACGCCGGCGATCCTCGACGCGCAGGCGTCGATCGCGAAGGCGGTGGAGCTGGTCGAGCGGGCCGCCGGCGACGGCGCCGAGCTGGTCGTCCTCCCCGAGGCCTTCGTGCCGCTCTACCCGTCGCAATCCTGGGCCGCCCCCGCGGCCGGCTTCAACGGCTTCGACGAGCTCTGGCAAAGACTCTGGGAGAACTCGGTCGACGTGCCGGGGCCCCTGGTCGACGAGCTGGTCGCGGCCTGCGCCCGCAGCGGCGCCCATTGCGCGATCGGCGTCAACGAGCGCGAGTCGGAACGACCGGGCACGCTCTACAACACGCTCGTCCTCCTCGGTCCGGAGGGGCTCGTCTGGAAGCACCGCAAGCTGATGCCGACTCACCACGAGCGGCTCTTCCACGGGATCGGCGCCGGCGACGACCTGGTCGCCGCCGAGACCCCGCTGGGCAAGGTCGGCGGCCTGATCTGCTGGGAGAACCGGATGCCGCTCGCCCGCTACGCGATGTACAAGTCGGGGCCGCAAATCTGGATCGCGCCGACCGCCGACGACTCCGACGGGTGGCTCGCCAGCATGCGCCACATCGCGATCGAGTCGGGCGCCTTCGTCATCTCGGCGCCCCAGTTCATCCCCCGCGAGGCCTTCCCCGACGACTTCCCGGTCGAGCTGCCCGATCGCGAGGTCTTCGGCCGCGGCGGTGCGGCGATCGTCGAGCCCACCTGGGGCGAGGTGATCGCCGGGCCACTCTACGGCGAGGAGGGAATCGTCAGCGCCGATTGCGACCTGCGCGAGGGCCTGCGCGCGAAGCGCTGGTTCGACTCGGTCGGCCACTACAGCCGCGAGGACGTGCTCGCGGGGCGGGTCGGCGGAGGCGAGCCCTCAGGGATGTAGCTCGAACTCGTGCTCGCCGACGCGGACGTCGTCGCCGGGCTCGAAGCCGGCCGCCTTCAGGGCGGCGACGACGCCGATCTCGTTGAGCCGCTGCTCCAGGTAGGCGAGCGCCTCTTCATTCTTGAGGTCGTGGCGCTCGAAGAGCAGCTCGACGCCGCGGCCGAGGACGCGGAAGCCGCCGTCGTCCTCGCGCTCGACCGAGTAGCCGCCCTCGCCGACCGGCCGGTAGACGCGGTGCTCGACCTCGAACTCGGCCGGACCGGTGCCGCGAGCGGCCTCGGTCGGGGCCGGTCCGGCGCCGTCTCGGCGAGATGGCTCCTCCGGCAGCGCGGCGAGGATCGCCTGACGCAGCTCGTCGAGGCCTTCACCCGTTGCCGACGAGACAGCGAGCACGGCGGGCACTCGGGGCTCGCCGCCCGGCCCATCGCCGCCCCCGAGCCGCCGGCGCCACTCGGCGGTCGCCTCCTCCACCTGCTCCTTTGGAAGCAGATCGCGCTTCGAGAGCACGACCAGCTCCGGCAACCTCTCCAGCCCGGCGCCGTAAGCCGCCAGCTCCTCGCGCACCGCCTCGTAGTTCGACTCCGGCTCGCCCTCGAGGGGCGCCAGGTCGACCAGGTGGACGAGCATCGAGCAGCGCTCGACGTGGGCGAGGAACTCGTGCCCCAGCCCGGCGCCGTCGGCCGCCCCTTCGATCAGGCCGGGGATGTCGGCGACGACGGCCTGCCGGTCCTCGCCCTCGATCGTGCCCAACACCGGCGAGAGCGTCGTGAACGGGTAGTCGCCCACCTTCGGCTCCGCCCGCGTAAGCCTCCCGAGCAACGAAGACTTACCCGCGTTCGGCAGCCCCACCAGCCCTACATCCGCGAGCAATTTCAACCGAACCTCGATCCACCCCTCCTCACCCGCGGTCCCCTGCTCCGCAAACCGCGGCGCCTGTCGCGTCGAGGTCGCAAACCGCTTGTTCCCATGCCCCCCACGCCCCCCCTGAGCCACGACAGCCCGCTGCCCCGCCTCGACGAGGTCCACCCGACTCCCATCCACCGCCTCAGCCTGCGTCCCGGGCGGCACCACAACCTCCAGTTCCTCCCCACGCCCGCCGTGCCGATTCGAACCCTCGCCATTCTTCCCACGGCCGGCTCTGAAATGCTTGCTGCCGCGAAGCGCGCCAAGGTCACGGCGCGACGCATCGCAGACAAGGACGACGTCGCCTCCATGCCCGCCATCGCCACCATCGGGCCCGCCTCTGGGCACATGAGCCTCCCGACGAAAGCTCACGCACCCATTCCCGCCGGCCCCACCTTCAACCCAGATTTTC
>DATDBO010000089.1:0-5401 GCA_036524775.1 Solirubrobacterales bacterium
GGCCACGGTCGCCGTGCCGCTCGGACTGGCGCTGCTCGCCCCCGGCAAGGACTACGTGCTGGCGCGTAACCTGCTGCCGGCTCTGGTGCCGTTGCTGGTCGCGGTCGCGATCGGCATGACGGCGCGTCGAGCGGGGCGCGCCGGCGCCGGCCTCGCAGTCGTGCTCGTCGCCTACTCGCTCGGCTTCTGCGCCTGGGCGAGCTTCTCGCTGGCACTGCAGCGGCCCGACTGGGACGCCGCCGCGGCGCGGATGGGCGAGCCCGAGACGCCGCGGGCGACCGTCCTCTGGACGCTGGGGGCGGCGTCGCTGCGCTACTACCTCTCGACCGGCTCCTTCCAGGTTCTGCCTTCCGACGGCTACTCGTGGAGCGTGCACGAGATCGACTTCGTCTCCGACGGCCCGGCGTCGCCCGTGCCGGCCCGCCTGTTGGGACCGCGCTTCCGTCAGGTCGGCTACGAGCGGATCGGTCGCCTGCATCTGCGGCGCTACGCGCTGCCCGGTCCCGACCTCGCCCATCTGCGCCTGCGCCAGGTGCGCCAGGCGGATCTCAACTTCCGCTCGAACGGCATCCTGCTGGACGGGATTGGACCCGGCTGAGAACGGGAATACGTTTGGAGTTATCCTGAGCGTCCCCCGGAGCAGACTCAGCGAGGAGATGGCATGACCAAGACGAAGGCGAACCAGGCGGCGGACCTCTATTCGACCGCCCGTGAGAACCCCTACGTGCAGCGGCTGATCGAGGACGAAGAGCTGCGCGAGAACCTGCGCGACGCCTTCGAAGCCGCCCGCGGCGCCTACAGCCGGGCGACCGGCAACGGCAAGGGCGCGGTCAAGGCCGTCACCACTGACAAGAAGGTGCAGAAGGACCTGCGCAACGCGGCGGAGAGCCTGCGCGAGGCCACCGAGCAGCTGAAGGGGCCGCGCAAGCGCAAGAAGAGCCGCCTCGGCCGCCTGATCCTCTTCGGCATCGTCGCCGGCATCGTCGCCCTGGTCGTCAGCGAGGACGCCCGCAAGGCCGTGCTCGACGCCCTCTTCGGCGCCGAGGAGGAGTTCGAGTACACGAGCACCACCAGCATCAACGGCTCCTGACGCCAACCTTCGCTGGGCGGTTCGCCCGGCTCGCGCCGTAGACTGAACCGATGGAGGCTGCAACCAAAGAGCGCGAGCTGAGCGGGGAAAAGGCGCAGCGCATCATCGACGCGATGCGCGACAGCGTCGCCAAGCGCGGCGCCGCCGGCTCGACCTTCGAGCACGTCGCCCGCGAGGCGGGCGTCAGCCGCGGCCTCCTCCACTACTACTTCGGCACCAAGGAGCGACTGCTGGTCGAGGTCGTCCGCCGCGACTCGGAGATCCGCGTCGCCCGGCTCGACGACCCGCTGGGCAACGCGAGGACCGTCGACGACGTGCTCGACGTGCTGATCGCCAGCCTCACCGACCTGATCGAGAACGAACCGGAGTTCTTCCTGCTGCTCTACGAGCTGTTCAGCGCCGGCCGGCGCAACCCCGACATCCAGCAAGAGGTCGGCCAGCTGTTCGACCGCACCCGCTCGCACGTCGCCGAGATTCTCGAGGTGAAGGAGCGCGAGGGAGTGCTCAAGCTGCGCTACGACGCCGAGGCGATCGTCGCCTACCTCTTCGCCGTCGGCGACGGCTTCGCCCTCCAAGCTCTCTCCGAGCCCGACCGCGAAATCAACGCAGCCCTCGAGGCCGGCGCCGCCAGCGCCCGCTTTCTCCTCGCCGGCGAGTAGCCGATTCGCGCGCGCGAAAATCTGCTGCCACTTTTACCTCAATATTTGTTGAGCAAGTAGCTGTCCGGCGCTAGACCTTTGGATGCCCGTCCTCGGGCACATGGCACACGGTCATCGAACAAAGGAAGGCAGCATGCGCAACATCAAGGCATTCGGATTGGCGCTGGTCGCGATATGCGCGACGAGCGCATTGGGTTCGGCCACCGCATCGGCAACCGATCTCTTCACAGTTGGGGGAGCCGAAAAAGCGTGGGTTACAGGCTCTCAGCACCAGCAGCAGTTCAAATTCACAAATTCCATTCTCATCGAATGCACAACATCGAAATTAACCGGCACAATCGTGAACGGCGCCTCGGAAATGACAGCATTGACATCCCACACTGGGACATTGAACATCGTGCCGCATACCCCCCACTGTGAGTCAGCGCTTGGCGGGGTGACGTTTCACATGAATGGCTGCCATGACGTTCTCACTGGCAACACAGATGCGCAGACCGATGCGACAGTCTGGATCCAGTGTCCGACCGGCAAAGAAATCGTGCTGACAATCGACATCCTGTGCACGATCAGAATCCCGAGCCAGACACCGACAGAAGGTGGGGTCACCTACAAAAATCTCCCCAACCACCCTGGGGGGAGCGCCATTGAAATCGCCACGACAATGACAGGCGTGACATACAAATCAGAAGGCTTCTGCGGATCTGGTGTTGCTGACAACCTTGATTACTCATCCACGATGAGCCTCACAGGCTACAAACACCTGGGAGGCACTATGGCGGTGCCGATCGAGGGGGAACGGGTCCCGATCGAAGTCAGCTAGCAGACAGCGGGCTCTGCCGTCCGAGTGACGGCACTCACAGACGAGGCGGCGCTTCTGCGCGAGGCTGGCTGACCAGCCAATGCACGACGCGATGATCCGACTGGCGGGGTTCCTGGCGCGCAGGCGTCGTCTCGTCGTTGCTGCTTGGGTCCTCGTCGTCCTCGCTGCGCTGCCGCTTGCCGCGCGGCAGACCGAACACCTCACCGGTGGGGGATTCGACGTGCCCGGCAGCGAATCGAAGGCTGTCGCCGAGGCGATGCAGGGCGTGTTCGTCAAGGAGTCGAACGGGATCGTCGTCTCGTTGCGGGCGGCGCCGGACGCGAGCGCTGCTGCGCGCGCCGCCGCGGTGCGACGGGTGCGGCGCGAGGTCGCGGGCGTCGACGGAATCGCCCTGCCGGTGCCCGTAGCGCGCCGCGCCGAGCTGCAACTGCGCCGCGGCGACCAAACCCTGATCCCGCTGAGCAGCAGCGTCTCCCAGGACGAGCTGGTCGACCCGGCGGTCGAGCTGCGCGAAGCGCTCGACCCGGGCACCGCGCAGGGCGGCGTCACGCCCTACCTCGCCGGGCAGGCGACCGTCTGGGCCGGGATGCAGGAGCTCTCCAAGGAAGACCTCGCCAAGGCCGAGGCGGGCGGCTTCCCGGTCGTCGCGCTGATCCTGCTCGTCGTCTTCGGCTCGCTTGCCGCCGCCGCCCTGCCGCTCACGCTCGGCTTCGTCAGCGTGATCGTCACCGGGGCGCTGATCTACTTCCTCTCGCTGCAGATGTCGACCTCGGTCTTCGTCACCAACATGGCCTCGATGATCGGGATCGGCGTCGCGGTCGACTACTCGCTCTTCATCCTCGCCCGCTATCGCGAGGAGCGGCGCGACGGGCGCGACTGCGAGGCGGCGCGCGCCGAGGCCCTTGGGACCTCGGGGCTTGCCGTCGCCTTCTCCGGCATCGCCGTGATCGTCTCGCTGGCCGGCCTCTGGATGGTCGACAACCAGGCGCTGCGCTCGATGGCGCTCGGCGCGATGACCGTCGTCGCCGTCTCGATCCTCACCGCGACCACGCTGCTGCCGGCGTTGATCGCGATGCTCGGCGACCGCGTGATGCCGGGCGGCATCGTCGCGCGCGCCCTGCGCTTCGCCAAGTACTCGATCCTGCGCCGACCGCGACCCGCCGACGCCGCGAGCGGAGCGAGCGCCGGCCCGGGCTTCTGGGACGGCTGGGCCCGGCGGGTCATGGCCCGTCCCTGGCTCGCCGTCGCCTTCTCCACCGGAATCCTCCTCTTCTTGGCGACGCCGCTGCTCTCGCTCGAGACGGGCACCAATGCGATCCAGCAGTTCCCCAAGGAGAGCGACGTGCGCGTCGGCAACGAACTGGTCGCCGAGCAGCTCGGCGGCGGCGCCGACCCCGTGCAGATCGTCGCCGCCTTCCCCCGTGAGCCCGACCGCGCCGCCGTCGCCGGCTTCGCCCGCGAGCTGCGCGCCGAACCCGGTGTCGCCTCGGTCCCCCCGCCCGTCTTCGCCGGTGACAGCGCCTTGGTCGAGGCGACCTCGACCGCGCCGAGCGACTCGGAGGCCGCCTCGGCCTTCGTCAGCCGCCTGCGCGACACCGTCGTGCCGGCGAGTGCCCTGGCGTCCGTCGCGACGGTCGACGTCGGCGGCGAGACCGCCCGCACCGACGACGCCCGCGCGCAGATCTCCGGCTCGCTCTGGAAGATCGTCGGCTTCGTCCTCGCGCTCAGCTTCCTCGTCCTGATGGTGATGCTGCGCTCGCTCCTGCTGCCGCTCAAGGCGGTGCTGATGAACCTGCTCTCGATCGGCGCAGCCTTCGGCGTCCTCGTCGCGATCTTCCAGTGGGGCTGGCTCGACGGCGTGCTCGGCTTCGAAAGCCTCGGCGCGCTCGACACGATCAACGTGCCGCTGATCTTCGCGATCGTCTTCGGCCTCTCGATGGACTACGAGGTCTTCCTCATGTCGCGCATCCGCGAGCGCTACATGGCCCACGGCGACAACGAGCGCGCCGTCGCCGAAGGCCTCGCCTCGAGCGCTCGCACGATCTCTTCCGCGGCGCTGATCATGAGCTGCGTCTTCGCCGTCTTCGTGCTCACCGGCGTGCCCTCGATCAAGGAGCTGGGCCTCGGCGCCGCCGTCGCGATCGCGCTTGATGCGACGCTCGTCCGGCTGATCCTCGTGCCCGCGGCGATGAAGCTGATGGGGGGCTGGAATTGGTGGATGCCCTCCTGGCTCGACCGTGTCCTGCCCCGCCTCAGCTTCGAGGCCGGCGGCAAGCGCGAGCCCGAGCCGGCCGAGGCCTAATACCCTTCCGCGCCATGAGCGCGGAGATCGCCTTCGCGGGGGCGGCGAGACAGGCGGAGATGGTTCGTGCCGGCGAGGCCTCGCCGAGCGAGCTGGTACGCCTCTGCCTCGACCGGATCGCTCGCCTCGACCCGACGCTGAACTCGTTCCGCGAGGTCTTCGCCGAGAAAGCGCTGCTCGAAGCCGACCAGGCCGAAGCGCGACTGAAGGCGGGGGAGGAGCGGCCGTTGCTCGGCGTGCCGGTGGCGATCAAGGACTGCGTCGACGTCGCCGGCCACGTCACCACCTACGGCACCGACGGCTTCGACCAGCCGGCAAAAGGTGACAGCGAGGTCGTGCGGCGCCTGCGCGAGGCGGGCGCGATCCCGATCGGCAAGACGACGCTGCCCGAGCTGGCGATCTGCGGCTTCACCGAGACGGCGACCTGGGGCGTGACCCGCAACCCCTGGGACCCGCAGCGCACTCCCGGCGGCTCGAGCGGCGGCAGCGCCGCGGCGGTCGCCGCCGGCCTGGTGCCGATCGCGCTCGCC
>DATDBO010000090.1:0-42180 GCA_036524775.1 Solirubrobacterales bacterium
GGTGGAATCGCTCTCGTGCGAAGTCACGCCCCTCAGTCTAGGCAGGCCCACTTTCGGCGCTAACGGGCGCGCACCGCAGCCACCGTTTCGCGCAACGTCTCCCGCGCGTCGTGGTGGGGCATCCAGTGCAGCTTGCGCCGCGCCCGCGTGGTGTCCATCAGGACCGGGCGCCGAACGGTCTCGATCCAGGCCGCCTCGGCCGGCAGGAAGGGCAGGAACGGGGCGACCGCCTCGGCCGCCACGCCGACCGCGAGCTGCGGCGCCGACACGGCGTGCCAGCCGAGCTCGTGGGCGAGGTCGGAGACGGTCAGCTCGCCCGGCCCGGCGAGGTTGTAGACGCCGGGCTCGCCGTGACCGAGCACCGCCGCGCAGAGCGCCGCGGCGACGTCGTCGTGGTGGACGAGCTGGAAGGGCACGCCGGGGTCGGGCAGCACCGGGCGCAGCGAGGGCGTCCGGCCAAGCGCCCAGCGAACCGGGCCGGGCAGCTTCTGCCCGAGCGCCAGCAGCGGCACCATCTCCAGCAGCAGCGGCGCCTGCGGGCCGGCGACGATGCAGGGGCGGAAGACGTAGGCGTCGGTCGAGGAGCCCTGCAGCGCCTCGCGCAGGGCGGCCTCGACCTCGGCCTTGTCGGCCGAGTAGGGGTGGCGGGCGGTGCCGCGCACCGGTTCGTCCTCTGCGATCAGCTCGGGCAGGCTGCGGTGGAAGCCGTAGGCGGCGACCGACGAGGTGTAGACGAGGCGCTTGACGCCCGCCTCGGCCGCCGCCTCGAAGACGTTGCGCGAGCCGTTCAGGTTGATCTCGCGACTCTCACCACGCCCGGCGACGATCACGAAGGCGAGGTGGACGACGACGTCGGCGTCCTCGACCAGGGCCGCGACCGCCTCGCGGTCGAGGATGTCGCCGCGTCGGTATTCGGTCTTCTCCCAGCCCTGCGCGCCGAGGTCGAAGGGACGGCGGGCCATGCCGATCACCCGCTCGACCTCCGGCGCCCGCTCGAGGGCGGAAATGAAAGCGCGGCCGATCTCTCCGGTGGGGCCGGTCACTGCGACGGTCAGCATGGGGCGGAATTCTCCCGAAAGTGCGGGGTCGATTGTCGACAGAGCCCCACCAGGTAACGCTTTGACCTGCAAAGTTGCGGCGATTAAGCAAAGATGCCCGAGTCAAGTAGTTCATTCACTACATTCAGTTCAAGAGGAGAACTCGTGCCAACCCAAGAGATGAGAGCGCTCTGGCATCCCACCCGAGCGCGGATCGTCGAGCTGCTCAAGGCGGGACCCAACTCGAGGTCGTGCCTGACCGAGTCCGTCGGTGCGCCCTACGCGGAAATCGCCTACCACTGCCGTGCGCTGGTCCGCTCGCGCTGCATCCGCTTCGCCCCGGGCTACACGGTCGAATCCGAAGACCCGGTCTACCAGTCGGCCTAGCCGGCCCATAGAGACGACGCACTGGAGACAGGCCGCATCGGCGGCCGGCTCGGCGTGCCCTCGATCCTCGCCCGACGCAATGTGCGCGCCCTCCGGCGGAGATCCGTCTGCCACTGGACACGAACCGGATTCCGTTGTTACACTCCAAAATTATTGAATAGTTACCTGGCTATTCGATAAAAAAATACGCACCAGTACCTCAATCGGTTAGAGGATCGGGTTTGTAAGCCGAGGATCCGGGTTCGAGCCCCGGCTGGTGCATCGGCGCTGGGTTGCGTCGGAGCTATGGACATCAATCTCTTCGACTACTTCGACGAAGCGGGAGGCGGGGACGGAGCCCAGTCGCACTGGACGCTGCGCGCTCCCTACCGCCCCCACCAGCGCTGGGACCTGATGGTCGTGCCCCGCGTCGAGGGCTGGCAGGAGGACACGAAGGCGCTCGCCGGCCTGGAGGAGATCGAGAAGCTGCCCTGGGTGACGGCGGTCGAGCGCGACGGCGGGCAGGTCTGGCTGCGCATCGAGGACGAGTGGGTCGCCAAGCGCGGCGGCGAGCTGGAGCAGGGCGAAGAGGCCGTCGCCGGCTGCGGCGAGCCCGCTTCGGGGCGCCACTTCGCGCTCAACTTCTGGGACGCCAACTCGACCAAGGCGCTGCACATCGGCCATCTGCGCAACCTGGCGCTCGGCAACGCGCTCGGCAACGCCCTCGCCGAGGCGGGCGGCGAGGTCGAGCGCCGCAGCATCATCTGCGACATCGGCCGCAGCATGGGCGAGGCGATGGCCGGCGTCGTGCGCAGCGGCAAGTACCCGCAAGGCTCGGGCGAGGGCAACGGCGTGAAGAGCGACCACTTCGTCGGCTACTGCTACGCCGACTACGTCAAGAACGGCGCCAACGGCGCCGCGCTCGGCCTCGCGCAGGACCACCCCGCCGACTCGCTCACCCGCGAGGTCGACGTGCACGAAGACAGCGCCGACGAGCTCCTGCAGCGGGTGCTGAACGGCGACCAGACCGCGCTCGAGCTGTGGTCGCAGACGCGCGCCTGGGTGATCTCCGGCCAGCGCAAGACCCTGGCCCGTCTCGGCATCTACTTCGACCGCGTCTTCTTCGAGTCCGACTTCCTGCCCGAGGTCGGCGAACTGACCGAGCACGGGCTGCAGGAGGGCACGCTGGAGAAACGGGTCGACGGCACCGTCATCTACATGACCGGCCGCGAGGAGCTGGAGGAAATGCCGTTGGTGCGCTCCGACGGCGTGCCCACCCAGCACATGCGGGCACTCGCCTACTGGCTCGCCGACACCGGCCTCGACGGCACCACCTCGGTCCAGGTCTGCGGCCAGGAGTGGTACGCCCACGTCACATGCCGCCGCCAGCTGATGGCCGAGCTGGTCCACACCGACGAGGGCAACGGCTTCCACCCCTACCACGACATCTTCCACGGCATGGTCGCCCGCGAACGCGAAAAGATCGCCTCCTCGAAGAAAGACGCGGTCCTGATCGACCACCTGGTCGAGTGGATCGACGAGCAGCTCGAGGCCGACCCGGAGCGCGACGCGGTGCGGCGCGGCAGCCCCTCGCCCGACACGGTCGCCGCGCAGGTCGCGCTCGGCTTCTTCCTCCTCCACGGCGCGACCAAGCGGGTCGACTTCGAGCCGCAGAAGCTCATAACGGACGACAAGGCGCTCGGCTGGGACCTGGCGCGGGCGCGGGCGCGCGACGGCAACGGCGGGGCGACGGTGGACGAGCCGCAGCTCGACCCCGACTACCGCTTCGCCGTGGTCCAGGCGGAGACCTACGGGCGGCTGCTGGGCCGCGTCCCGCGCGACCTCAAGGTCGCGCCGCTGGCCCGCTACGCCTCGCACCTCGCCCGCTGGCAGAACGAGGAGGAGCGGGCGCCGCACGTCGCCCGCGTCGTCCGCTCGACCCTCGACCGCACCTCGCGCGGCCTCGGCCTGGAGGGAGCGTCATGAGGACGCTGCTCGTCGACAACCACGACTCCTACACCTACAACGTCTTCCACCTGCTCGCGGGCGTCACCGGCGAAGAGCCGATCGTGGTCGACAACGACGCAGTCTCCTGGCGGGCTCTTTCGCGCTGGGACTTCGACGCGATCGTCCTCTCCCCCGGCCCCGGCACGCCCGAGCGCTGGCACGACTTCTGCGTCTGCAACGACATCCTCCGCTACAGCGAGATCCCGGTGCTCGGCATCTGCCTCGGCCACCAGGGGCTGGGCAACCTGCTCGAGGGCAAGGTGAGCAGCGCGCCGGAGGCGATGCACGGCCGGCTCAGCCGCATCCGCCACGAGGACGACGGCCTCTTCGCCGGCATCCCCCAGGACTTTCCCGTGGTCCGCTACCACTCGCTGCAGATCACCGACATGGGGCCCGACGGCCACGTCACCGCCTGGGCCGACGACGGCGTGGTGATGGGGATCGAACACCGCCGGCGGCCGATGTGGGGCGTCCAGTTCCACCCCGAGTCGGTGGCGACCGAGCACGGCGCCCGCCTGGTCGAGAACTTCTACGAGCTGGCGACCAAGCTGCGCTCGCCGCGCTGGCGCGGCGCCAAGCGCCCGCTGCAAGTACCACCGCGCTCCAAGGGCCGTCGCGCCCGTGCCGGCGGCGGCGGCGGCGAAAGCGAGCTGCTGCTGCGCACGATCTCCGGCGAACCGGCGACCGAGCCGCTCTTCGAACGGCTCTTCGGCGACGCCGAGCACGCCTTCTGGCTCGACAGCGCCGACGCGCCGACGCGCCTCGCGCAGCGCTCCTTCCTCGGCACCAGCGCGGGCAGGACCCGCTGCGTGCTCGAGTACGACGTCGAGTCCGGCGCGGCGATCCGCCACGGCGCCGGCCCGGCCGTGGAGGTGCGCGGCTCGATCTTCGACTTGCTCGACCGCGAGCTCGCAGGGCACGCGCTCGAGCCACCCCCGGCCGACCTCCCGCCCGGACTCATGGGCGGCTTCGTCGGCTACCTCGGCTACGAGCTCAAGGCGGATTGCGGCTCGCCGAACGTGCATCGGTCGGACATGCCCGATGCAGTGATGATGCTCGCCAACCGCCTCGTCGCCGTTGACCACGTGCGTAGACGGACGCACGTTGTCGCGCTCTGCCATGGCGACGAGGCGGAGGCCGAGGCCTGGCTGGACGAGGCGGAGGCGGCGGTGCGGGAGATCGTCGCCGACCCACCGGCGGCGATGACGCCGCTGGCGCTCAGCGAGGGGCCCCTCGCCGACCGCGTCGAGTTCAAGTGCGGACGCGGGCGCGAGCAGTACCTCGCCGACATCGCCCGCAGCCAGGCCGAACTGGCCGCCGGGGAGTCCTATGAGGTCTGCCTCACCGATCAAATTTCCACCGACGCCGAACCCGACCCCTTCGACCTCTACCGGCTGCTGCGCCGGCGCAACCCCGCCCCCTTCGCCGCCTACCTGAAGCTGGGCGAGATGGCGGTGGTCAGCTCCTCGCCCGAGCGCTTCCTCTCGGTCGACCGCGAGCGCCGCGTCGAGGCGCGGCCGATCAAGGGCACCAGCCCGCGCTCGGAGGACCCCGTGCGCGACGACGAACTGCGCTCCGAGCTGACCGAAGACGAGAAGACCTACGCCGAGCACCTGATGATCGTCGACCTGCTCCGCAACGACCTCGGCCGGGTCTGCGACGTGGGCAGCGTCGGCGTCCCCGAGCTGATGATCGTCGAGGACTACGCGACCGTCCACCAGCTGATCTCGACCGTCAGCGGCGTACTCGACGAGCAGCGCAGCGCGGCCGAATGCGCCCGCGCCTGCTTCCCCGGCGGCTCGATGACCGGCGCGCCGAAGGAGCGCACGATGGAGATCATCGACGACCTCGAGGACGAGGCGCGCGGCGTCTACTCGGGCGCGATCGGGTGGTTCGGCATCGACGGGGCGATGGACCTCAGCATCGTGATCCGCACGATCGTGATGCGCCCCGGGCGGACCACGATCGGCGCCGGCGGGGCGATCGTGATGCAGTCCGACCCGCAGGACGAGTTCGACGAGATCCTGCTCAAGGCGCGGGCGCCGATGGCGACGATCGCCGAGGCAGTCACCGGCTCGACCGCGCCGGAGGCGTGGTCGATCGAGCTGGAGCCACGGGCAAGGGTCGCCGAGGCGGCATGAGCGATCGGGGTGCGAGCGTGCCCGAAGCGCCACCCCGCTCCGGGCCGGCGGCGAACGCCGAGATCCGCGCCGCGACGGGCGAGGACGCGCCGGCCGTGGCTGCCGCGGTCGAAGCGCTGCTGATCGAGCTGGGCGGCGAGCGGCCCTCGACGACGGCGCTCGAGGAGGCGGCGCGCACGCTGGCCGAGGACCCCGAGCTCGGCGTGCTCCTGGTCGCCGAGTGCGAGGGCGCGATCGTCGGCATCTGCGCGGTGAGCTGGCAGTTCGCCGTCCACGTGCCCGGGCGCTACGGCACGATCCAGGACCTCTGGGTCCACCCCGAGTGGCGCAGCCGGGCGCTCGGCCGCGAGCTGGTCCTCGCCCTGGTCAGGCAGGCGACCGAGCTCGGCGTGGCGCGGCTCGAGGTCGGCCTGCCGCAAGAGGGCTTCGCCCAGCTGGAGGCAACCGAGCGCTTCTACCGCGAGAACGGCTTCACCCCCCTCGGACCGCGGATGCGGCGGCTGCTCTCATGAGCGACGAGCTGTTGATGATCGAGCAGCGCGGCGGCCACCGCGAGGGGCCCCCCTGGATCCTCGAAGGCGGGCGCAAGCTGCCGGGGATGGACGACCGGAGGCGGATGGCCGAGCTGCGCAACGGCCTCGTCTGCCACGCCCGGGTGCGCTCGGCGACCGCCGACGCGCCGACCGAGGAGGTCGACCGGACGCTGGCCGAGCTGCACGAGAGCGAGTACCTGGAGACGCTGAGCGAGGTGCGCTCGGAGGAGCCGCTGGTGATGCCCGAGCTGGCCGCGCCGGGCCTGCCGCCCGACGTGCCGGTCAACGCCGGCCTCGTCACTGCCGCCCGCGAGGGCGTGCGCACGGCGATCAGCGCGGCGACGCGCGTCGTCGAGGGCGCCCGCTTCTCCTACGCCCTCAGCCGACCGCCCGGCCATCACGCCGGCCCGGACTGGTTCGCCGGCTACTGCTACCTCAACTCCGCGGCGGCGGCGGCGCAGACCCTGTGCGAGGGCGGCCTGCGGCCGGTCGGCATCCTCGACCTCGACCTGCACTACCCGAACGGGACGGCGGCGATCGTCGCCCGCATGGAAGACGCCAGCCTGCACTCGCTGCACGCCTGGCCGGTGACCAACGTCGCCGCCCGCACCGTCACGCCGAGCAGCGAACGCGAACGCGTGGTCGAGTTCACCGGCAGCCCCAGCGAGGCCACCTACCTCGACGCCGTCGGCCGCTCGGTCGAGTCGCTCGCCGCGGGCTCGGAGGCGCTCGTCGTCTCGCTCGGCTACGACACGGTGGCCGGCGACCCGCACGGCGGCTGGGGATTCTCGCCGACGATCTTCGCCCAGATCGGCCGCCTGCTGGCGGGGGCCGGCGTACCGGTCTGCGTGGTCCAGGAGGGCGGCTACGCGCTGCAGACGCTGGCCGCTTGCAGCTACGCCTTCGCCGCGGGGCTGCTCGACGAGGTGCCGGCCGACGAGGTGGTGCGGGTATGAGCCAGGACGGGCTGGAGCCCCACCGCCGGCGCCTCGACGGGCTCGACGACGAGATCGCCCGCCTGCTCGGCGAGCGCTTCGAGGTCTGCCGCGAGATCGCCCGCTACAAGCTCGAGCACGAGATCCCGATGATGCAGCCGCACCGGGTCGAGGCGGTGCGCGAGCGCTACCTGGCGCGGGGCGAGGAGGCCGGTCTTCCAGCCGAGTTCGCCGGCGACTTCCACGCGCTCTTGATCGCCGCCACCTGCAAGGAGGAGGACGAGCTGATGGCGGCGCTGGAGGCTTCCTCAGGGAGTGGGGAGAAGTGAAGGGCAACGCTCAGGGCGTCCGCGGGGCCGGGCGGCGGGGGGAGCTGCCCCCCGGCCCGCGGATGCCGAGCGCGCTGCAGGCGGTCGGCTGGGCGAAGCGGCCCTACCCGTTCATGAAGCACTGTCAGGAGCGCTACGGCGACCTCTTCACGCTGCGCATCCTGCACTCCGGCACGTGGGTCTTCCTCTGCGACCCCGAAGACGTGAAAGCGGTCCTCACCGCGCCCAAGGACAGCCTCGGCATGGCCCTCGCCAACCCGCTGCTGCTGCCGGTGCTGGGGCCGCGCTCGGTGATGCTCATGGAAGAGCCGGCGCACATGAACAGGCGGCGGATGATGCTGCCGCCGTTCCACGGCAGGCGGATGGGAGCGGACGCCGAGATGATGGCCGAGGTGACGCGCGAGCAGGTGCGGCGCTGGCCGGTCGGCAAGCCGTTCGAGCTGTGGCCGCACATGCAGGCGATCACCCAGGAGGTGATCATGCGCTCGGTCTTCGGCCCCGACGAAGCGCACCGCCTGGGCCGGCTGCGCACCCTGCTGCACCAGCTGACGCAGGCGCTCAACGAGCCCGGCCGGCTGAGCCGGGCGGCGGCGTTCGGGCCCCGCTGGCTGGCCCGCAACGCGGGCTTCCGCGGCGCGATGGCGCCGGTCGAAGCGGCGCTGCTGGAAGAGGTCGACCGGCGCCGGCGCGCCGGCGAGAACGGGCGCAAGGACATCGTCTCGATCCTGATCGACGCCCGCTACGAGGACGGCTCGCCGCTCGGCGAGAGCGACCTGCGCGACGAACTGATGACGCTGCTCACCGACGGCCCGACCTCGTCCTCGCTGGCCTGGGTGTTCGAGCGGCTGCTGCGCCACCCGGAGAAGCTGGCGCGCCTGCAGGAGGAGGTGCTCGCCGGCGAGGAGGACGCCTACATGGACGCGGTCGTCAAAGAGACGCTGCGGCTCTGCCCGCCCGTGCCCGTCGTCGTCCGCCGCCTGCTGGCGCCGATGGAGCTGGGCGGCTACGAGCTGCCCGCCGGCACCGTGGTCGCCCCCTGTGTCTACCTGATCCACCGCAACGAGGAGATCTACCCGCACCCGCGGCACTTCCTGCCCGAGCGCTTCCTCGAGGAGCCTCCCGGCACCTACACCTGGATCCCCTTCGGCGGCGGCACGCGCCGCTGCCTCGCCGCCAGCTACGCCGAAATGGAGATGAAACGGGTGCTGCGCACGGTGCTCGGCGAGGTCGACCTGCGGCCCGCCGACTCCGACTCCGAGCACGCGCGGCGCAGCGCGATCTCCTTCAGCCCCGACAAGCGCGGCCGCGTGATCGCCGTGCCGCGCACCCCCGCCCCCGCTCCCGAAGCCGCCGAGCCATGGCAGCCGAGTCCGATCTACTCGTAGTCGGCGCCGGCGCCAAGGCCGCGGGGATCGCGACCAAGGTGCACGCCTTCAACTCGCTCGGCCTCGGGCCTTTCTCGCTGCGGATCGTCGAGGGGACCGAGGTCGCGGCCTCGTGGAAGGGGTTGAACGGGATGACCTCCGGGGAAGAGCCCCTGGCGGTGACGCCGATCAAGGACGTCGGCTTCCCCTACCAGAGCTTCCGCGAGTTCGGCGAGGCGGGCGAGGCGATCGACGAGCAGACGATGCGGTTCTCGTGGCAGCGCTTCATGGTCGCCAAGCGGCGCTACGCGCGCTGGATCGACGCCGGCTCGCCCTCGGTGCGCCACAAGGACTACGGCGAGTACCTGACCTGGGTGCTCGGCCGGGCGAGCGAGGGGATCGACCAGGTCCCGGGGCGGGTGACGCGCGTCTCGCTGGAGGACGGCGAGCGCTGGGCGGTCGACGTCGAGGCGGTGAGGGAGAACGGGAGCGCGGCCGGCGCTAGTGGGAGCGCGCGCTACCTGGCGCGGGCGCTGGTGCTGACCGGCCCGGGTGTGCACCGCGCCTTCCCGCACGAGGCCGGGATCGAGTCGCGCGTCTTCCACTGCGACAGCCGGCGCGAGGAGTTCGCTCAGCTGCCCGAGGAGAGCGCCTGCGACGTCGCCATCGTCGGCGGCGGCGAGAGCGCGCTCAGCTGCATGATGTTCCTGCGCGGCTTCCGCCCCCGTTCCCGCTTCACCGTCTACACGCCGATGCTGCCGATGAGCCGCGGCGAGAGCTTCCTCGAGAACCGCGTCTTCTCCAACCCCGACGAGGTCGAATGGACGGCGCTCGACCAGACCACGCGGCGCGACTTCGTCAAGCACTCCGACCGCGGCGTCTTCGACCCGCCCAGTCTGGCGGCGATCGCCTACGACGACCGCTGCCGCTTCGTCACCGGCCGGGTGACCGACGTCGCCGCGGCGCGCGGCGGCGCGGGCGTGCGGCTGCGGCACGAGTCGCCGGAAGGCGTGGCCGGGCCGGAGCACGACTACGTCGTCAACTGCACCGGCTTCGACCTGCTGGCGCAGCTGCACGGGCTCTTCCCGGCGCAGACGCGGGACGAGATCGAGGCTCGGGTCGGGAAGCTGTGGGACACGCCCGCCGGGGCCGAGGTGCCGATCGGCCGCCACCTCGAACTGCGCGGTCTGCAGCCGCGCCTGCAGATCCCCGGCCTCGGCGGCCTCAGTCAGGGCCCCGGCTTCGCCAACCTCGGTGCGCTCGGCCTCTTGGCCAACCGTGTGCTGCAGCCGCTGCTCGAAGAGCGCGGGCCGGCGCCGCTGATAGATCATGCATCCATAAATACTTGACAGAATTTTTTTGATCGAATAGGGTCGCTAGCCATGGTTGTAACCGGCGGGTGGGGGTACGTAAGGGTCGCCGCAGCGCTCGTCGCCATGCTCGTGGCGGCGGTCATGGCGACGGGCTGCGGCGGCTCTGACGACGGTGGTGACGTGAGCTTCACCGGTACGGGATACGCCAACGGCGACCTCGCCAACACGCGCGACGAAAAATCGCGCATCACCGCGGCGAACGTCGACCAGCTCGAAGTCGCCTGGACCCTGCCGCTGAGCGCTGAAAGCGCCTTCGGCGCCTACGCCTCCTCGCCAATCGTCAGCAAAGGCGTCGTCTACTCGCAGGACCTGGAGTCCAACGTGCAGGCGATCGACGCCGAGAGCGGCGAGATTCTCTGGACGAAAAAATACGAATCGCCGGACCATGGCCCGAACGGTGTGGTCGTACAGGACGGGATGGTGTTCGGCGCGACCGCGACGTCGGCCTTCGCCCTCGACCAGGAAACCGGCAAGCAGGTGTGGACGGTGCAGCTGATCCGCAAGGAAGTCGAGGGAATCGACATGGCGCCGGGCTACAAAGACGGCGTCGTGTACGTCTCGACCGTACCGGTGACCGCGGCCGAATTCTACGGTCCGGGCGGGGTCGGGATCCTCTGGGCGCTGGACGGCAAGACCGGCAAGAAAATCTGGTCGTGGGACACCGTGCCGAAGGACCTCTGGGGCAAGCCGGGGGTCAACTCCGGCGGCGGCCTCTGGTACCCCCCGGCCTTCGACGGGAAGGGCGGGCTGTACGCGGGGATCGGCAACCCGGGACCGTTCCCGGGGACCGAAGGCGAACCGTGGGGGTCGAGCCGACCGGGACCGAACCTGTACAGCGACTCGTTGGTCAAGCTGGACGAGAAGACCGGCAAGCTCGACTGGTACCACCAGGTGACGCCGCACGCACTGTACGACTGGGACTTCCAGAACCCGCCGATACTGGTGAAAGCGGGAGGCAAGGAACTGGTCCTGGGCGCGGGGAAGTCCGGCTTCGTGATCGCGCTCGACGCCAAGAACGGGAACGTGGTGTGGGAGAAAGCGGTCGGCAAACACAACGGCCACGACGACGACGGCCTGCTGGCGATGCGCGGCGAAACCTCGAGGCTGAAGCTGCCGATGACCGTTTACCCCGGCTCGCTGGGCGGCGTGATCGCGCCGATGGCGACCGACGGCAAAAACGTCTACGTGCCGGTGATCAACAGCCCGCTGGAAGTGATCTCGCAGACCGAACGGCAGGAACCGGGGCCGCTCAACGGCGAACTCGTCGCGCTCGACGTGGCGACGGGCGAGCTCAAGTGGAAGCACGAATTCCCGACCGCGCCACCGTTCGGCTTCACCACCGTCTCCAACGACCTGGTCTTCTCGACGACCTCCGAGGGCAAAGTGCAGGCCTTCGACACCAGCTCGGGCCGGATGGCCTGGCAGGCGTCGCTGCCGGCCAGCACCAACTCCGGCGTCGCGGTCGCCGAAGGCATGCTGATCGCCCCGGCCGGCCTCGCCTCCGCCGAAGGTCAGCAGCCGCAGATCGTCGCCTACAGCCTGCCCGAATAGCTCAGCCGAGCAGCGGGTGGGTGAGGCCGTGCTCGGCGCAGATGCGCGGCAGGCTCTCCATGTCGAACTCGATCCCGTAGCGCTCGCCCAGCGCCTCCGGGTCGAGCTCGCGCCCCTCGGCCGCTTCGCCGAGCTCGCGGAAGAAGTGCTCGAAGCCCGCCGGTGAGATCACCTCGAGGATGCGCGCGGGCTCGTCGCCGGCGTTCCAGAAGGTGTGCCACTGGTCGCGCGGCTTGAAGGCCAGCTCGCCCGCCTCGGCGTAGATCACCTCGTCGCCGAGCAGGGCTCCCATCCTGCCCTCGAGCACGAAGCTGTACTCGTCGACGCCGGTGTGGCGGTGCCGCGGCGCGCAGAGCGAGCGCGGCGGGATCGGGTGTTCGACCAACGAGAAGCCGCCGCCGGACTCCTCCCCCCAGACGAGGAAGCGGGCGTCGCAGCCGCCGAGCTGGGCGACAGGGGCTTCGCCGGGGTCGATCTTGCGCGGGCCCTGCGAGGCGTCGAAGCGGCGCAGGTCGGCGGCGGTCCGCTCGGTCGGGGCAGTCGAGGCGGTGCGGGCGGGTGGCATCGTGCTCCTCCATTTCGTTGAACGTCTGTGTACGGCGAAGTTAGCAGGCGTCCGGGAACTCTGTCAAGATTCATTGAACAGCTATGGCGACGAAAGAGGAAACGGGCGGCAAGCGCCCCTACCGCAAGCGCCGGCGCGCGGTGCAGGAGGAGGAGACGCGACGCCGGATCACCGAGGCGACGGTGGAGCTGCACGGCTCGGTGGGGCCGGCGAGGACGACGGTCAGCGCGGTCGCCGAGCGGGCCGGCGTGCAGCGGGCGACGGTCTATCGGCACTTCCCCGACGACGAGGCGCTCTTCGCGGCTTGCTCTTCGCACTGGATCGCCTCCCATCCCCTGCCCGACCTGGCCGAGTGGTCGGCGATCGCCGACCCGGAGGAACGCCTGCGGGTCGCGCTGGCGGAGGTCTACGCGTGGTTCGAGCGCGGCGAGTACATGCTCGAGAAGACCACCCGCGACGCCGCGGTCCTGCCGGCGTTGCGCTCAGCTCGGGAGGCCTCGGTGCGGTGGTTCGAGGTTGCCGCCGAAACCCTGATGCGAGGACGGCCGCAACGTGGCGCCAGGCGCCGGCGCGTGCGCGCGGCGATCGGCCACGCGCTCTCCTTCGCCAGCTGGCGCTCGCTGGTGCGCGAGCAGGGGCTGAGCCAGGCCGAGGCGGTCGAGCTGATCGCCGGTCTGGTCGCTTGTGCGTAACCTGCGAGATGGTGGTGGCGCTCGCATGCAAATAGGAATCGGCCTTGCCCTCGCGGCTGCTCTGCTGACGAACCTCGCCTGGCTGCTCAAGCATCGCGGCTGCCATCTCGCCGATCCGGTCTGCATCCAGCAGCCGCTACGCAGCGCGCGGAGCCTGGCTGCCTCTCCCTGGTTTGCGGCAGGCTGGGGCCTTGCCGGCGTGGCTTGGCTGGTCCACGTCGCCGCCCTCTCCCTTGCGCCGATCTCGATCGTCCAGGCGGTCTTGGCCGGCGGCGCCGTGACGCTCGCGGTGATGGCCCAGCGCCTCTTCGGCGCGCCGGTCGAGCGTCGCCAGTGGTTCGCGCTCTTGCTCGGCGCCGCCGGCCTCGCCCTGCTCGTCCTCACGGTCCCCCACTTCAAGGGAACCCACTCCGACTTCTCGCCGGCCGCCATCCTCGGCTTCGAGGGCGGGCTTGCGCTGCTCGCCGCGGGCCTCCTCTCGAGCCACCGCTCCGAGCGCCTCACCGAGCACGGAAACGTCCTGCTCGCCGCCATAGCGGGAACCCTCTTCGCCCTCGCCGGCGTAGCGGTCAAGGGCCTGACCGGTGCCGGAGACGTCTCGGTCACAGTGCTGGCGCCGTGGATCCTGCTGATCGTCCTCGCCGGCGTGCTCGCCCAATACGCGGCCGCGATGGCGCTCCAGCGCGGCGGCGCGATCGAGACGATCGGCCTGATGGGACTCGTCGCCAACGCAGCGCAGATAGCGGGGGGAGTCCTCGTCTTCGGAGATCCGCTCTCCACCGACCCCTTCGGCCTCACCCTGCAGGCGACGGCTTTCGCGATGGTCTGCGCCTCGGCGTTTCTCATCCCGGCCCAGCAAGCCGGCGCAAAGCCCCTGGCAGCAGCAACCGCCTGAAGGCGGACCAGGGGTTATTTGGCATCCCGTAACCTCCTCCCATGCAATCGACGGATCAGGCGACCGACGCCGGCAGCGTGGCGCGCGCCTACTTCGAAGCGGTCGCGGCGCGCGACCTCGACGCGATGGTGGGCTTCTACGAGCCGGGCGGGACCGGCGAGATCCACGGCCTCGTGACGCTGGTCGCCCCCGACACCTACCGAGCCTGGTTCGCCAACCTCTTCGCCGCTTTCCCCGACTTCCGCTTCGAGATCCTCGACGTCGTCGCCGAGGGCGAGAAGGCAGCCGTGCGCTGGCGCGCCACGGGCACCTTCGACGGCGACACCCGCTTCGAAGGCATGGAGCCGACCGGGGCGAAGGTCGACGTGAGCGGCTGCGACCTGGTCACCATCCGCAACGGCAAGATCCACCGCAACGACGCCTACATGAACAGCGCCCAGATGGCCCAACAGCTCGGCGCCCTCCCCTCCCCCGGCTCACCCGCCGAGCGCCTGACGCTGGCGGCGTTCAACATGAAGACTCGAGTGAGCCGAGCCCTGCGCCGCTGAGCACGGCGTCCGAGACTTCCTCGAACCCAAGAGTCGAGCTAGTCGTCGTTCGAGAGGCCGGCTGCGTCCTGGGCCAGGGACGTCGCGTCAAACACTTCGTCCGGCTCGGGCACGTCGATCTCGGGGGCGATGCCGAAGTCGAAGAAATCCATGCGCATATCGGTAGTCATGGATCCCTCGCCTCCCATCTGCGCCTGCGATTTGACGATCCTCATGCGGCGCACCCGTCCGTCGGCGTCGATCCACGCCTCGACCCGCAGAGGCGTGCTGTCCTCCTCGACATATGAGGCAAGATCCTCCGCGCCTTCCTCCTTCAACCGCTCGGCCTGCTCGGCCTGCTCGGAGACGCTGATCGTGCCGCTATAGCCCGTCGTCGGCACTCCGCGCAAGGTTTCCTTTCCGAGCTTCCGCACGTCGCCGGTCGCCGCTTCGAGGAGTTCCAGTTCCCCCATCGCGTCGCCGCCGGCGGACAGCGGCATGTCCAGCTCTTGCCCGAACGAAAAATCGATCGCCATCCACTCGCGCCCCTCCGGCAGCGAGCCAAACATGCTCGAGCGCATGTACATGACGGTTCCGTCGAGGACGGCATGCAGCTCCACCGAATCCTCCGACTCGGAGTGCGGGATTCTCAGGACCGCCCGGCTGCGACCCGTCCCGTCGTTGAAGACCACCTGGCCCGTGACCGTGAAGGACCGCTCCGGTGAGGAAACGATCGTATGCACCGCGGCCCGTCCGCCCGATTCGCGCTGCGTCCTCTCGGCCGCCGCGGCGATCGCGTTCAGCGGCCCGTCGCTGTCGCCGTCGCCCCCCTGCTGCCAGGCGAACAAAGCAAGCGCGGCGATCAGGATCGACAGGCCGGTGACAGCCTGCCAAAAGCGCCGAGGGCGCCGACGCCCCGATGGCTCGCTATCGAGGGACCCGGATTTCGTCGTGTCCCGCAGAGTGCCCTAAAGGTATCGGCTAGGTACTGACCTGCGACTCCGTGGCCTCCGGTAGGTGGTAACCGCCTCTATGCTCTAACGCCTTCCAGGGCCCGAATCGTCGGATACACCGGCCGCGACGCAAACCTACGAGAGAATCCGCGCGGTTCGCAAACGCAGGGAGTTAGTACCGCTACGGGGATTCGAACCCCGGTTTCCGGACTGAGAATCCGGCGTCCTAGTCCCCTAGACGATAGCGGCGCGTGGGCGTCATATTAGCGAGCCGCGTCGGCGGCGTCGGGTAGGGGTGCCGTCCGAGTTGATGTCTAGATTGCGAACATATGTTCGTAGGAAGCACCGCCCGGGAGATGGTCGCGAGCCGATACATTGCTGGTCCCCGCGGCGGTGGAGGAACTGGCAGACTCGCGATCTTCAGGTGGTCGTGTCCGAGAGGACGTGGGGGTTCGAATCCCCCCCGCCGCATCAGTAGACCTGGGCCCTGACGTGCATTCCAGGACGGTTGTGGCTGAGGCTTTAAGGCTTCGCGACGAGGATGGAGGGGGCTCGCCGGGTCGCGCGGCGGCTCGGAATCCCCCTTCCAACCGTGCGCGACTGGCATGCGGGAAAGCTGCCTCGCCACTCCCGCTCAGGGTCTGGTGAGCCTGGCTGCCCCGCTTGCGGACAGGATGAACATCGCCTGGATGCTCTCGACTCGGCTTATGTCCATCTATTGGGCCTCTATCTGGGAGACGGCAGCATCTCCAAGCACGCGCGTGACGTATATCGACTCCGCGTCTTCCTGGATAGGAAATATCCGCGAATCGTCGCGGAATGCGTCAAGTCGATGCAGGCCACCGTCCCCAGCAACAGGGTGCATAAATTGCTCACGCCGTCCAATTGCTTCTCCGTTTCGGCCTATTCACGATCTTGGCCATGCCTATTTCCTCAACATGGCTCCGGCCCGAAGCACACCCGGCCGATCTTTCTCGCGGACTGGCAACAGAGATTGGCGGAGCGCTGGCCGGAGCAGCTGGTCAAGGGCCTGATCCAGTCCGATGGTTGCCGTTTCGTCAACACAGGTCGGGGAGGTTGGCGGCACCCTCGCTACGTGTTCTCCAACGTCTCAACCGACATCACCAGCATCTTCTGCTCGGCCTGCGACTGTCTCGGGCTGCGCTGGACCGCGTCCTTCCCGACGAACGAGTCGGCGGCGGTGGCGATCTACGTCTCGCGCAAGGCGGACGTGGCCAGGCTGGACGAGTTCATCGGGCCCAAGCGCTGAGCGGTCCGGGTGCCGGCGCGGGCGGCGGTCGCGGTTATCTCCTCTGCGAAGTCGGGCCAGAGGGCCGGGGGCAGGTCGTGGCCCATGCCCTCGAAGATGCGTAGGCGGGAGTCGCGGATCGCGCGGGCCGTGGCGCGGCCGGCGGCGGGGCGGATCAGGGGGTCGCTGCCGCCGTGCAGGACCGTCGCCGGCAGGCGCAGCCTTTCCAGCGCCGCGGTGCGGTCGCCGGAGGCGACGATCGCGTGCAGCTGGCGGGCGATGCCGGCGCGGCTGTGCGAGCGGTCGTAGGAGGCGCCCGCCAGCGCGCGGAAGCGCTCCTCGTCCATCGGGTAGGCGGGCGATCCGATCGTCTTGAAGGTCCTCACGGTCTGCTCGATCGCCGCCTCGCGCCCCGGACGGGGCCGCGCGAAGAGCGTGCCGAAGGCCTTCCGGGTGGGCAGGCCGAGCCGGCGGTTGCCGGTCGAGGACATCATCGAGACGAGCGAGCGGACCCTCTGCGGGTGCTCGATCGCCACCGTCTGGGCGATCATCCCGCCCATCGAGGCGCCGACCAGGTGCGCCGACTCGATCCCCAGGTGGTCCATCAGCCCGGTCGTGTCGGCGGCCATGTCGCTCAGCAGGTAGGGCGCGGTGCGCCGCCCCCCCAGCAACATCTCGGCCCGCTTCGGCACCCCGGCCGCCTCGATCTTGGTCGAGCGGCCGATGTCGCGGTTGTCGAAGCGGACGACGCGGAAGCCGCGCTCGGCCAGCAGCGCGCAGAAGGCCTCGTCCCAGGCGAGCATCTGCGTCGCCAGCCCCATCACCAAGAGCAGCGGCTCGCCGTCCGGATCGCCGATCTCCTGCCAGGCGATCTCGATCCCGTTGACGGGCGCCAACCGCTCCTCGCCGAGCGCGCTCATCCGGCCAGCTTAGACGGGCTGGCCAAAGCAGCCAGCTAAGTTCCCTCCACGATGCGCATCGCGATCGTCTCCGACCTCCACCTCGGCAGCGGCTTCGGCGAGGACCTGCTGCGCGACGCCGAGATCCGGCGCGTGCTGTTCGAGCACCTGGCCGACGCCGACCGCCTCGTCCTGCTCGGCGACGCGCTCGAGCTGCGCGAACTGCCGCTCGCGACGGCGATGGAGGCGGCGCGGCCGTTCTTCGAAGAGCTGGGAAAGACGATGGCAGGGCGTCCCGTCCTGCTCGTCCCCGGCAACCACGACCACCGCCTCGCCGAGCCGCTCCTGGAAGGGCTGGCACTGCGGGGAGAGCCGCTCGCGCTCGAGCACCGCGCGCCGCCCGGCGGCGAGGCGGGCGCGCGGATCGCCGCCTGGCTGGGCGACACCCCGCTGGAGCTGTCCTACCCGGGGACCTGGCTGCGCGAGGACGTCTACGCCACCCACGGCCACTACATGGACTGCCACATGAGGCTGCCCCGGCTCGAGTGCATCGCCGCCGCCGCGACGATGCGCACGCTGCGGCCGCTGCCCGACCGCCCCGCCCCGGCCGACTATGAGCGCGTGCTGCGCCCCGTCTACGGACTCACCTACGGCCTCGCCCAGGGAGGGGTCGCGCAGCGCGCTGCGCGACCCTCCGAGCGCGCCTACCGGGCGGTCGTCGGCGGCAACGGCACCTCGTGGGCGCGTCGCACCGCTCTGCGCGCCGCGATCCCGGCCGGTATCTGGGGCATCAACCGCCTCCTGCGCGCCGACTTCGACCCCAGCCTCGACGCACGCTCGATCTCACACAGCGGCGTCGCGGCGGCGACCGAGATGTCGACCCGCCTGATCCCGGCGGGCGCGCACGTGATCACCGGCCACACCCACAGGGGCGGACCGCATGATGACGACGCCCAGTGGGCGCTGCCGAGCGGCGGCCGCCTGCACAACACCGGCAGCTGGGTCTTCGCGACCGCCTTCCATCACCCCGGCACTCCCCCCGGCCCGTACTGGCCGGGCACCGTCACCTGGCTCGAGGATGCCGGGCCGCCGCGGCACGAGCGCCTGCTGCTGGAGCGCCCGCGCGAGGAGCTGCGCGCGACCGTGGCTCGACTCGGCGGCGGGACCTAACCCGCCGTCAGCCAGTCCGCGACGATCCGGCCGATCTCCTCGCCGGCGTCCTCCTGAAGGAAGTGACCGGCGTCCTCGATCGGTCGAGGCGGTGGGAAGTTGAGCTGCGAGGAGACCCGCTCGCCGACCGAGAAGGGCAGCACGGGGTCGGAGTCCGCCCAGAGGACGAGCGTCGGACGCTCGTCCTCGCGCAGCGCGTCGGCGACCCGTTTGCCCTCGGCCGCGCCCGGCGCGTCGGGCTCGGTCGGCAGGATCAAGGGGAACGCCCGCGCCCCCGCCTTCGACTCCGGGCTCGGGTAGGGCGCCTCGTAGGCGGCGATCACCTCGTCGCCCGGATCGTTCTTACAGCCTCCGCGCACCAGCATGCCCACCGGGATGTCGGCGTTGTCGCGGACGAAGTCGCGGAATTTGAGCCAGGTCTCGCTCATCTGCTGATGACCGGTGAAGGGGCCGGTCTCCATCACGACCAGGCGGGAGAAGCGCTCGGGGTGCTCGACCGCGAGGCGCAGCCCGATCGGCCCGCCCCAGTCGTGGACGACAGCCGTCGCGTCGCGCACGTCGAGCTCCTCCAGCAGCGTCGCCATCAGCTCGACGTGACGGTCGTAGGTGTACCAATCGAGGTCGGTGGGCTTGTCGGAGCGGCCGAAGCCGGCGTAGTCCGGGGCGATGCAGCGGAAACCGGCGTCGCGAACCGGCGGGATCACCTTGCGCCAGAGGAACGACCAGGTCGGCTCGCCGTGGAAGAAGACGACGGGGCTTCCCTCCCCCTCTTCGAGGTAGGCGAGACGCAAGCCGTCGATCTCCCGGTACCGCGACTCGAAGGGGAAGTCGGGCAGCCCCTGCAGGCTCTCCTCCGGCGCTCTCACCGCGTCGACGCTCACGGCCGGGATCATCGCAGTTGGTGCAAAAAGTCGCACCAACGGTTCGGGGGGGCGCCTCGGCGGCGTGAAAAAGTTGCGTACGGCCGACCGGTGGAGGACAATCGCACCACCACAGCAACCGCAGGAAATACCCCGAAAAAGGCGAACTTCCTGTTGGCATCGTTCCCCCTCGAGGAAAGGGTTACGCATGAACGAAGACAGCCTGATCAGTGGATGGTGGGTATTCGCCGGCGTGCTGCTGCTGGTAGCCGGTGTGCTGAACATCATCTACGGCATCGCCGCGATCGGCGACTCCAAGTTCTTCACCGAGAACGCCACCTACATCCTCAGCGGGCTGAACACCTGGGGCTGGGTACTGCTGATCGTCGGCGTGCTCGAGCTGGTGGCAGCTTTCTCGCTCTTCGCCGGGGGTGAATTCGGCCGCTGGTTCGGCATCTTCATCGCCTCGCTCAACGCGATCGCCGCGCTGCTCTCGATCCCCGCCTACCCGTTCTGGTCGCTGGCGATCTTCGCCCTCGCAATCATCGTCATCTACAAGCTGGCCGAGGGCCCGGAAGGCAACCCGGTTCCCAGGGCCTAACGCAACCCGGACACCTGCTGTGGACGAAGGCCCCGGGCAGCCGGGGCCTTCGTCGTTCCGGCGCCGAGCGGCTCACCCGCCTCGAGGCGGGACCACGGCGCAGCGGTCGGCTCGCGCTCCTCGTAGAGGACGTCGGCGCCTGCGAGCCGGTCTTGCCAGCCCCGTCGCCGCTCGTCGAAGAGGACGCCGAGGAAGCCGAGGCCGAAGGGGATCGCGGCGAAGAAGAGGCCGATCAGGCGCCGCAGCGACCTGCCCGGCGGCAGGGCGCGGCCAGCCACGCCGAGCCTGATGCCGAAGAAGCGCATGCCCGGCGTCTGCGCCGCAAGCGACCAGAAGGCGACCAGGTAGAGGGATGCCAAACCGACCCACGCGGCGCTGCCGAGGGCGAGGGCAAAGCCGGAGAGGCCGTCGCCGCTGCCGGAGAAGAAGGAGCCGATCAGCGCCGCGATCGCGGCGAGGCCGGAGAAGGCGAGGTTGACGATCAGCAGGTCGAGGCCGAAGGCCAGCGCCCGGGTGAGCGCGCCGGCCCGCTCGGTCGGCTCCTCGCGGCGCTTGCGAAAGGTCACGCGGCGGGCGGCGCCCTCGACGACGTCGTCGAGGCGGCGGGTGGCGTCGCCGATCGTGTGACCGATGTCCTCGATGAAGCCGACGCTCTGAGCGCTGATAGCGGCGCGAAGCTCCGGTGCCTCGGCGATCCGCTCGACCAGGCGCTGGGCCTCGTCGCTGGCCAGGAGCCGGCGCCAGACCTCGTCGACCATCTCGCTGTCGAGCGCCTCGATCAGCGCCTGTTTCACCGTGTCGCTCTCGAGCGCGCCTCGGGCTGCTTCTTCGACCAGCGGCCCCTGCAGGACCCGGGTCAGCGCGCGTTCCACCGCCTCGCTTTCGACCGCGGCGACCATCGCCTCCTCGGCGGCGACCTCGACCGCCCGATCGATTCCCGCCGCCTTGCCCACCGACCGCGCCCCGCGCACGCCGGCGCCGAGCAGGCGCACGGTGAGCGGCAGCGGCCTCCCCGAGGGGCCCTCTCCTCCGGGCGCGTCCCGCGGATCCGCTTCGTCAGCCATCGCGACGAGTATGTCGGATTTCCAGCAGCCGGTCGATGAACGGCTGCTGCGCCGGGATGATCCTGCGCCTGGCCTCCTCGGGGTCGAACCACTCGGCGCGGTCGACCTCCGGGAACGCCTGCTTCTCGCCCGAGCGCGGCGGCCACTCCATCTCGAAGCTGTTGCTGTCGAGCGCCGCCGGCTCGAACTCGCCCTCCCCGGCCCAGGCGTGGACCAGCTTGCCGGCCTTCTGGCGGACCTGTCCGAGCTCGACCAGGTCGGCGGGGGCAAGGACCGGCGCGGCGGGGCCGAGCTCCTCGGCCAGCTCACGCAGCGCGCAGGCCAGTGCGTCCTCCCCCTCCCCCAGTTCGCCCTTGGGGATCGTCCACGCCCCGAGGTCTTTCCTCGCCCAGTACGGGCCACCCGGGTGGACGAGGAGCAGCTCGGGCGGCTCGCGGTCGCGGAAGAGCAGGATGCCGGCGCTTTCCTTGGCCACGACGGCTCAGGCGACCGCGCGCAGGCGGCTCTTGGCCCGCTGGGCGATCACCGCGGCCCACTCGGAGTCGACGATGCGCACCGGGGCGGTGCCGGCGAGGAAGTCGGCGAGCGTCGCGGCGAGGCCGTCGGAGTCTTCGAGGTGGGGGAAGTGGGCGGCGCGCTGCAACGTCTCGAAGCGGCAGCGGGGGATCGCCTCGGATGCGGCGCGGCCGTGCTCGATCGGGATCGTCCGGTCCCGCTCGCCCCAGACGATCAGCGTCGCCATGTCGCCGAGCAGGTAGAGGCGGTCGGCGGCGCTGACGTGCTGGCCGTGCACGTCGATCACCGAGCGCAGGGTCTGCAGGAAGGCGCGGCGCGAACCGGGCTCCCGCAGCGGCCGCAGCGCCCGCGCCACCGCCTCCAGGTAGACGCCCTTCTCGTTGCCGCGGGCACGCAGCCGCTCTCCGGCGGCGTCGATGGCGTCGACCAGGCGCGGCCGGGTCGCGAGGCGGAGCAATTGCGAGGCCCCCGGCAGCGCGGCGCCGCGCAACAGCGGGCTGACGTCGTGGCCGAGGCCGCCGCTGGAGATGAGCACCAGCCGCTCGGTGCGCTGGGGGAATTGGTAGAAGAACTGCATCGCCACGCCGCCGCCGAGCGAGTGGCCGACGATCGTCGCGCGCTCGATGCCGATCGTCGTCAGCAGGTCGCGGATGCTCGCCGCGTGGGCGCCGAGCGAGTAGTCGCCGCGGGGCGTCGCCGCGTCGCCGTGACCGATCAGGTCGGGCGCGACCACCCGGTAGGAGACGGCGAGCCTTTCCGCCACCGCCTGCCAGTGGCGCGAGGAGTTGAGCATGCCGTGGATCAGCACCACGGTCGGCCCCCTGCCGGCGGTCCGGTAGACCGCCCGGTGACCGTGCAGGTCGACCTCGTGTGCCTCGAAGCAGCCGGCTGCTTCCACGCCCCAGACCCTACCCGCCGCGCCCGGTCGTAACGACCGCGACGAGGACGCTCGCGGCTATTTACGAGACCTTTACCGCAGCTTCAAGCGCAGTCGCAACGCTGGGGGCGACGGACAACGAGCGGAAAGGAGACGCCATGCCGCAGATACTCATAGAGGCCGATCGACGGGACGAGAACGACAACACCGTCGTCTACCGCGAGCGGATCAACCTCAGCGACCTGGAGTCCGAGCACTTCTCCGGCCAGCTGGTCGAGCGGGTCGGTTGGGCCGTCCTCGACGCCGACGAGCTGGAGCGCACGGAGGCCCAGCAACGAAAGGCAGTCGGCTAGTCCGGCGAGTGCTCAGCGGCGCGCCGGCGCGCTTCGGACTTCTGTTCGAGCGTCAGCGCGCCCGGATGGCCGTCGCCGGGCCAGGGGGTGAGGATCAGCAGCAGGCGAGCATCGGACCGCGCGGCGATCGTCCGCCGCTCCCCCGGGTCGAACTCGAAGAGCCGGCCGGCACCGGCCGCCAGGACCTCGCCGTCGGCCGTCGTCACCTCAACCTCGCCCTCGATCACGACGACCCGGGCGCGCTCGTGCACCTCGTGCTCCTGCATTTCCTCCCCGGCCGGGAGCTGCAGCACGATCGTCCGCGCATCCTCTGCGGAGGCGAGGATCTGCGGCTGGTGCGCTTCCGTCTCGACCGATCTCAGATCCCAGCTCTGCATAGCTTCTTGTTGTATCAGGCAGGGCGCACCTGGATCAATTGCGCAAGGCCGTCTACGATGCATAAGTTCCAGATCAGTGGGCGGCGGACGTGCTCGGAGTGGGAGACCTCGCCCGGAAAGGATCAGATGGCACGCACGCGTAGGACTGTTGCCGCGCTGCTATCGAGTGCCGCTCTAGCAGTGGCCCTGACGCCGGCGGCGACGGCAAGCCCCTCGCCTCCGACGAACGGCGGCAATGGCGCCGGCCAAAGCGGCCAGTGCACCGGCCCGAACGCGGATCGCCCGGCTTCGTGCAAGAGCCAGGGCGGCCCGGGGAACCAGCCGTAGCGGCCACGCACCGGGCGGTCCATCGAGCGATCGGCGCCCGCCCGGTGCCCTTACCCGATCAAATGTGAGAGGGTCGGGCCGTGCGACACACGTTCCGGCTCGCCGCCGTTCTCGCCCTCGCCGCCCTCGCTCTCGTCCTCCCCGGCTGTGGCAGCTCCGACTCAGACGACGGTGGATCCGAATCCGACACCTTCCGCGTCGGCTTGGAGGCGCCGCTCTCGGGCGAACAATCGAACCTCGGCGAGGGAATGCTGAAAGGGGCGCAGCTGGCGGCGTCCCGGCTCAACGAGAGCGGCGGCATCCTCGGGCAGGAAGTCAAGATCGTCCCGATCGACGACGCCGCCGATCCGGCGACCGGAGTGAAAGCGGCGCAGTCCGCGATCGACGCGGGCCTCGACGGGATCGTCGGCCCCTACAACTCCGGCGTCGGGATCGAAACCCTGCCCCTCTACATCGACGCCGGCCTGGTCCCGATCAGGCTGACCTCGGACAACTCGACCAACGGCCTCGGCTTCACCCTGCAGCCGATGACCTACCAGATCGCCCCGGTGGCGTCGCAGGCGCTGACCGAGTGGCTCGACGCGAAAACGGTCGCGGTCGCCTACGACCCGACCCAGAACTACACCGTCTCCGTGTCCAAAGCCCTGAAGGGATCGCTCGAAGCGGCGGGGGTGACGGTCACCGCTTACGAGAAGGTGCAACCCGGCAAGAAGAGCTACACCGACGTGGTCGACAAGCTTGCGGCGGCGAAACCGGACGTCATCTACGCCGCCGTCTACTTCCCCGAGGGCGGCCTTATCGCCAAGGAGATGCACGCGGGCAAGGTCGAATCCCAGTGCATCGCCGACTACGGCTCCTACGACACGGGCTTCGTCGAAACGGCGGGCGTGGCGGCGGCGAGAGCTTGTCCGGTGGTCGGCGTGCCCGCCCCCGAAGACTTCTCCACTGCGTCTGCCAAGGTCAGTGAATATCGGGAGGAGTTCGACCGAGATCCCGGCACCTGGAGTCCCTACACCTACGACTCGGTGAATTTCCTCGTTGACGGCATCAAGCAGGCAGGCGGCACCAACCCCAAGAAGCTCAATGCCGCCCTCGACGGCGTCAGCGGCTGGAAGGGCTGGACCGGCTCGGTCTCGATCGACCCCAAGAACGGCAACCGCCAACCCGCAACCGTAGTGATCGTCGAGACCGACGCAGAGGGAGAGCTCCACGTCGACGAGGACTGGGCCAAAGCGGTCGACGCCCCCTACCGCGGCTAGCGCTGTGCGCGCTGCCGGTGTTTGAGATCACAATTTGTGACCTCAAAGCTGCGGCTGGAAAGCCCCAAATCGCGGTCAAGCGATCAGGGGCCGGCCGCGAGCCAGTCAACGATCCCGGCCACCCGATCCCAGTCCTCGTTGTCCCGCGCCGCCTTCAGATCGCGCAGCGCCTGCGGCTCGGTTGCCATCAACGCCTCCGAGCCAGCCGCCGCCCACCTGACCAGGGCGTAATGGACGAGGTCGTCGACCGCGATCCCGGTCGTTTCCGCAAGCGCCGCGAAAGTCGCCATCGGATCCTGCGCCTTGCTCACCTCGACCTCACGCGCAAACGCTCGATGCTCTGCAGGGACGGTCATCTGGCGATTATCGCCGCGTCACTGTCGCATCCTGCCCTCCCCAACCTCCAAGGTTTCACAAATTGTCCGGAGCGTTAGGCCTTCCCGTGCCTTCAACGAAAGAGGGACCGATCCGGCCCCGAGTGCCGGTGCCGGATCGGCCACTTACACGCACCCCGTTACGAGTGCTTGACGACATGCATGGTCGAAACGACCTGCGGCACTTTTGCCATCTGCATGGGCTGCTCACCTCCTCCATGGGTCGCCCCCAGCGCCTTTCGCTGGGTAAACGGCTCACGGTAGAGAGATCCTGAGCGACGTTGGGTTTCTGAGCGACGAAGGAATCCTGAACATGAGTGCCTTAAGCTCCGCCGCTACTGACTACCGAGAATTCGGTGAATATGAAGGCGATGGTGTAGTGACGGACACAGCAATATCAGCGCTCCGAAGCTTGGGGCAAGGGGAGCGCGGGGTCGAGGACTCGGTGAGCTTTTCGCTGGCCCACCACCTCCGGATCGAAATCAGGGCGGCATTGCACGAAGGCCCCGCTACGCGCGCCAAGCTCGCCAAGATGGTTGGCGAGCCACCCGAGGCCCTGACCTTTCACCTCAAAGAGATGCTCAGGGACGGCAGCATCGACATCTACAAAACGGAGAAGGTCGGCAACATGGATCGGCACTACTACTGCGTGGTTGAGCTTCCGCGCTTCTCCGATGAGCAGATGGCGGCGTTCGGCCAGGAGGAGCGACAAACGATATGCGCCATAGCAGTCCAGGCGGCTTCAGCCGAGGCGCTCGCCTCCTTGCGAGCCGGGAAAATGGCTGTCGATCCCCGCGTGGTCCTCGCCTGGAATCGCATCCAACTAGACCAACAGGGACGTGATGAGCTGGCCGACGAGGAAGTGCAGACTTGGAGCCGGCGATATGGGATAGCGGCCGAAGCAGCCAGTCGCCTTGCAGAGTCGGGCGAGCCGGGCATCACACACATCATCACCTCGTTTGCCTATGAGCGCAGCCGCAAGGCAGCACCTGAGCCCCTGTCGGTATTTGAACCTCCTAAAAAGGCAAGCTCGCGTGAGCGGCTTGCGGCCATTCGCAAATGGAGGCAAGCCGAAGATCATCTGGTCGAGGATGCCGTCAGCTATTCGTTGGGGCACCGCATCCGAATCGAAATCAGGGCGGCGCTACACGAAGGTCCGACTACTGCCTCCCGGCTGGCCGAGATCCTCCAAGAGCCGGTCAATCTCATCGACTACCACCTCAAGGAAATGCTCGGGAATGGAAGCATTGACCTTGCCAAAACCGTGAAGGTCGGCAACGTTGACCAGCACTATTACTCGGTGGTCAGCCTGCCGTACTTCTCTGAAGAGGAGTATGCCGCGATGGGCAGGGTAGATCGGCAGACGCTGTGTGCCATAGCCGTTCAGGCAGCCATAGCCGAGGCGATGGCGTCGTTGTGGGCGGGAAAGATGGCCGCTGACCCGCGAACGTTTCTCGCTTGGGATCGCATCGTCCTCGACAGGGAGGGGCGGAAAGACCTGACGGTCGAGGAAGAAGCATCCTGGCAACGCAAGCAAGAGCTCGAGGTGAGATCAGCGAACCGTCGAGCGAAGTCAGGCGAGCCGGGAACCACTTACATAATCACTTCGTTCAGCTATGAGCGAAGCCGGAGCTCTGCACCAGACGCCCTGAAGGAAAGCCATCTGGCCACGAAAGCCAGCGGACGTACCGCGAAGCAACCCTGAACGTTCAGCGTTCACTTCTCAGGGCAAAAGATTGTTCGAGAAGTCAGTACAGACTCACCTGTTCCTATCTGTAACTGTTCACTATTCAAAGTAGAACCGACTGCTCCGCAAGCATGCGATTGGCGGCGCGGGATACAGAAAGGAACAGGACATGCCAAAGCGCAAACGCAATCAACGGCGCAGGGCGGTCGATCAAGGGTTTGTGAAATCGCTGGCGCATGAACTTCGCGCCGAAATCCTCGTGATTCTCGCTGGCCAGGTAGCGAGCCCTAAGGAACTCGCTGAGATGCTCGATGAAGGCTTGAGCCAGATCAGCTACCACGTCAACGTTCTCAAGGACTACGGACGCATCGCGCTTGTGAAGACCGAGCCCCGCCGGGGGGCGGTAGAGCACTACTACCGCGCCACCTCAAGGACGCTGCTTCCGGCAAAGGCATGGCGTGGAGTCGAGAAGGGACTGCTGGCGGTGATCGGCGGAGGTCTCGCAAGCGACCTGTTCGACGACCTGGCGGACGCAGTGGACCACAACAAGCTGACAGAGGCAGACAGCCACATCAGCCGATCTCTTCTTGCCCTCGACGCCGAGGGAAGGGAGAACGTGAGGGCAAAGGCCCAGCAATTCACGAAGGAGGTCGAAAAAGAGCAGCGAGCATCCGTCGCCCGCGCGGCGAAGGCCAACGGGAGCGCGGCCGGCGTCAAGGGTTACAGCGTCGGTGTGCTCGCCTTCGAGGACAGTCGGGATCGCTCCGACAAACCGCAGAGCCGTAAGGTCGCGAAATCCGCTTCGGCGAAGGGCAAGGGCTCGGCCAAAGGCAAGAGCAAGAGCGGCAGCAAGCGGAAAGCAGAGGCCGGCGCCAAGTAGGGCCTCGAAGTCGAGGGCGCCCGTTTCGCGGCGATCCAAGGAGAAGATCATCGCCGCAGTCCTTCGCGCGATCCCGGCGTCGCAACTATGGCTGAACGCTTCCTAACGCGCGGTACGCATCGAGAGATATGACAGAGCGCGAAACCAACCTTACCCAAGTACGACACTGCAACCGTCGAAACGCTGTTGCTCGAAATAGCCGCCGAACTGCATCCCCGGCACTTATCGACAGGCGGGCTTTTGCGAAAGCTCGTCACCGACCCGACCGACGAGAAAGAGGTCGAGACTGGGACCTACGCAATCCACAACCTTCGAGAGTTCGGACTCTTCACCCACCGCGACGACGAGATTGTGGAACCGACACCGGCCGCACTGCGCGCGGTCAAGCTCCTCACCTAAACCCCGCCTCACTGCTCGATCTACTCGCAAACAGGGCGCGACGAACGACAGACGGCCGTTCCCCCATCTCCCGCTCATTTTTGCCAGCCGCTCGTTGAGCGCGGCGTAGGAGCTGATGAGATGGCGCAGCTCGACGAACGCTCGCATGATCTCGATATTTACGGCGATGGACCGGTTGCTGCGCAGGACCCCGGAGAGCATCGCAATTCCCTGCTCGGGTGAAGACGTAGGGGGAATACCGACGCCCGCCTCGGCCATCGTTTGAGGTTGCAAATTGTGACCTCAAAGCTTCGGCCTCGGCCTTGCTGCAGAATTGCAAGGTCGGACGCTGTTGTCTACATCGGGGAGACAGGATTTGAACCTGCGACCGCTCGGCCCCCAGCCGAGTGCGCTACCAGACTGCGCCACTCCCCGTGGCTGCTCCCCATTCTGACGGATTCCGGCAAACTGTCGAGGCGCTGCGGGTCGCAAGCGGGAGCGCGACTCGCGCACGCGGTGGTAGCTCAACGGTAGAGCCTCGCCCTTCCAAGGCGATGATGCGGGTTCAATTCCCGTCCGCCGCTTTCCGCGCGGCTCTTCTGCGCCGCTGCGTTCCGGCCTACAGGTCGCACGCCGCCTGCCGATAGGGCCGGGAGATGGGATTTGGCGGACAACAGCGGGTTGCCGTCGCCGTCGTCTTCGCCGCGGTCGGGTTAATCCTCGCCGCGCTTGCGGTCGGCGCCGGTGTGGTCGACCGTGGGCAGAGCGGCTCGGCGGGTCGTTCGGCCGGAGGCTCGCCGGCAGGCGGCGAAGCCGGCGCGCCGCTGGTCGCTTGGCCGCAGTTCGGGCGGGTGCCGGAACGGACTCACTACCTGGCCGCCGAGGGTCGGGCGGTCAGCCCGCCTCTGCGCCAAGCGTGGTCGATCGACACCCATGCGCTGATCGAGTTCCCCCCGGCGGTCGCCGGGGGCAACGCCTACGTCGCCAACAAGTACGGCGACGTGCAGGCGGTCCGGCTGCGCGACCGCGAGGTTCTCTGGAAGCGCGTGACCGACCGGCGCCTGAAGGGCCCGCCGACGTTCGTCACCGCGCCGGTCTACCACCAGGGCAAGGTCTTCCTCGCCTTCCTCGACGGAGAGCTGGTCGCGATCGACGCAGCTACCGGCAAGACCGCCTGGAAGCGCGACCTGCACGCCCACCTCGAATCCTCCCCCCTGGCGGTCGGTGGCAACCTGTACCTTGGCGACGACCGCACCGACCTCGTCTCGCTGCGCGCCGCCGACGGCAAGACGCGCTGGCGGTTCAACTCGCCCGGGGCGATCAAAGCCTCGCCCAGCCACCACGCCGGCCGCGTCTGCGTCGCCGACTACCAGGCCTCGATGTACTGCCTCGACGCCGACAGCGGCCGGGTGCTCTGGCGCACCAACACCAGCGAGGTGCCGCCCTTCGGCCGCGGTGGCTTCTACTCCTCGCCGGCGATCGCCTTCGGCCACGTCTACGCCGCCCGCGACGACGGCACCGTCTACGCCTTCGACGAGCGGACCGGCAAGGTCGCTTGGTACTTCGCGACCGGCAACTTCATCTACGGCTCTCCCGCCGTCGCCCATGTGCCCGGCACCCCGCCCAGCGTCTACATCGGCTCCTACGACGAGCATTTCTACGCGCTCGACGCGCGCAGCGGCAAGCGACGCTGGCGCTTCGACGTCGGCGGCCCGGTGCCGGGCACCGCAGTCGTGATCGGCCGCACCGTCTACACCTCCAGCTTCAAGACCCGCGAGACGACCGGGATCGACGTGCGCACCCGGCGCAAGGTCTTCTCCCTGCGCGAGGCGGGCTACACGCCGGTCGTCTCCGACGGCCGGCGCCTCTACGCGGTCGGCTACTACACGCTGATCGGGCTCGAGCCGGCGAAGCGCTGAGCGGCCGGACCTCACATCCGACCGGGCGCGCCCGTTGTATGTGGAGCGTGGAGCGCGAGGACCTCACCTTCGAGAGCGACGGCGACGCCTGCGCGGCTTGGCACTACCCGGCCGCAGGCGGCGGAATGGCCGTGGCACCGGTGGTCGTCATGGCCCACGGGCTCTCGGGGACGCGACGCGATCGGCTCGGGCCCTTCGCCGAGCGCTTCGCCGCCGCGGGCGTCGCCGCACTCCTCTTCGACCATCGCGGCTTCGGCGACAGCGGCGGCGAGCCCGACCTCTTCCACCCCGCCCGCCAGCTCGAGGACTGGCGCGCGGCGATCGCCTGCGCCCGTGCGCTGCCGGGCGTCGACCCCGATCGCGTCGCCACCTTCGGCTCCTCGATGGGCGGCGGCAACGCGCTCGCCGCGGCGGCCGCCGACCCGCGCGTCGCGGCGGCGATCAGCCAGGTGCCCTTCCTCGACGTCGTCCGGCAGGCCCACCGATCCTCACCAAGGGTGATGGCGAAATCGCTCCTGGCCGCGGCCCGCGGCCGTCACCTGCCGGCCGTCGGAGGACCCGACGAGGCCGCCTTCATCAACGCGCCCTACGCCGAGGCGGGCTGGCGCCACGTCGTCGCCACCGGCGAGGACTCGCGCTGGCGCAATCGCGTCTCGGCCCGCTGGCTGCTCAGTCGCCCCTACCGCCCCGCTCGCCACGCCGCGGGCCTGCACTGCCCCTGGCTGGTCTGCGTCGGCGAGGCGGACCGCGTCGCCCGACCCGGGCCGGCGATCGCCGCCGCCCGCCGCGCCCCGCACGGCGAGCTGCGCACCTATCCCGGCGTCGACCACTTCGACGTCTACGACGGCCCCGAGCACGAGGCGGTCGTCGCCGACGAGGTCGAGTTCCTGCGGCGCCGGCTGCTCTAAGCCGCGGCGGCGAGGGTCGCGCCGATCAGCGCTCGGGTCTGCGCCGGGTCGACCACGTCGTCGAGCTCGAACAGCGCGGCGGCGTTGAGCGCCCGCGCGTTGCGCTCCGCCGCCGCGGTCAGGTCGCGCACCCGCTGCTCGCGCTCGGCCTCGTCCTCGATCTCCTCGAGCTCCTTGCGCAGCGCCAAGCGGACCGCCCCCTCGAGGCCCATCGGGCCGAGATGGGCGCTCGGCCAGGCGACCGTGAGCAGCGGCTCGTGCAGGCTGCCGCCGGCCATCGCCTGCGCGCCGAGGCCGTAGCCGCGGCGCAGGATCACGGCGATCAGCGGCACGCGCAGCGCCGCTCCGGCGACCAACAGCTCCGAGGCGTCGCGGACCAGGCCGGTCGCCTCCGCCTCGGGGCCGACCATGAAGCCCGGCGTGTCGATCAGCGAGACGACCGGGATGCCGAAGGCGTCGCAGAGGCGCAGGAAGCGCGCCCCTTTCCGCGAGGCGTCGCTGGTGATCGCGCCGGCCATCTGCCGGGTCTCGTTGGCGAGGAAGCCGACCGGCCTGCCCTCGATCCGCCCCAGCGCGGTGACCATCTCCCGCGCAAACCGCTCGCCGAGGAAGGTCACCGAGTCGGCGTCGGCGAGCGTCTCGACTATCGGCGCGACCGGGTAGGCGCGGCGCTCGCGCTCGGGGACCAGCTCGCGCAGCCGCGCCTGGTCGGGTTCCGGCCCGGACGGCGTCGGCCCCTGGAAGTAGGCGAGCAGCCGCTTGGTCGCGGCGACGGCCGCGGCCTCGTCGGCCACCGCCAGGTCGACCACCCCGTTGGCGGCCTGCATCTCCAGCGGGCCGACCTCGTCGGGGTCGACCTTGCCCAGGCCGCCGCCCTCGATCATCGCCGGGCCGCCCATCCCCAGCGAGACGTTCTCGGTGGCGACGATCAGGTCCGCGCAGCCGGCGAGCACGGCGTTGCCGGCGAAGCAACGCCCCGCCACCACCGCAATTCGAGGTACGACGCCCGCGAGCCGCGCCCAGAGCGCAAAGGCGCGCGCGTCGAGCGCCGAGACGACCGGGTAGTCGGTGTCGCCGGGCCGCCCACCGCCCCCCTCGGCGAAGAGCACGGCCGGCAGCCGCATCCGCTCGATCAGCTCGAACAGGCGATCCTTCTTGCGGTGGCCGAGCGCTCCCTGCGTGCCCGCCAACACCGTGTAGTCGTAGGAGAGCACGGCGCAGGCGCCTCCCTTCTCGCCGAAGAGCTCGCCGTTGACCCGCGCCGTGCCGCCGATCAGGCCGTCGGCGGGCGTGCGCGCGATCAGGTCGTCCAGCTCGCGCCTCCCCCGCTGCGCGGCGATCGCGAAGCGGCCGTACTCGACGAACGAGCCTGCGTCGACCAAGTCGTCGACGTTCTCGCGCGCGGTGCGGCCTCCCCCCTCGTGACGCCGCGTGACCGCGTCGGGCCGCGCCTCGTCGCGGGTCAGCTCCTCACGCCGCCGCAGCTCGGCGAGATCGTCCCGCTCCTTCTCCTCGCCTCGCTCGTCGCCCGGCACCCGGGGGATGTTCCCAGACCGATGCAGCGCCTCGACTGAACCCGTTCCGCCGGCGCCGGGTATAAACATGAAAGTACCGATTAACAAAGAAAACTTAATGCAATAAGCCTGGACGTTGGAAGAGGATCGACCGGTGCGGATCGCCTCCTACAACGTCGAGAACCTCTTCCGCCGCCCCACGGTCTTCATGGACGCCGAGGGCGACGCGAACGAGGACGTCATCGCCGCCTACACGAAGCTGACCGAGCTGCTGGCGCAGGAGTCATATGCCGGCGACGAGGACGAGATCGTCGAACGACTCGAGGTTCTCGGGCTCAAGTGGGTCGACGAAAACAACACCGCCGTGATCAGGGAGACGCGCGGTCAACTGCTCAAACGCACCCGGAAACCCAAAGCCGCGCACGTGGACCCCGAGGGCCGCGCCGACTGGATCGGCTGGGTCGAACTCAAGCGCCGGGAGCTCAGTTCGCAGGCGACCGAAAACACGGCGGCGATCATCGGCGAGGTCAACCCGGACGTGCTCGCGGTGGTCGAGGCCGAGGACCGCCTCACCCTGGACCGCTTCAACGAATACGTCCTGCAGAAAGTCAACGGCTGGATGTTCCGCCACACGATGCTCGTCGACGGCAACGACGAGCGCGGCATCGACGTCGGAGCGATGGCCAAGCGGAGCTTTCGGATCGGCAGGCTGTGCAGCCACATCGACGACTTCAAGGAGGGCGAGGAGGAAAAAGACAAACCGGGCAGGATCTTCAGCCGCGACTGTCCCGAGTACGAGGTCCCCACCCCCGACGGGGGCTCGCTGTTGCTGATGGTCAACCACTTCAAGTCGAAGATCGGCGGCGGCGAAGAGAGGCGCACCGAACAGGCCGAACAGGTAGCGAAGATCTACGGGGAACGCAGGGATCAGGGCTGGGAGCGCATCGTCGTCGCCGGCGATCTCAACGACACCCCCGGGAGCGAGCCGCTCATCCAGCTGACCTCCAAAACCGACCTGGAGGACGCCTGGGAGCTGGACGGCTTCGATACCGGCGGCGAGGACAGCACCCACAGCGGCGGCGACAGGTTCGACTACATCTTCCTCTCGCCGGAGCTCGGCAAAGCGATGAAAGCAGGCGGCGTCAACCGACGCGGGATCTGGAAGGCCTCCCACAAAGACGACGAGGACAAGATGCTGAGCACGATCACGGAGGAGGACGAGGCCGCCTCCGACCACGCCGCCCTCTGGGTCGAGCTCGACGTCTAACAGCGAGCGGGGCAGCCAGGACTCGAACCTGGAATCGCCGGTTTTGGAGACCGGTGCCTTAGCCAGTTGGGCCACTGCCCCGAGGCGGCGAATTCTATGCGGGCGGAGGGACTCGAACCCCCACGGGCCGAAGCCCACCAGGACCTAAACCTGGCGCGTATACCAAATTCCGCCACGCCCGCTTGGGAGCCGCCCCGCTTAACGAGCGGCCAATGCCGCGGCATCGCACCTAGATTCTATGATCGACGGCGTGACCCCTGTAGGAGAGGTGACGCCGGGCTACGAGCTCTGGCACCCCAATCGGGAAAAGGCCGACGTGATCACGACCAAATTCGTGATCGCCTTCCTGATGCTCTGTACGGCCGTGATCGCCGCGCTGGTCACGATCGGCGGCTTCTCGCTGCTCAGCGGCGGCGCCGGGATGGGGATCGTCTGCATGATCTTCGCCCTCCTCTACGGCCTCTTCGCCTTCCTCGTCTCGCGCTGGAGCCGCGGCATCCTGCCGGTCGCCGCCTCGCTCTCGACGATCATCGCGATCTTCTGCGCGGTCGGGGCCAACAGCTGGTTCGCCCGCGACAAGTCCGGCTTCGACGAGGCGCTCTTGCCGAGCTCGGCGATCGGTCTGCTGGTCGTCGTCCTGTTGCTGCTGCAGATCGTCCTCGTCGTCGCCTGCTTCTACGGCTTCAGCCAGGACTGGCACGTCGAGGAGGAGCGGCCGATCGGCTCCGGCGAGGACTACGGCGCCGGCGCCCCGCCCGATCGCGACGCCCCGCAGCCCGCCTAGACTCTGTTCAGTTCGCGGCGGTGTCCAAACTGGCAAAGGAGGCGGTCTCAAAAGCCGCTGCCCGCAAGGGCTTGTGGGTTCGAGTCCCACCCGCCGCACTAGACTCAGCCGCGGGATGAGGGTCCACCACCTCAACTGCGGGTCGTTATGCCCCCACGGGAGGCGGCTGATCAACGGCGACGGCGGCTGGCTGGAGAAGGGCTCGGTCGTCTGCCACTGCCTGGCGATCGAGACGGGCGACGGCCTGGTCCTCGTCGACACCGGCTTCGGCCTGGAGGACGCGCGCAACCCCCGACAGCTTGGCGGCCTCTTCGGCGCGTTGATGAAACCGCAGCCGAAGGAGGAGACGACGGCGCTGAGGCAACTCGAAGCGCTCGGCTTCGGGGCCGCCGACGTGCGCCACATCGTCACCACCCACCTCGACCTCGACCACGCCGGCGGCCTTCCCGACTTCCCGAACGCCGAGGTGCACCTGCTCGCCGCCGAGCTGGAGGCCGCCCTCCACCCCCCGCTCAACGACCGCCTGCGCTACATCGGCGGCGCCCACTGGCGGCACGACCCGAACTGGGTGACGCACGGAAGCGGCGGCGACGATTGGCACGGCTTCGAGAGCGTCCGCATCCTGCCCGGCCTCGAGTCCGAGATCCTGCTCGTGCCGCTGCTCGGGCACACCCGCGGCCACACCGCCGTCGCGATCCGCTCGGGCGAGGGATGGCTGCTGCACTGCGGCGACGCCTACTTCCACCACGACGAGATGCGGACGTCGCCGAGCTGCCCACCGATGCTGCGCCTCTTCCAGAACCTCACCGCGGCCGACAACAAGGCCCGTAAGGCCAACCAGGAGCGGCTGCGCGAGCTCTTCTCGCGGCACGGCGACGAGGTCACCCTCTTCTGCGCCCACGACCCGCACGAGCTCGAGCGCGAGCAGGCGCGGGGCGGCGCCGTCACCGTCGCCGAGTGACCGCGGCGGCACCGGAGAAGCTCTGGGAGCCGCCGGCCGAGCTGGTCGAGCGCGCCCGGATGACCGAGTACATGCGCTGGCTGGAGGCCGAACGCGGCCTGTGCTTCGACGGCTACCACGAGCTCTGGCGCTGGTCGGTCACGGACCTCCCCGCCTTCTGGTCCTCGATCTGGGACTTCTTCGAGGTGCAGGCGGACGGCGGCTACCAGCGCGTGCTGAGCGACCACGAGATGCCGGGCGCCGAGTGGTTCCCCGGCGCCCACCTGAACTACGCCGAGCATGTCTTCGCCGGCAAGGAGGAGGACGAGCCGGCGATCCTGCACGCCTCCGAGCTGCGCGAGCTCGACGAGCTGAGCTGGGGCGAGCTGCGCGCCGGGGTCGCCGCCGTCGCCGCCGGGCTGCGCGAGCTCGGCGTCGAGCGCGGCGACCGCGTCGTCGCCTACATGCCGAACGTGCCCGAGGCGATCGTCGCCTTCCTCGCCACGGCCTCGATCGGCGCGGTCTGGTCGAGCTGCTCGCCCGACTTCGGCCCGGCCAGCGTGATCGACCGCTTCGCCCAGATCGAGCCCACGGTGCTCTTCGCGGTCGACGGCTACCGCTACGGCGGCAAGGACTTCGACCGCCGTGACACCCTCGCCGAGCTGCAGGCGGCGATGCCGAGCCTGCGGCGCACCGTCGTCCTCTCCTACCTCGACCCGGACCCCGACCTCTCGTCGCTGCGCGACGCGACGCGCTGGGACGAGCTGCTCGCCGCCGGCGAGGGCACCGACCTGACCTTCGAGCGCGTCCCCTTCGACCACCCGCTCTGGGTCCTCTACTCCTCCGGCACCACCGGCCTGCCGAAGGCGATCGTCCAGGGCCAGGGCGGCATCCTGCTCGAGCACCTGAAGAAGCTCAACCTCCACGTCGACGCCCACCCCGGCGACCGCCTCTTCTGGTTCACGACGACCGGCTGGATGATGTGGAACTTCCTCGTCTCCGGCCTGCTGACCCGCGCCGCGATCGTCCTCTACGACGGCAGCCCCGGTCACCCAGACATGGGCGTCCTCTGGGACCTCGCCGCGCGCGCCGGGGTGACGATGTTCGGCACCAGCGCCTCCTATCTCGCCGCCTGCATGAAGGACGGCGTCGTGCCGGGGGAGGGTCGCGACCTCGCGCGGCTGCAGGCGGTCGGCTCGACCGGATCCCCCCTCTCGCCCGAGGGCTTCGACTGGGTCTACGAGCAGCTCGGCGCCGACACTTGGCTCTTTTCGACCAGCGGCGGCACCGACCTCTGCACCGCCTTCGTCGGCGGCACCCCGCTGCTGCCCGTCTACCGCGGCGAGCTGCAGGCGCGGGCGCTCGGCGCCGCGGTCGAGGCCTGGAACGCGGACGGCAACGCGGTGGTCGACGAGGTCGGCGAGCTGGTCGTCAACGAGCCGATGCCCTCGATGCCGGTCGGCTTCTGGGGCGACGAGGACGGCAGCCGGTACCGCGCCGCCTACTTCGAGCACTACCCCGGGGTCTGGCGGCACGGCGACTGGATCGAGATCACCTCGCGCGGCACCGCGGTCATCTACGGCCGCTCGGACTCGACCATCAACCGCTCCGGCATCCGCATGGGGACGAGCGAGATCTACCGCGCCGTGCTCGGCCTCGACGCGATCGTCGACGCCCTGGTGGTCGACGTCCCCCGCCCCGGCACCGAGGGTTGGATGCCTCTCTTCGTCGTCCTCCGCGAGGGTGCCGAGCTGGACGACGAGCTGCGCCGCGAGATCGCCCGCCGCGTGCGCGAGACCTGCTCGCCTCGCCACGTCCCCGACGAGGTCTTCGCGATCGCCGAGGTCCCCCGCACGCTCAGCGGCAAGGTGCTCGAGGTGCCGGTCAAGCGGATCCTGATGGGCACCGCGCCCGAGAAGGCGGCCAGCCGCGACTCGCTCGCCAACCCCGCGGCGCTCGACTGGTTCGTCGAGCTGGCCGGCTCGCTCGAAACCTGAGCCGGCTCAGGCCGGCGTGACCGGGTTGCGGCGCTCGGCGAAGCTCCGGTCCTTGCTCGCCGCGTAGGCGAAGCGGCGGATCAGCTCGTCGCGCAGGTCCTCGGGCTGGACGACCGCGTCGACGACCAGCTCGGAGGCGAGGTGGAGGATGTCGATGTCGGCGGCGTATTCCTCGCGCTTGCGCTCGACGAACTCGGCTCGCTCCGCCTCGTCCTCGATCGCCTGGATCTGGTTGTAGAAGACGGCGTTGATCGCGGCCTCGGGGCCCATCACGGCGATCGAGGCGCTGGGCAGGGCGATGCAGCAGTCGGGCTCGAAGGCCGGTCCGGCCATCGCGTAGAGGCCGGCGCCGTAGGCCTTGCGCACGATCACCGAGAGCTTCGGCACGGTCGCTTCGGAGACGGCGCTGATCATCTTCGCGCCATGGCGGATGATCCCCTGGCGCTCGACCGCGGTGCCGATCATGAAGCCCGGCACGTCGGCGAGGAAGAGCAGCGGCACGTTGAAGGCGTTGCAGGTCTGGATGAAGCGCACCGCCTTGTCGGCCGAGTCGACGAAGAGCACGCCGCCCTTCTGCCGCGGCTGGTTGGCGACGATCCCGACGGTGCGCCCGTCGAGCCGCCCGTAGCCGACGATCAGCTCTTTGGCCCAGCGCTCGTGCACCTGCAGGAGCGAGTTGGCGTCGAGCAGCACCTCGAGCAGCTCGCGCATGTCAAAGGGCTGGTTCTCGTCCTCAGGGAGGATCTCGGCGATCGCCGCTTTGGAAGCCGGCGCGACCGGCTCCCTCGCCGGCGGCTCTTCGCGCCAGCTGCCCGGCATGAAGGAGAGGTAGCTCTTGGCGAGGTCGATCGCCTCCTCGTCGCTCTTGACCAGGAAGTGGCCGCAGCCGGAGACGCCGGTGTGCATCTTCGCCCCGCCCATCTCCTCCAGGGTGACCGTCTCGCCGATCACCATCTCGGCCATCCGCGGCGACCCCAGGTACATCGAGGCGTTGCCCTCGCGCATGATCACCACGTCGCAGAAGGCGGGGATGTAGGCGCCACCGGCAGCGCTCGGCCCGAACAGCAGGCAGACCTGCGGCACCTGGCCCGAGAGGCGCACCTCGTTGTGGAAGATGCGCCCGGCGCCGCGGCGGCCCGGAAACATCTGCACCTGGTCGGTGATCCGCGCCCCGGCCGAGTCGACCAGGTAGACCATCGGCACCTGCAGCGAGAGCGCCCGCTCCTGGATGCGAAGGATCTTTTCGACGGTCTTCGGCCCCCACGAGCCCGCCTTGACGGTCGGGTCGTTGGCCATCAGCGCGACGCGGCGGCCGTCGATCGTCGCCAGGCCGGTGACGACGCCGTCGGCACCGAGCCCCTCCTCATTCCAGTTGGCGAGCAGCGCCTCCTCGGCGAAGGAGCCCTCGTCGACCAGGCGAGCGACTCGCTCACGCACCGGCAGCTTGCCCTGCTCGGCGGTCTTCTCGTGGTGCCGCTGCGGGCCTCCGGCCAGCGCCGCCTCCAGTGCCTGCTCGAAGTCGCTCACGGCGGGGAGCCTATTCGGCTGCCTGGCCGCCGAGCCAGTCCACAGGTCCCGCGGTGAGGACGTGGGCGCCGAGCGGACGGCCGAGCACCTCCTGGGCGGCGCGCGAGGCCTCGATCAGGCGCGGCAGGTCGACGCCGGTTTCGACCCTCATCTCGTGCAGCATCGAAACCACGTCCTCGGTCGAGACGTTGCCGGTCGCGCCGGGCGGCACCGGGCAGCCGCCCAGCTCGCCGAAGCTCGACTCGAAGGACTCGATCCCCTGCTCGAGCGCCGCCAGGGCGTTGGCGAGGCCCTGGCCGCGCGTGTTGTGGAAGTGGGCGGTCAGCTCGACCCCGCCGAGCCGCTCGCGCGCGGCGGCGAAGAACTCGCCGACCTGGCGCGGGTTCGCCATCCCCGTCGTGTCGCCGAAGCCGACCTCCGCGCAGCCGGCGGCGGCGAGCCGCTCGGCGATCGCGAAGACGCGCTCGGGCGGCACCGCCCCCTCCTAGGGGCAGCCGAACGAGGTCGAGATCACCCCCTCGCAGCGCAGCCCGGCCTCGGTCGCCGTCGCCAGCGTCCGCTCCAGACCGGCGAGCGACTCCTCGATCGAGCGGTTGACGTTCTTGCGGTTGTGGGTCTCCGAAGCCGAGACGAAGACGTTGATCTCGTCGAAGCGCTCGCGCAGGCCGAGTGCCCGCTCCAGCCCGCGCTCGTTGGGGATCAACACCGAGAAGACGACGCCCTCGCGGCGCTGCACCGCGCCGAGCACCTCCTCGGCGTCGGCGAGCTGCGGGATCACGTCGGGCCGCACGAACGAGGTCACCTCGATCCGCTTCAAGCCGCTTCCCGAAAGCAAGTCGATCAGCCGCACCTTCTCGGCGGTCGGGATCGTCTCCGGCTCGTTCTGGAAGCCGTCGCGCGGCCCGACCTCGCGGATCCGCACACTGCTCGGCAGCTCGCTCATGGAGCGGAGCTTAGGCTGTCGCGCCGCCGAGCCGCCTGAGGCGGTTGACGACCGCGAGCAGCGTGAAGCGCACGTAACCCGCTTCGAAGCGAACCTGCGCGTGCGTGAAGCGCAGCGGCGTGAAACCGGCGGCCAGATGGGCTTGGTCCCGCCGCCTGTCCTTCGCCTGCTGGGCCGGCGTTCGGTGGTATCGCAGCCCGTCGGTCTCCACCACGAGCCCGAGGTCGGGCCAGTAGAAATCGACCCTGAAGCCGTTGAGATGCTGCTGGGTGAGCGGCGTCGACAGCCCCACCTCTCGCACCAAGCCCAGGAACCGCCGCTCCAGCTCCGAATCGGTGAGCTGGAACGTACGCTCGCCAAGCATCTCGCGCAAGCGACCGACTCCGTGCTTGCCGGGGTGCCGCACCAGGCCCTCGGCAAGCGCCATGGGATCGATCAAACCGAGCCGGTCTGCCTCATTGACCGCTCGCTCGAGATCCGCTCGATCGAGGCGCGCCGCGATATCGATGAAGGTGCGAACGACCGAGGTCACGGGAATACCGTCTCGTTCGACGACTTCCCTTCTCTGCAGGTTGGGTCGTCGATAGACGAGCACGCTGTTACGCCGCCGCGCAGCCGAGACGGGAACAGATACCTCGATGGCGCCCTTGCGCTCCCGGTCGATTCCCCAAAGGGCCGCGGCGCTGCCATAGCTCAGCGCTGCCCCCGGGCCGCAGTAGAGGATCGCCGCCATCCACCGGCCGCGACGAGTGAGCTCCGGCCGCCCGACGGAATACACCCCCCGCGAAACGCGATGCAGCCGTCCCTTGGAAAGCCGGTGCTGAATCGCTTGCGCGCTGAATCCCAGCTCCAGCAACTGCCGCCGCGCAACAACCCCGTGCTGGTTGGCCGCCAGGCCCCAAACCTCCCGACCGAACTTCTGGCGCATTGATGACCCCATAGGGTCATAAAGGCGACAGAAGTTGGGTTTCTCCCCCCTGGGGGGCTGACGCGGGCGGTACTCGGTGCGGAGTGGTTACTCGGCGAGTTGGCCGAAGTCGACCACGCGGCGCTCGTGGGTGCCGACGCCGATCGTGCGCTCGCCCTCTGTCACCTCGACGTCGAAGCGCAGCTTGCGGCCTTCGACTACCTCGCGCAGGGTGGCGCGTACGCGGCAGGTCGAGCCCTCGGCCGCGGCGGCGACGTGCTTGACGCAGACCTCGAAGCCGACGGTGGCGCGGCCCTCGGGCAGGTGCTCGTAGGCGAGGGCAGAGGCGGAGCCCTCCATCATCGCGATCATCCCCGGCGTGGAGAGGACGCTGGCGCCGATCGTGCCGCCGACGCTGGTGACGAGGCGATCCTCGACGGTGAACTCGTCGCTGCGCTCGATTCCGGGGACCAGTGTCGACTCGGGCTCGCCCATCAGACCATCCCCAACCCGCCGCTGACGCCGAGCGTCTCGCCGGTCACGTAGGTCGCGTCGTCGGAGGCGAAGAAGGCGACGGCCGCCGCGACCTCGTCGGGCCGGCCGAGGCGCTTCATCTGAGTGCCCTCCCTCATCGTCTCGATCACCTTCTCGCCGATCTCGCCGAACTCCTTGGCGCCCATCAGGAGCGGCGTCTCGATCGGGCCGGGGGCGATCGCGTTGGCGGTCACCCCGTAGCGCGCGCCCTCGCGGGCGATCGCCTTGGTGAAGCCGATGATGCCGCCCTTGGCTGCCGAGTAGACGGCCGAGCCCTTCGAGCCGACCCGGCCCGCCTCCGAGGAGATGTTGACGATGCGGCCGTAGCCGGCCTGCTGCATTCCCGGCAGCGCCGCGTGGGTGCAGTTGAGCACGCCGCCGAGGTTGACCGCGAGCACCCGCTGCCACTGCTCGGGGGTGGTGTAGACGAAGAAGCCGAACTCATCGGTGCCGGCGTTGTTGACGAGGACGTCGAGCGCGCCCGTCTCCTCGAGGGCCGCCTTGGCCGCCTCGGGATCGGTCACGTCGAGGGTGAGCGCGTGGCCGTTGACCTCGCCGGCGATCCGCTCGGCGCCCTCCGTGTCGACGTCGCCGACCCAGACCTCGGCGCCCTCGGCGGCGAGACGCGCGGCGGTCGCCGCGCCGATCCCGCTTGCCCCGCCGGTGACCAGCGCCTTTCGTCCCTCCAGCCTCATTGGCCGGTGAGCATAGACTGGCGCGCCTGATGAGCGAACCGATCCCGATCGTCGGCGGCACCGGCGCCCTCGGCGCCGGCGTGGCGCTGCGCTGGGCGACGGCGGG
>DATDBO010000091.1:0-13696 GCA_036524775.1 Solirubrobacterales bacterium
GAGGAGGTTGAGCGACGCGTAGTAACCGAACAACGTCGGGCTGAATCCCGCCGAGGACTCGAACTCATTAGGCAGCGTGATCTCCCAGTAGTCGGCGGTGAACACATCGTCAATCACTCGATTGAGCTGGGAGACGAAGCCGTCGGGAGTGTCCAAGTCCCGCAGGCGGGCAAGATCGGCCTCCACCTGCGACTCGTAGGATCCGGTGTACCGGCCAGTGAGGGCCGCCATGAAGAACCACCGGGCGATCACGTCTCGAAGTGCACCTGGATCCACGTCGAAATCGCGTTTGCCTATGAGATAGAAGAGATAGCAGTAGATCAGCGCACTCCGGGAGCTGATCATCTTCGAGCTGCGGAAGCCAGCCCTGACGAGCACCTTGATGAACTCGTGCCAATTGGTCAGGTCGAGCACATATGCCTGTGCGTCGCGCAATACGCGGAATTGCTCCTCGCGGCGTTCGATCGACATCTGCCCCGTCTCCGGGTCGCGCCCCTGGAGTACTGAATAGACGGCACTGAGTCGCGCTCGGCGAAACGCAAGTCCGACCGCTATGCGCAGGAGTTGGTCGGGGTCGGTTTCGATGAAATGGTTGTAGGGCGACGGCCCGGCGGTTGACGGGACACGAGATGAGCGGCAGAAGGCCTCGAGATCGTTGCGTCCCTCCTCCCACCACACCGACATCAAGGTAAGGATGAAATCTGCCTGATTGAGATTTACGCCCTTCGAGTTGATTCGGACGAACACCTCCGCGACCTGCTCGGGGTCGATCCTCGGCGCAAGTTCAACTGCGGTGAATTGATATCCGCTGAGGCCGTGGAGGAGATGGATCGCTTCGGTGACGTCATCCTCCTGAGACTCCGACAAGGCTCGGCTCTCCCCGAGTCGCACGAGGAATTCCTTGCTGAACTTGTGCAGACTGCCTCCCCCGTTCCATACCTCGCTGATGTCGGGGATGTACTCCGGATCACGTGCTATCGCCGCGTCGGTTACGGCAAAGCGCCGGTCGCGAGGGCGAAATGCGATCTTGATTCTCGTCTCCTTGTAGTCATCGTCGACGATCGGCTTCCCCTTCAAAACCGCGTACAGCGACGTGAGCCGCTGCTGGCCATCGACGATCATCAAGCGCGGAACTGGCTGTTGCTTCGGCCCGGTGCCGATCTTCTTCGCTCCGGGCTGGGACTCGTTGCCCCAGAGGAGGAAATAGCCGACCGGGAACCCTCGATACATGGAGTCGAACAGGTCGCGCACCTTGGTGCTGTTCCAGACGAACGGACGCTGCAACTCCGGCAAGCCAACCTCACCGGAGTCGATGTTCTCGATCAGGCCAGCGAGGGAATAAGTGACCGTGCTGTAGAGGTCGGTACTCATCGGCGTTAGCGCCACGATCATATTCGGCTGAGCAAAATTCCGGCGCGGGGGCTTTGCTGCTCAACCGTCACTGGCTAGAGTGGCGGCGGTGAACCAAGCCGACTCGATCGACAACCTGACCGAGGCGATCGGGCGCTACAACGACGCCTGGAACGCGCAGGACCTCGACGCGATCGTGGCGATGCACGCGCCCGACATGGTCTTCGCCAACCACACCGCCGGCGAGTCGGCGACGGGTCCCGATGTGCGCGAGCACATCGCCTCGATCTTCGCGACCTGGCCCGACCTGAGGTTCGAGACGCGGCGCCTCTACGTGCGCGAGGGGCTGGTCGTGCAGGAGTGGACGGCGACCGCGACCCACTCAGAGGTGATGCGGCGGGGCGACCTCGAGGCGCGGCCGACCGGCAGGACGATCTCCTGGGACGGGATCGACTCGATCCCCTTCGAGGACGGCCTGGTCAAGCGCAAGGACGTCTACTCGGACTCGGTCTCGATCCTGCGCCAAGGCGGCCTGCTGGACTAGAGGCCGGCGGCTTCGGCGAGGAGGTCCACCTGCCGGGGATCGGCTGAGCTGGGGCAGAAGACGAGCTCGTCGCAGCCGGCCTCCTCGTAGGCGGCGACGCTCTGGGCAACCGCGTCGGCGTCCTTGGCGGCGCCCTCGCCGATCATCCTGGCGATGTCCTCGCCGAGCCAGGCGTAGTAGTCCATCATGTTCTCGCGAACGTCCTGCTCGGCCCGCTCGCCGAGCGAGAAGTAGGCGAGCGCCATGACGTGCGGCTCGCCCTCGCGGCCGGCCTCGCGCCAGGCGGCCCGCGCCTTCTCGGCTCCCAGACGGGCCTGATCGGGCCCCGAGGCGGCGGCGATCCAGCCGTCTGCGAAGCGGGCGGCGCGGGCATAGGCGGCGTCGGCGTGGCCGCCGACGATCACCCGCGGTGCGCCCCCCGCGGTCGGTCCCACATCGTCCTTGGACCAGACGTCCCTCATCTCCTCCAGCATCGCGTCGAGGCGCCTGCCGCGGCCTTTCAGCTCGACCCCGCTGGCCTCGTAGTCGTCGTCGCGGGCGCCGAGGCCGACTCCGAGGGTGAGGCGGCCGTCGGAGAGCGCGTTGACGCTGCGCGCCTGCTTGGCCAGCTCGACCGTGTTGGTGCGCAGCGGCGCCAGCAGGACCGTCGTCGCCAGCCCGATCCGCTCGGTCACCGCCGCCGCGGCGGCGAGCGCGGTCAGCGGCTCGTAGTTGTCGTAGACGACGCGGTCGATCGTGCCGAGGCTGGAGAAGCCGCGCTGCTCGGCGCGGCGCGCCCACTCGGTCAGCTGCTCGCCCGTCGTGCGGGGAACGGCGTTGGGCAGTGCGACACCGACGTCCATGCCTCGCTCCGAACCGCCTGCCTCAGCCGTAACGCTCGCCGATGATCGCGCGCAGCTTGGCGCGGTCGTGGCGAGCCTGGACGCGGCGCACCGTGCCCGAGCGGGAGCGCATCACCAGCGATTCCGTCGTCGCGCCGGCGCCGCGGTAGCGGACGCCCTCGAGCACGTCGCCGTCGGTGACGCCGCTGGCCGAGAAGAAGACGTCCTCGCCGGAGCAGAGGTCGTCGGCTGTGAGGATCCGGTCGAGGTCGTAGCCGGCGTCGACCGCGGCGCTGCGCTCCTCGTCGTTGCGAGGCCACAGCCGGCCGAGCAGCTGGCCGCCCATCGACTTCAGCGCCGCGGCGGAGAGGACGCCCTCGGGCGTGCCGCCGATCCCCCAGAGCAGGTCGACCGGCGAGCGCTCGCTGACGGCGAGCAGCGCGGCGGAGACGTCGCCGTCGGTGATCAGGCGGATGCGCCCGCCCGCCTCGCGCACTTCCGCCATCGCGTCCTCGTGGCGCGGCCGGTCGAGCATCACCACGGTGACGTCGCCGACGCTGCCGCCCTTGCGCTCCGCGACCAGCTTCAGCGTCTCGGCCAGCGGACGGTCGAGGTCGAGCAGGTCGGCGATCTCCTCGCCCCCCGCCATCTTCTCCATGTAGACGCAGGGGCCGGGGTCGAACATCGTGCCGCGCTCGGCGAGGGCGATCACCGCGAGGGCGCTGGGCATGCCAAGCGCGCAGAGCCGCGTGCCCTCGAGCGGGTCGACGGCGATGTCGCAGACGGGGGCGCTGCCGTCGCCGATCTGCTCGCCGTTGAAGAGCATCGGCGCCTCGTCCTTCTCCCCCTCGCCGATCACGACGACGCCGTCCATCGCGACCGAGTCGAGGACGTGGCGCATCGCGTCGACAGCGGCCTGGTCGGCGGCGATCTTGTCGCCCCGGCCGACCCAGCGGGCGGCGGCCAGGGCGGCGGCCTCGGTCACCCGCACCAGCTCGAGGGCGAGGTTACGGTCGGGCTTCTGCGGCGAGGTCTCCCCCATCGGCTCGGCACCCTATAGGGTCGCCGCATGGCTCAGAGATGGGGACTGACGCTGCCGCTGCCAGGCACGCCGCTGGGCGCGCACGAGGATCTCGTCAAGCGCGCCGAGGCCGCCGGCTACACCGACCTCTGGAGCGGCGAGACGAACGGGCCGGACGGCTTCACGCCGCTGGCGCTGAGCGCCGCCTGGACCGAGCGGGCGCGGCTCGGGACGGGCATCGTCGGCGTCTTCCAGCGCGGCCCGGCGCTGCTCGCGCAGGAGGCGGCGGCGCTGGCCGACGCCTCGGGCGGGCGCTTCGTGCTCGGCATCGGCTCCTCCTCCGACCGCATCGTCGAAGGCTGGAACGGGATCCCCTTCGAGCGGCCGCTGAGCAGGGTGCGCGAGACGCTCGAGTTCCTGCGCACGGCGCTCGACGGCGAGCGCACCGCGAGCGGCTTCAAGCTGGAGACGGCGCCCGCCGAGCGGGTGCCGATCGTGCTCGCCGCGCTGCGCGGCAAGATGCTCGACCTGGCGGTCGAGCGCGCCGAGGGCGCCTTCACCAACGTCCTGCCGCTCGACGGCCTGCCAAAGGTGACCGCGCAGCTCGACGGCGCCCCCGAGGGCTTCGAGCTGCTCTGTCGCTTCTTCTGCCTGCCGGGCGAGCGCGAGGCGGTCGAGCCGCTGGCCCGCTTCATGTTCTCCTCCTACATCACCGTCCCCGTCTACGCCGCCTTCTACCGCTGGCTCGGCTACGGCGAGCAGATCGACCCGATGGTCGCCGCCTGGGAGTCGGGCGACCGCCAGGGCGCTGCCGCGGCGGCGCCCTGGGAGCTGATCGAGGACATGTTCGTCTTCGGCACGCCGGCGCAGATGCGCGAGCGGCTCGACGCCTTCGTCGAGGGCGGCGTCACCCTGCCGGTCCTGACCCCGATCGTGGCGCCCGACGCGATCGCCGAGACGATCGAGGCGCTCGCTCCTTAGCGACCCGCGCCCCGTTGGGGGCGTGCAGCGCTAGTACTCGACCTCGGCGCCGAGGCCGAAAGAGCGGTCGGCGGCCAATTCGACGATTTTGTCGACGATCGGCTCGTGCCAGCCTTCCTTCTTCGAGCGCGTCGCGATCGTCTCCACCGCCATCCCGACCCGCTTCGCGGTCGTCGCCGCCAGCGTCCGCAGGACTTCGAAGTCGAACTCGCACCGTTCGCAGACTTCGGCGAGTTCGAGCAGGTACGAGGTTTCCTGGTACTCCTCGGAGATGACCAGGCCGTGGTGGATCGGGTCGTCGTAGACGACGGTCGAGGTGATGTCGGTAAGCGGCGCGAGGCGCCACTTGCGCTCCGGTGCGGTCAGCGTCGTCCGGTCGCGGTCGATCAGGACGAAGTTCTTGCCGTGCGCGTCGCCGTTGCCGAGCATGTAGTTGCAGAACGCTGCGGTGAGCAGGTTGACGACTTCGTCGGCGCGGCTGATCGCGCTCAACAGGCCGCGGGCTTCGGCCCAGCCGGGGGCCTGGCCCTCGGGGCTCTCGGGATCGACGACGGGCGGGATGCCGAGCGCCTGGCAGAAGGACTCGCAATGGACCCGCTGGACCTCGCGGCCGCCCTCGCCGCCGACGCGGTCGTAGCGGGGCGAGACCAGGCAGCGACGGCCGGCGATCTCCTCGACCGAGGCTTTCGCCACCGGCAGGCCGACCTGGCGGCAGACGGTCATGCAGAACATCTCGTTGGCGACGTATTCGGGGTATTCGCCGGTCTCGGGCTTGACCACGTGCGTGCTCGGCGTCCCCGCCTCCGGCCAGCCCCAGCGCCCCGAGGCCTCGTCGCGGACGAGGCTGAGCTTGTGGCGCAGCCCGGGCAGGACGAAGCGCATCCGCTGCGGGCACTCGTCGCTGAAGAGGCGCGGCGGAGGCGGCTTCACCACCTCGGCCAGTTCGTCCTCGCCCAGCCAGGCGATCGAGTCCCGCTCGCGCCGCTGCGGCACCTCTCCGGCCGGCACGAAGGCGACCGCTCCGGGGCAGTCCTTGCCGAGCTCGGCGAGCAGCAGGTAGCCGTCGGTCTCGTCGAGGTCGAGCTCGCGTCCTATACGCGCGCGCCGCTGGCCCTCGGGCAACAGCCCCTCGACGTAGGCGCGGGTCGCCTCGGCGCTGTAAGGCTCGGGGCGGCCGGGCAGCGAGTTGCTGAGCAGGGCTTTGCCCGGCCCGACGCGGTCTACGACCTGCGGATCGTAGGCGAGCCTGTAGTCGTTGTCGCCCGCGGGGAACAGGGTCCCGACCCGCTCCCCGAAGAGGTAGACGTCGAGGCTCAAATCAAATCCCCCTCCATCTTCCTCCCATCATTCACGGCTCAAGACTTTAGACCGAAGCCAAGCTGAGCGCGTAATCACCGGCGCGATCGGTGAACCACCCGTCGGGGCGCAGGCCGGCCTCCCGGTAGACCGCCTCCAGCCCCTCGCGGGTGAACTTGGTCGAGATCTCCGTCCGCATCTCCTCGCCCTCGGCGAAGCGCACGGTCAGGTCGAGTCCGTCGAGCCGAACCGTCTGCGCGGCGAGCGAGCGCAGGCGGATGTCCATGCGCTCCGCCTCGGCGTCGTAGCGGGCGACGTGCTCGAAGCGATCGAGGTCGAAGTCGCCGCCGAACTCGCGGTTCAGCACCCGCAGGACGTTCTTGTTGAAGGCGGCGGTAACGCCGGCCGGGTCGTCGTAGGCGAGCTCGAGCCGGCCGCAGTCCTTGATCAGATCGGTGCCGAGCAGGATCCTGTCGCCGGGGTCGAGCAGGGCCGCGATGCGGGTGAGGAACTCGCGCCGCGCCGCCGGGTAGAGGTTGCCGATCGTGCCGCCGAGGAAGGCGACGAGGCGCCCGTCGGCGCCGTCGGGGACGCGCTCGAGGTCGTGCTCGAAGTCGCAGACGAGGCCGCGCACCGCCAGGCCCGGGTACTCGGCGACCAGCGCCTCCGCCGTCTGCCGGGTGATCTCCTCGGAGATGTCGACCGGGACGTAGGTGGCGAGGCAGTCGGCCTCGCGCATCGCGTCGAGCAGGTGGCGGGTCTTCGCGGCCGAGCCCGAGCCGAGCTCGACCAGCGTGCCAGGCCAGCCGGCGGCGAGGACGATCTCGGCCGAGCGCCGGGCGAGGATCTCGCGCTCGGCGCGGGTCGGGTAGTACTCGTCGAGCTCGGTGATCTGCTCGAAGAGACGGGAGCCGCGCTCGTCGTAGAAGTACTTCGGCGCCAGCTCCTTCGGCCTGGCGGTAAGGCCGAGGCGGATGTCGCGCGCCCTGCCGGCGCCGCCGTCGGCGCGCAGGTGGACCTCGATCTCGATCGCCTCTGCGGCGGCATTGGGGTTCATCGGCTGTCCCCAGCGAGACGGAAGCCGGCGAAGATCTGGCGCCGCCGCGGCAGGTCCCAGTTGCGGAAGCTCGGCCGCGTCGCCTCGCGCGCGGTCGCCCAGGAGCCGCCGCGCAACACCTTGTAGGTGTCGCCGAAGAAGACCTCGGAGTACTCGCGGTAGGGGAAGGCCTCGAAGCCCGGATAGGCGAGGAAGTCGGAGGAGGTCCATTCCCAGACCTTGCCCGCGCCCGGCAACCCGAGCGCGGCGTCGGGGTCTGCGGGCGCAGCAAGCGCGGCGGCCTCCCACTCCTGCTCGCTCGGCAGGCGCTTTCCCGCCCAGCGGGCGAAGGCGTCGGCCTCGTGCCAGGAGACGTGGATGACGGGGCGGGCGGGGTCGATGCGGGCCCTCTTACCCATCGCGGCGCTCAGCCAACCGCCGCTCACATCTCGCTCCCAGTAGAGCGGTGGCTCAGCCCCCGTCTCCTCCATGTAGGCCATGTAGGCGCCGTTGGTCACCGGCTCTCGGTCGATCTCGAAGGGTTCAAGCTCGACAATGTGTCGCGGCCGCTCGTTGTCATAGGCGAACCCCCGGTCGGGGGCCCCGATCTCGTACTCGCCGCCCTCGATCGCCAACGTCGCAGGCGTGTCTGACTTCAGGGGGCTATATCCCCCCCTTAGCTCAGACACGTCCGCGGGCAAATGAGAGAGCGCCGCGGGCAGCTTGCAGCCGTCGACCATCTGCAGCAGCTGCAGCATCGTCTCCTGGTGCTGCAGCTCGTGCGCGATCAGCATCTCGCAGACGAAGCCTTCGCGCAGCAGCCGGTCGTCGACGTCGGGGGAGATGTCGACCTCCTCGAGCACCTCGAGCGAGCGCTCGCGCACGTCGGCGAGGTAGGCGCGCAGCTCGGCGTCGCGCAGGATCGGCAGCTCGCCGCGCGTCTTGCGCGGGTTCTCGATCGCGTCGTAGAAGCGGCCGAGCTCGCCGCGCAGCGGCTCGCGCCCGCCGACGGTCTGCACCAGCCAGAGCTCCTCGAAGTTGGCGATGTGGCCGAGGTCCCAGGCGAGTGGACTGAGGATCGGCGAGTAGACGCGGTTGAGCTGAGCGTCGTCGAGCGGCTCGATCAGCTCGTACGTGCGCCTGCGCGCCTCCGCGAGCCGGTCCGAGATCGCTTCCTTGGAGCTGGACTGTGCCGTCACCTCGGGGGCGATGCGAAAACCCTAGCGCGTTGGAGTATCGCGACTGTGAAATCTCGGAACCCGGGGATATCCAACGCGGCTAATCGGTGCCGGAGGCCTCCGGGTCGCGCCAGACGTGCTTGCGCCAGGGCGGGCTGACTGCGAAGCGGTGGGCGTCGCCTTCGCCGGCGACGATCGGCTCGAGCGGGACGAGGTGGATGCGACCGGCCGGCGCGACGCGGTCGAAGCGGGGGAAGCCCTTGGCGTTTCCCGCGTGGCTGCCGCCGGAGACGACCAGCATTCCCGTCTCATCGCCCCAGCCGTCGCGCGGGCGGGCGCCGACGGCCTCGGCGGCGGCGTTCAGCAGCCCGATATCAGCGTCCGAGCCGGCGTTGGCTGCACCCTGGGCGTAGTTGTAGCCGTGGTGGGAGGAGGCGCGCTGCTCGACCGTGCCGTCCGGGCCGATGCGAATCTGAACCGACTCCCAGTCGTCCAGGTGATAACCGCGCTCGCCGGCGACCGGCACCCCACGCAGCGTCGCCGAGTCGACGTAGTAGAGCCAGTACTGGATGTAGAGATTGCCGCCGCGCTCGACCACATGGACGAAAGCCGTGACCGGCAGTCCGGCATCGGTTCGATGCACAAGCCCACGCGCCGACCCATCGGCGCAGGCGCTGATGCGGCAATGACGGAAATCCACGGGCAGCGCCCGCGAGCCCTGCTCGAAGAAGAGCGAGGGCATGTGATCGCGCACGAGCCTTCCGACCTCATCTCCGTACGCGGCGATGAGGACCGGTTCATCCCCACACCGATCCGCCAGGGCAGCGGCACAGAGAATTCGAGATGCAACAGCGCGCGCGAGCGTCGCGCCTGGCACGCGTGCACCGCCTGCGACCAACGCCACGAGCAGCAACGCGACAACCGCCACGAGCCCAACCCACTCCACGGTCCCCTGACCACGTTCATCCACCCCCTCCTAAGCCAGGAGGACATCGCTTTCTCCCCCCTTGGGCGTCTGAGTGGGGCCTGTCCGGGTAGGGCCGGAACGTCTTGTACTTTTTTTGCGGAAGCGCCCGCGGACAGCCACCCGCTGTCTTCAAAAAAAGTGAAGTGGAGGCCCTACCCGGACAGGCCCCGGCTACAGCTGGCCAATCTCAGACGCGATCTCCGACGCCGCCTGTTTGGCGTCGGCGAAGAGCATCGAGGTGTTCGGTTCGTAGAAGAGGTCGTTGTCGATGCCGGCGAAGCCGGGGCTGAGCGAGCGCTTGATCACGATCACCTGCTGGGCCTCGGAGACTTCGATGATCGGCATGCCGGCGATCGGGCTGTCGGGGTCGTTCTTCGCCGCCGGGTTCGTGACGTCGTTGGCGCCGACGATCACGGCCACGTCGGTGCGCGGCATTTCCGGGTTGATCTCCTCCATCTCCTTCAGCTGCTCGTAGGGCACGTCGGCCTCGGCGAGCAGGACGTTCATGTGGCCGGGCATACGGCCGGCGACGGGGTGGATCGCGTAGTTGACGGTGACCCCGCGCTGCTCGAGCGCGTCGGCGACCTCCTTGATCGCGTGCTGGGCCTGGGCGACGGCGAGGCCGTAGCCGGGGACGATCGTGACCGTGTCGGCGTAGGCCAGCTTGATCGCCGCGTCCTGCGCGCCGATCGAGGTGTGCGGCCGTTCCTCGCCGTCGCCGCCGTCGCCGCCTCCCGTCGGGGCGCCGCCGAAGCCGGCGAAGAGGACGTTGCCGACCGAGCGATTCATCGCGGTCGCCATCTCCATCGTGAGGATCGTTCCCGAAGAGCCGACCAGGGTGCCGGCGACGATCAGCGCGACGTTGTCGAGCGCGAAGCCGGCCGCGGCGGCGGAGAGGCCGGTGAAGGCGTTGAGCAGCGAGATCACGACCGGCATGTCGGCGCCGCCGATCGGCAGCACGACCAGATTGCCGAGCAGGCCGGCGGCGAGCAGAACGGCGATGAAGATCGCCTGGTTCGGGTCGTCGTTGCTGACCGCGATGTTGATGCAGGCGGCGACGATGCCGATCAGCAGCACGGCGTTGATCACCTGCTGGCCGGGCACCGCCAGCGGCCGCGTCGGGATCAGGTCCTGGAGCTTGGCGAAGGCGATGTTGGAGCCCCAGAAGGAGACCGAGCCGACGACGGCGGCAAAGAGGACCGGGATCAGCTCGTCGAGCGGGATCTCCTCGCCGAGCGAGATCCCGTGGCGGATCTCGGACCAGGCGATCAGCGCGACCGCGCCGCCGCCGACGCCGTTGTAGAGGGCGACCATCTGCGGCATCTCGGTCATCTGCACGCGGATCGAGGCGATCACCCCGACGGCGGTGCCGACGCCGAGGCCGAGCGCGATCAGGCCCCAGTTGCCGATCCCGTCGAGCAGCAGCGTGGTGACGACGGCGATCGCCATGCCGCCGGCGGCGATCAGGTTGCCCTGCTTGGCCGTGGTCGGGTGGGTGCCGCGGCGGACGCCGACGATGAAGAGCGAGAAGGCGACGATGTAGAGCGCCGTGGCGGCGTCGCCGCCCGGCTCGAAGACCGCGGCAGGCATCAGGTGCCGCCCCCGCCGGCGCCGGCACCGGCCTTGCTGTCGGCCTCAGCCTTCGGCTTCGGCTTTTTGGAGAACATGCCGAGCATCCGGTCGGTGACCATGAAGCCACCGACGATGTTGATCGCGCCGAAGGCGACTGCGATCGTGCCGATCGTGTACTCGAGGCCGTCGTCGGCGAAGCCGAGGACGATCAGGCCGCCGAGCATGACGATGCCGTGGATCGCGTTGGTCTGCGACATCAGCGGCGTGTGCAGCGTCGTCGGCACCTTCGAGATCACCTCGAAGCCGACGAAGGCGGCGAGGACGAAGATCGTGATCTCGGTCATCAGGCTCATGCGCCGGCCTCCTGGGGCGCGCTCGCTCCGGCCGCCCTCTCGTTGCGGATCTCGCCGCTGTGGGTGATGCAGGCGGCGTCGACGATGTCGTCCTCGAAGTCGATCCCGAGCGCGCCGTCCTCGCCGACCATCAGGCCGAGCAGGTTCTCGAGGTTCTTGGCGTAGAGCTGCGAGGCCGGCGCCGGCATCTCGCTGGCCAGGTTGCGCGGCCCAACGACCTTGACGCCGCCCTCGACCACGGTCTGCCCCGCCTCGGTCAGCTCGCAGTTGCCGCCGCTCTCGGCGGCGAGGTCGACGATCACCGAGCCGGGCTGCATGGTGCGCACCGCGTCGGCGGTGATCAGGAGCGGTGCCGGGCGCCCGGGGATCGCGGCGGTGGTGACGATCACGTCCTGCTTGGCGGCGTTCTCGCCGATCGCCTCGACCACCTTGGCGTTCTCCTCGTCGGTGAGGGGACGGGCGTAGCCGCCCTCGCCTTCGGCGTCGGGGATGAAGTCGAGTTCGAGCGGGCGGCCGCCGAGCGAGGCGATCTGCTCCCAGGCGGCGCGGCGGATGTCGAAACCGGTGACGATCGCGCCCAGCCGCTTCGCCGTCGCGACCGCCTGCAGGCCGGCGACGCCGGCGCCCAGCACCAGCACCTTGGCCGGCGGCACGGTGCCGGCGGCGGTGGTCATCATGCCGAAGAAGCGGCCCGACTCGCGGGCGGCGATCAGCATCGCCGCGTAGCCGCCGGCGGCGGCCTGCGAGGAGAGCGCGTCCATTGCCTGCGCCCGCGTCGTGCGCGGGATCGCCTCCATCGCGAAGCTGGTCACGCCGGCGCTCGCCAGCGCCTTGTTGGTCTCGGCCGCGGTCCAGGGCGAGAGGTGGCTGATCAGCACCTGACTCGAGTTGAGCTTGCCGATCTGCTCGGCGGTGGGGGCGGCGACGCGGAGGACGACGTCGGCGCCCCAGGCGACGTCGGGGTCGACGACCTCGGCGCCCGCCTCCTCGTACTGGGAGTCGGGGTGCCCGGCGGCGTCGCCGGCGCCGCGCTCGACCGCCACGTCGACGCCCTCGTTCTTCTTCAGCGACTTGACCGCGTCCGGGACGAGGGCGACGCGGCGCTCCCCCTCGGCGGTCTCTTTCGGCACTCCGATCTTCATGCGGCGCGGAAGGTTATGGGATGAGGGTGGGAGCGGGTCAGCCGCCCGCCAGGGCGGCCAGGCGCTCGATCGTGTGCAGCTGCTCGCCCCGGTCGACGTGCACGGGCGAGACGATCAGGCGGTCGATGCCGGCGCCGCGGAAGCGCTCGACCCGCTCCGCCACTTCGGCCTCGCTGCCGACCAGCGAAGTGGCCTCGACGATCTCGTCGGGCATCGCCGCGAAGGCCCCCTCGCGGTCGCCGTCCTGGAAGCGCCGCTGCACCTCGTCGGCGACGTCGCCGAAGCCGAAGCGGTGCGCCAGGTCGACGTAGAAGTTGGTCTTGCGGCTGCCCATCCCGCCGAAGTAGAGGACGAGGCCGGCCTTGACGACGCTCTTCGCCGCCTCCAGGTCGCCGTCGATCGCCACCGACAGCGACGGACTGACCTCGAGGTCGGAGCGCCGGCGGCCACCCTTGGCGAAGCCCGCCTCCAGGTGCTCGCCCCAGGTCTGCTCGAAGGCGTCGACGCTGAAGAAGATCGGAATCCAGCCGTCGCAGATCTCGGCCGCCATCTCGACCGATTTGCGCCCGATCGCGCCGACGAAGACGGGGATGCGGCTGCGCACCGGGTGGAAGTTGAGCTTCAGCGGCTTGCCCTCGCCGCCCGGCAGCGGCAGCTGGTAGTGCTCACCCTGGTGGTCGACCTTGCCCTCGCGGGCGACGATCTCGCGCACGACTTCGATGTACTCGCGGGTGCGGCCCCAGGGCTTGGCGTAGGGGACGCCGTACCAGCCTTCGGAGACCTGTGGCCCGGAGGGGCCGAAGCCGAACAGGAAGCGGCCGCCGGAGAGCTTGTCGATCGTCGCCCCGGCCATCGCCGCCGCGGCGGGCGGACGGGCCGGCACCTGCAGGATCGCCGCGCCGAGGTTGATCGTCTTCGTCTGCGGCGCCAGCCAGGCGAGCACGCTGACCACGTCGGAGCCGTAGGACTCGGCCGCCCAGACCGACTCGTAGCCGGCGGACTCGGCGGCCAGAACGACCTCGAGCGCGTCCTCGCCCGCGGGGCCGATGCCCCAGTAGCCGAGGTTGAGTCCGAGTTTCAGAGCCATCCGCCCGAACCCTATTGAATGTCCTCCTGATGACCACTTCCTCGCGCTCGGTTTCCAGCATCGTCGCCGGCAACGTCTTCACGCTGTTCAACGCGATCATCGGCGGCTTCTTCGTCCTCATCCTCTCGTTGGGGCTGTTCGCCGACGCGGTCTTCGGAGTGATCGCAATCGTCAACTCCTGGATCGGCATCCGCCAGGAGCTGAAGGCGAAGCGCACGCTCGACGAGCTGGCGATCCTCGTCGCCCCCCACGCCAAGGTCGAGCGCGACGGCAACGTGGTCAGCCTCACGGCGGAGGAGGTCGCGCCGGGGGACTTGGTCGCGATCGAGCCCGGCGACCAGCTGGTCG
>DATDBO010000092.1:0-33671 GCA_036524775.1 Solirubrobacterales bacterium
GTTGATCGGACTGGCGATCACCGCCGTGATCATCAAGATCACCTGGGACTCGTGGTGGACCGTGCGCGGCGGGCACGATCACAGTCATTAGGCTGCACCTCCACTCCGCCTGCGCACCACCCTGAATGACCGCGAAAATCCGCGACCGCATACACCGCAAGCCGCACAAGAAGCGGATGCTGCTCATCGTCAACCCGTACGCGACCACGGTCTCCGATCGGCTCAAGAACCTGGTCGTCTACGCGCTGCAGGGGCGCTACGAGGTCGAGACCGTCGCCACCGAGGCGCAGAACCACGCCACCGAGATCGGCCGCGAGGTGCGCGACCACGGCTACGACGTGGTCGTCGCCATCGGCGGCGACGGCACCCTGAACGAGGTCGCCCACGGGCTCGCCGGAACCGACGTGCCGGTCTCGGTCCTGCCGGGCGGCTCGACCAACGTCGTCTGCCGCACGCTCGGCATCCCCAACGACGTCGTCGACGCGACCGAGCACCTGCTCGCCCTGGTCGACGAGTGGGCGCCGCGCAAGATCGACCTCGGTCGAGCCGACGGCCGTCACTTCGTCTTCTCCTGCGGCGTCGGCATCGACGCCACCGTGGTCAAGCGGGTCGATGCCCACCCGCGGCTCAAGTCGCGCGCGGGGCCCTACTACTACACCTGGGCGGCAGTCTCGGCCTTCTACCGCAGCTACATGGTCAATCCGGTCAGGCTGCGGGTCGAGATCGACGGCGCCCGGACGAGCGAGGGCGTCACCGCGCTGGCCCAGAACTCCGACCCCTTCACCTACTTCGCCAGCCGCCCGGTGCGCGTCTGCGAGGGCGTCGAGATCGACGACGGCACGCTCTCACTCGGCGTGCTCAGGCGGGCGACCCAGCGCGACATGCCGACCTTGATCCCGCGCCTTTTCAGCGAGCGGCGCCCGGGCGCGCGGCACCGCCAGATCGAGCACTTCGAAGGCGTCTCCCGGGCGACGATCGCCTCGATCTCCGAGACCAGGGACGGCATCGCCAGGCCCTTTCCCGTGCAGGTCGACGGCGACTACATCGGCGAGCGCACGCGGATGGAGCTCGCGGTCGAGCCCGGCGCGCTGACGGTGATCGCCTGACGCTCAGCCGGTCGGCGTGATCCTGTAGGCGTCGAAGACGCTCTCGACGTTGCGCAGGCGCGAGATGCACTGCTTGATCTGCTCGGTGTCGCCGACCTCGACGACGAAGCGGTTCTTGACCATCGGGTGGTTGGTCACGCAACTCGCCCCGAGGATGTTGATCCCTGCCTCCGAGAAGGTGCGCGAGAGGTCCTCGAGCAGGCGGGTGCGGTCGTAGGCGTCGATCTGCAGCTCGACTTTGTAGGTCGACTCGTTCTCGCCTTCCCAGGCGACGTCGACGAAGCGTTCGGGCGACTTCATCAGCGCCTTGACGTTCTTGCAGTCGGCGCGGTGGATGGTGATGCCGCGACCGAGCGAGACGTAGCCGGCGATCCGGTCGCCGGGCACCGGCCGGCAGCACTTGGCGAGCCGCACGGCGACGTTGTCGGCGCCCTTGACACGGATGCCGTAGTCGGCGGCGTCCTTGGTCCGCCGCGCCTTGTCCTCGCGAGCGCCCTCGAAGGCGAGCGGCTCGCGCTCCTCGACCGCCTCGCCCTCTTTGAGCCGCTGCATCAGCTTGTTGGCGACCGCCTTGGTCGCGACCTTGCCCTGGCCCAGGGCGATGTAGAACTCGCTCGCCTTGCGGAAGCCCATCTCGCGGATCACCTGGGCGAGCAGCGGCGAGATCGCCAGCTTCTGCATCGGCAGGCCGCGCTGGCGCAACGCTTCCTCGAGCGCGTCGCGCCCCTTCTGCTCGGCGTCCTCGCGCCTTTCCTGTTTGAAGAAGGCGCGGATCTTGTTGCGGGCGCGGCTGGTCCGCACGAGTTTCAGCCAGTCGCGCGAGGGCCCACGGTTCTGCTTCGCGGTCAGCACCTCGACGATGTCGCCCGAGCGCAGCTGGTAGTGCAGCGGCACGATCGAGCCGTTGACCTTGGCGCCGACGCAGCGGTGGCCGACGTCGGTGTGGACCGCGTAGGCGAAATCGAGCGGCGTCGAGCCGGCTGAGAGGTTCTTCACCTCGCCCTTCGGCGTGAAGACGAAGACCTCGTCCTCGAAGAGGTCGACCTTGAGCGACTCGAGGAACTCGGTCGGGTCCTGCTCGCCCTCGGCCTCGACCAGCTGGCGCAGCCAGGTCATCTTCTCGCGCTGCGGATCGTCGGCGCCGCCCTCCTTGTAGGCGACGTGGGCGGCGATCCCGTACTCGGCCAGGTCGTGCATCTCGCCGGTGCGGATCTGGATCTCCAACGGCTTGCCCTCGGGCCCGATCACCGTGGTGTGCAGCGCCTGGTACATGTTGGCTTTGGGCATCGCGACGAAGTCCTTGAAACGCCCCGGCAGCGGCTTCCAGAGCGAGTGGATGACGCCGATCGCGCCGTAGCAGTCCTTGACCGAGCCGACGATCACTCGCATCGCGGTCAGGTCGAAGATCTCGTTGAACTCGCGACCCTTCTTGGTCATCTTCGTGTAGATCGAGTAGAAGTGCTTGGCGCGGCCGGAGATCTCGGCCTCGACCCCGACCGCCTTCAGCTCGCCCGCGAGGAACTCGCCGGCCTGGTTGACGTAGGTCTCGCGCTCGTCGCGCTGCTGGGCGACGAGCTGCTTGATCTCCTTGTACTTGCGCGGGTGCAGGGTCGCGAAGGCGAGGTCCTCCAGCTCCCATTTGATCGCGTGGATCCCGAGGCGGTGGGCGAGCGGCGCGTAGATCTCCAGCGTCTCGCGCGCCTTCGCCGTCTGCTTCTGCTTGGGCAGCGCGCCGAGGGTGCGCATGTTGTGCAGGCGGTCGGCCAGCTTGATCAGGATCACCCTGACGTCGGTGGCCATCGCCACCATCATCTTGCGGTAGTTCTCCGCCTGCCGCTCGTCGCGACTCTCGAAGGTCATCCCGGTCAACTTGGTGACGCCGTCGACCAGCTGGGCGATCTCCTCGCCGAACTCCGCCCGCACGTCGTCCAGGCTGGCGCTGGTGTCCTCGACCGTGTCGTGCAGCAGCGCCGCGCAGAGGGTCTCGGTGTCGAGTCGCATCCCGGCGCAGATCTGGGCGACGCCGACCGGGTGGGTGATGAACTCGTCGCCGGAGCGGCGCAGCTGATCGGCGTGGCGGTCGCAGGCGAAGTCGAACGCCCGCGCCACCGCGGCGCGGTCGATCGCCGCGACGGCGACCGCGGTGGCGGCGCCGTTCGAGGCGCCGTCGCGCTCGGGCGCGGAGTCGAACTCCTCGACCACGGCGAAGAGGTCGGCGAGGAGCTCGCGCTGTTCTAGGCTCTCTTGCGTCGTTCGAGGTATCGCAGGCCCTCCTGGTGACGGGCGCCGTAGGCGCGGAATGCGGCCGAGCGCTCCAGTTCGGTTCCCTCTGAGGATACGACCCCGACCTTGCCGCGGCCGCTTTCCGGCGCGCCCTGCACCAGGCTGAGCTCGTCGAGCACCCGGAAGCAGCGCGCCGCCGTCTCGGGACTGCGGGGGCGCGGCCCGGTGCCGCGCAGCGCCGCCTGCAGCTCCTCTCCGCTCGCTTCGCCGACCTCGCGCAGCTCGCGGAAGAGGCCGATCAGGGTCCCTCGCCGCGCCATCCGCTCCTCCAGCGCGGCGAGCGCGGCCGCGACGCCGCTCTCCTCCCAGGCGAGATGGAGGAAGCCGGGCCGGCCCACCCCACCGCTCCAGCCGTCGAGCGGGCGTCCGGCGAGCGCCTCCTGGCGAGCCGAGGACGGCGGATCGACGAGGACGACGTGGGCGAACTCGCCGGCGATCTCCGGCGCCCGCTCCAGCGCGGCGTAATCGGTCAGGGCGGGCTGCCTGAGGGCGTCGACGGCGATCCCGCCGCAGCTCTCGCAGGTCGCCGGCGGATCGGTGTCGGCGAAGCGCGCCAGGTCGGTGAGCCGCGCGCGGCGTGGGGAGTCCGCGCACACGGCCAGCACCCCCTCGCCGGCCGCGAGCAGCTCCGCCACCGTCGCGCCGACCGAGCCCGCGCCGCGGACCGTCTCGCGCTCCCCGCTCCGAACCTCGATCTGGGCCTCCTCGTCGGAGTCGAGCGGCAGGCGCAGCTCCTGCTCGAACCGCCCCCACCACTCCGGGTCGGGACAGGCGCAGGCGCGCTCCTCCACCGGGTAGAGGTCGCGCAGGACGACGCGCGGCTCGACCGAGCCGTTCCAGCGGTTGACCTCGAGCCGCACCGCGGCGTCGACCGGGTCGTCCTCCCCCACGCCCAGGCTCGACCGCCCGAAGGCGACGCCGAGCGCCCGCCGGCCGCCGCTGTGCAGGCTGAAGCGGGCGTGCTTCCCCTCCTGGCCCATCGTCCGCACGTCGCGCACTCGCGCCCCGGGCACGAGCAGGCGCACACCGGGATTGCCCATCCCGAACGGCGCCAAGCGCTCGAGCTCCTCGGCGAGCTCCATGCCGAGGCTCGTCCCTCCGACCATCGCGTCGATCCGCTCCGTCTTGCGCAGCTCCTCCGGCCCGAGCACGGACGCCGCATGGGCAGCGAAGGCGGCCCGGAACGCGTCGAGCTTCTCCGCACGCAGCTCCAAGCCGGCCGCCGCCTTGTGCCCGCCGAAGCGCTCGAGGTGCTCCGCGCACGCCTCGAGTCCCGCCAACAGGTCAAACCCGGGGATGCTCCGGGCCGACCCCCGCCCTCCACCCTCGCCGTCGAGCGATACGACCACCACAGGCCGGTAATGCCTCTCCGCCAACCGCGAAGCGACGATCCCGATAACCCCCGGGTGCCACCCCTCGCCGGCCAGCACCAGCCCGGGCGCTTCCTTCAACTCGTCGGGAAGCTCACGACGAGCCGCCTCAGCCGCCGCGTCGACTTCCCGCTCCGTAGCCCGCCGCTCGGAGTTCGCCCGGTTCAGCTCGACCGCGATCTCCTTCGCCCGCGTTTCATCCTCGGTCAGGAACAGCTCAACCCCGGCATCGGCCCTGTACAGCCGCCCAGCAGCATTGATCCTTGGCGCAAGCTTGAATCCCAGATCGCTCTCATCCAGCTGCGTTGGCTCGCATTTCGAAGCTTCGAGCAGCGCCCGGATGCCGGGTCTGCGTGCCCGCCGGATCTCCTCCAACCCGCGCTTGACCAGGGATCGGTTCTCCCCCACAAGCGGCACGACATCGGCGACGGTGGCAAGTGCGACGAGGTCGAGATCTGTTTCAGCTTTACCGAGAGCACAAGCCAACTTCCAAGCCACTGCCGTTCCGCAAAGCCCCTCGAACGGATACCCATCGACCGCCGGATGCAGGATCGGGCAATCCGGCAGCTCCGACCCCGGCTGGTGATGATCGGTGACGATCACGTCCATGCCGAGCGACTTGGCCAGCGCAACCTCGGTAACGGCGGTGATCCCGCAATCGACGGTGATCAGCAGCTTCGTGCCGCGCTCCGCAAGCCGCTCGATGTTCTCGGCGCTGAGCCCGTACCCATCGGCAATCCGATCCGGGATCAGCCAGTCACACTCGGCCCCCAGCTCGCGCAGCGCCCCGACGAGGATCGTCGTCGCGCAGACCCCGTCGACGTCGAAGTCGCCGTGCACCGTGATCCGCTCCCCCCCCTCGATCGCCTCCCCAACCCGCTCGACGACCGCCGCCATCGACCTGAACTCGCCGGGCGAGTGCGACTCGTCGGCGTCGAGAAAGGCCTTCGCCGACTCCGGGGTCCGGTAACCGCGCCGCACGAGCGCGATCGCCACCGGCTCGCTCAGCCCCAGCTCGTCGACGAGCGCCCGCGCCTCGGCGTAGGAGAAGGGCTCAGCCTCGTAAGCGTGGATGGTTTTCGCCACACCACCAAGCTAGGCACGACGGCGGCGGCAAACCGCCTGCCGCCGCGGCGCAAAATGCGGCGGAAGCTAGGCCTGCGACTCCAGCGGCCGCTCCTGGCGGACGCCGATCGCCCAGACCACCGCGAGCCCGATCGCCGTGCCCGGGATCGCGGTCAGCGCCGTGCCCAGGTCGGTATCGCCGAGGCCCTGGCCGGTGACCGCCGCGACGAGGGCGCCGAAGACGACGGCGCCGGTCGTGGCGCCGAGCAGGGCGCCGACGATGCCCTGCCAGAAGCGGTCGGGCAGGAAGACGGTGAAGTGCCAAAGGGCGATGCCCATCGTGAACCAGACGACCAGGGCCATCAGCGATTCCTCCCGTGCTTGCGCCGCTGTTTGCGCCGTTCGCGGCGGCGCGCGTTGCGCTCCGCCTGCTCGGCCGCGGCGGGGTCGGGAGCCGTCGCCGGCTCGCCGTTGGTCGCCGGATCGCCCCCGTCGGTCGCCGACTCGGCGACGGCCACCGGCGCAGGCACCTCCTCGACCTCGGCTTCGCTGATGCTGTCGTCGCTCAACCTCGCCATCGCCACCTCGTCGGCGAAGGCGGGCACGGTGCCGTCCGGCCCGGCGAGTCGTTCGCGGCGGCGGACGAAGCCCGGCTCCCGCTCTTTCCAAGCGGTCAACACCGGCGAGGCGATGAAGATCGAGGAATAGGTTCCGGAGAAGATGCCGACCATCATCGCGAAGGCGAAGTCCTGCAGGGTGGTGCCGCCGAAGATCAGCAACACGGTGACGAGGAAGACCGAGGAGAGGCCGGTGATCAGCGAACGGGTGAGCACCTCGCTCATCGAGCGGTTGACGATCTGCGAGAAGGCCGCCCGCGGCATCCGCGGCACGTTCTCGCGGATCCGGTCGAAGACGATAACGGTGTCGTAGAGCGAGTAGCCGAGGATGGTGAGGAAGGCGGCGACCGTCCCGCTGCTTACTTCTTTGCCCATCAGCGAGTAGACCCCGCCGGTGATCAGGATGTCGTGGGCAACGGCGATCAGGACGGGAACCGCGTACTTCGCTTCGAAGCGGAAGGCGACGTAGGCCGAGATCAGCAGCAGCGAGAAGACGATTGCGAGGATCGCGCTGCGGGCCACCTGCGCGCCGAAGGTCGGCCCGACGCTGGTGCTTTCGAAGCTGCCGGGCTGGATGCCGAACTCCGAGCTCAGCGCCCCTTTCGCCGCCGCGACGCCACCCGGCTGCAGCTCCTCGGACTGGATCTGGAAGCCCTCGCCGAACTGGGGGTTGTCGGTTTCCTGGATCTCGGCGCTGCCGAGGCCCTCGCCGTCGAGCGCTTCCCGCACCTGATCGGTCGAGACGCTCTGCTCGGGAGAGAAGTTGAGCCGCGTTCCCGACTCGAAGTCGATGCCGAGATTGAGCTGGTTGACGGAGAGCGAGAGCGCGCCGATCACCAGGATCGCGCCCGAGATCGAGAAGAACCAGCGGCTGGCGCCGATGAAGTCGAAGTGCCAGCGAACCCGTTCCTCCCCAGCCCCGACGAAGCGCGGCGAGGTCAGCAGGCGGCCACGGCCGAAGACGCCGAGCAGCGCCTGGGTGAAGACGACTGCGGTGAAGAGGGAGACGATCGTGCCGACCCCGAGGACGAAGGCGAACCCTTTGACCCCGGCGGTGGCCAGCACGAAGAGGATGAAGGCGGTCAGCAGGGTGATGACGTTGGCGTCGATGATCGTCGCGATCCCTTTGCGGTAGCCGACCGCGATCGCCGCCGAGAGGCTGCGCCCCGCGCGCACCTCCTCCTTGATCCGCTCGAAGATGACGATGTTGGCGTCGGCGGCGACGCCGATCGTGAGGATCAGACCGGCGATCCCCGGCAGGGTCATCGTGATCGGGATCAGCTTGATCAGGGCGAAGAAGACGAGCGCGTAGACGGCGAGGCCGAGCGTCGCCACCACCCCGAGCATCCGGTAGTAAGCGATCAGGAAGAGGATCACCAGCGCGAGGCCGATCAGCCCCGCTTTGAGGCCCTGGTCGAGCGCCTGTTCGCCCAGCGTCGCCGATACCTGGGTCCGACTGATCAGCTTCAGGTTGATCGGCAGCGCACCGATCTGCAGGAAGGTCGCCAGGTCCTGCGCTTCCTGGATGTCGGCGAAGCCACCCGAGATTTCCGCCCCGGTGCGTCCGTCGATCCCGTCCGGGTACTGGCTGAAGTCGATCGTCGGCGCGGTCTTGATTTCGTTGTCGAGGACGACCGCGAAGCGGCCGGAGAGCTGTTCGGCCTGTTCTTCGGATGCCGGTCCGATCGCCCGCGCCTGGCCGCGCTGGGCGATCTGCCGGGTCACCTGCTGGAAAGCCTCGCGTCCATCGTCGGTGAAGCCGAAGACCACGTTGGGCCGTTTGACCTGGTCGAATTCCTGCTTCGGGTCGGTGATGTCGCTGCCCGAGAGCGCGGGTTTGTCCCTGAGCGCGTACCAACCGGCGTTCTCGACCCCCTCGATGATCTTGCCGCCGGGGTCGGTGGGCTGCTGGGAGGCGACGATCGTGCCTGGCGGCACCGTGAGGACGGCCTGGCAGTCGCCGATCGCTTCGTCGTCTTTGCAGCGCTCTTTTTTCGCCCGCTTTATGCCGGTCGCGCTGATGAAGAGGTCCTTTTCGGCGAACTCGGGACCGGCGATCAGCTTGTGCTGGGGCGTGCCGTCGAACAGGTAATAGCGCGGCTTGTTGGTCGAGCAGTCTCCGCAGTCGGGTTCGGGTTCCTGTTCGCCGGCGAGCTTGACGGCGCCGTAGGCGGTGGCGAACGCGCCGGAGAAGATCAGCTGCTGGTTCGACTGTTTGCTGGTGCTGCGCCCGGCGGCGGTCCATTCTTTGTTCGCTTCTTCGACCAGGGTCGCGGGCGGTTCCTGGCCGGGGAAGCCGCCGATCGCCTTCTCGCGGCCGATCAGGTTCGGTTCCCAGTCGTAGAAGTAGAGCTGCGCCGTGGTCCCGACCTGGTCGATCGCCCGCTGGGCGTTGGTCACGTCGGGCAGGCTGACCGAGATCTCGGTGGTGCCCAGGCGCGAGACCTCGGGCTCGGCGACGCCCAGTTTGTCGATCCGCTCGCGGATGATTTCGATCGAGCGTTCGATGTCTTCGCCGTTGACCTCTTTCGTTTCACCGGTCGGCGTGCCCTGGTAGATCAGTTCGACGCCGCCCTTGAGGTCGAGGCCGAGGCGGGTCGGCTTGCTCGCGACGACCAGGCCGGAGACGACGATCAGGCCGAGCACGAAGATGAGGACGAAGGCGTTGAAGCGGTTGCGGCGCATCGTTCAGCTCTCTGGCGTGAGGACGATCAACAGGCCGCCGTCGTCGTCGTAGGCCGGGAAGACGTCGGCGACCGCCTCGGCCGGGAGGTCGCCCTCGGCGTTCACCGAGACCTTCTTGCCGAGCGAGCGCACGCCCCACTCCAGCGAGGTTTCGATCGGGTCGGCGCCGCCGTCGTTGTCCCGATCGGCCTCCTTACCCCCCTCGCCGAGCTGCAGCCACTGCAGGCCGAGAACCTCTTTGACCGGCCGGCCGATCACGTCCTCGTCGGTGAGGCCGGTCAGCTCGAAGCTGCCGCGGCCGGCGTCGATCACGCGCGCCTGCTGGTCGCAGACGAAGAAGGCCGCGTTGGGGGCCGGGTAGTAGTCGTCGAGCAGCTCGAAGACGAAGCCGAAGCCGCACTTCGAGCAGCCCTTGGGACGGGTGCTGAAACCGGCTGTCCGGTCGGCGCTCAGCTCCCTGTTCCCGCAGTTGGGGCAGATGAAGAAAGGCATCCCCCGCTCAGGTTACTGAGACTCTGCTCAGAACAGACTGCGCGATCCCTCGGGCGCGGGAATGCCGAGGTGCTCGTAGGCGCGCTCGGTCAACACGCGGCCGCGCGGCGTCCGCTTCAGGAGCCCCTGCTGAAGCAGGTAGGGCTCCAGAACGTCCTCGATCGTGTCCTGCTCCTCGCCGATCGCGACGGCCAGGGTCGAGAGCCCGACCGGCCCGCCGGCGAACTTGGCGGCGATCGTGTCGAGCAGGTTGCGGTCGCTGCGGTCGAGCCCGCCCGCGTCGACCTCGAGCATTTCCAGGCCGGCCGAGGCGACCCCGGCGTCGACTCGGCCGCTGCCCTTGACCTGGGCGAAGTCGCGAACCCGCTTGAGCAGGCGATTGGCCACCCGCGGCGTACCGCGCGAGCGCTCGGCGATCGCGCGCGCGCCCTCGGCGTCGATCTCGACTTCGAGAATGCCGGCCGAGCGCTCGACGATCTGCGCCAGGTGGTCGGGGCTGTAGTGCTCGAGCCGATGGCAGACGCCGAAGCGGTCGCGCAAGGGCGTGGTCAGCAGGCCCGCCCGGGTGGTCGCGCCGACGAGGGTGAAGGGCGGCAGCGGCAGGGTCACCGTACGGGCGCCGGCCCCCTGGCCGAGCACGACCGGCAGCTCGCCGTCCTCCATCGCCGGGTAGAGCGTCTCCTCCACTGCCCTTCCCAGCCGGTGGATCTCGTCGATGAAGAACACGCTGCCGGGCTCGAGCGCGGTGAGGAAGGAGGCGACGTCGGCCTTGCGCTCGAGCGCCGGACCGGCGGTCTGCACCAGCGGCACCTCCATCTCGGCAGCGACGATGTGCGCCAGCGAGGTCTTGCCGAGGCCCGGCGGGCCGGCCAACAGGACGTGGTCGAGCGGCTCACCGCGGCGGCGGGCGGCCTCGAGGAAGATGCCGAGCTGCTCGGTGACCTGCTCCTGGTTGACGAAGTCGGAGAGGCTCGGCGGGCGCAGCGAGCGGTCGAGGTCCTCGTCGGGCGTCTCGGCACGCGCGTCGTGGACCCGCACCTCGGCGTCGACCGGGACCGGGTCCTCGTCGATGCCCGGCGTGCGAATCCGCTTCTCGCTCATGCCGCCTTCCTCCCGGAGCCCGCCTTGCGCAGCGCCGTCGCCAGCAGCTCCTCGGCATCGCCGCCGTCGATCCCGTCGAGCAGCTGCTCTGCTTCCAACGGCGCGTAGCCGAGGTTGACCAGCCCGTCGCGGGCGAGGGCGCGCGGGTCGCCGTCGCCGCTCGCGGCGAGCAACACCTCTTCCTCCAGCTCGCCGGCAACCTTCTCGCGCAGCTCGACGATGATCCGCTCGGCCGTCCGCTTGCCGATCCCCGGCACGGCCTGGAAACGCTTCGCGTCGCCGGCGGCGATCGCCCGCAGCAGCTCGCGCGCCGGGCCGCCGGAGAGCGCCGCGATCGCAACCTTCGGCCCGACGCCGCTGACCGAGACCAGTTGCCCGAAGAGGTCGCGCTCCTCCTCGGAGGCGAAGCCGAACAGCGCCAGCGAGTCCTCGCGCGCGACCAGCTCGGCGTGCAGGAACGCCTCGCGGCCGGTCGCCGGCACCGCCTTCAGCGTCTCGGCCGAAACCGTCAACCGGTAGCCGACGCCGCCGGCGTCGACGACGACGTGGTCCGGCCGGCGCACCAGCACCTCGCCGCGCACCGCAGCGATCATCCGCGCCCCCCGCCGGCGGCCGCCACGGCAAGCTCGGTCGCTTCGCGACGGCCGGCCCCGCCGCCGTGGCAGATCGCCACCGCAAGGGCATCGGCCGCGTGGTCGGGCCGCGGTATCTCGGCCAGGCCGAGCAGGGTCGCGACCATCCGCTGCACCTGCTTCTTGTCCGCGGCGCCGCTGCCGCAGACCGCCATCTTGATCGCCTGCGGGGTGTAGACGGCGCAGCCGATCCCCGCCTGCGCCGCGGCCAGCATCGCCACCCCGCTGGCGCGGCCGACGGTCATCGCCGTCTGCACGTTCTTGCCGAAGAAGACGTCCTCGATCGCCATCGCACGCGGCTCGTGCCAGGCGATCAGCTCGGCGAGCGAGCCGTGGATGCGCTCCAATCGGCGCTCCATCGGCAGCTCCGCCGTCGTCTCGACCACCCCGCCGTCGAGCGCGACCATGCGGTTTCCCTCGACCCGGACGATGCCGAAGCCGAGATTTGCTGCGCCGGGGTCGACCCCCATCACCACTTCCATGGGGAGTGATTCTGGGAGAACGCCCGGATGCCTTTACGCAGCGAGCTTCTGCAATACCTCGTCGGGGATGTCGAAGTTCGCGTGGACCTCGTTGACGTCGTCGTCGTCTTCCAGCGCCTCGATCAGGTTGAGCAGCGACTTGGCGTCGTTGCCCTTGACCTCGACCGTGCTCTTCGGCTCCATCGCCACGTCGGCGGACTGGATCTCGACGCCGCCCGCCTCGAGCGCCTCGCGCACCGCGCTCAGGCCGGCCGGCTCGCAGAGCACGCGCAGCAGCTCGCCCTCTTCTCGCACGTCCTCGGCGCCGGCGTCGATCGCGGCAATCAGGTCGTCCTCCCCGTAGCGCGCCGCGTCGACGGCGAGGACGCCGCGCTTCTCGAAGATCCAGGCGACCGAGCCCGGCTCGCCGAGGCTGCCGTTGTGCTTGCTGAAGGCGTGCCGCACTTCGGCGCTGGTGCGGTTGCGGTTGTCGGTCAGCGCTTCGACGAGGACCGCGGCGCCGCCCGGGCCGTAGCCCTCGAAGACCACGCGCTCGATTGCCTCGGCGTCGCTGCCGACGCCCGTCCCGCGGTCGATCGCGCGCTGGATGTTGTCCTTCGGCATCGAGGCGTCGCGGGCCTTCTGCACCGCCGTGGCCAGTGCCGCATTGCCTTCGGGGTCGCCGCCGCCGTCGCGCGCGGCGACGGTGATCGCCCGCGCCAGCTTGGTGAAGAGCTTGCCGCGCTTGGCGTCGGCAGCGCCCTTCTTGTGCTTGATCGAGGACCACTTCGAATGCCCGGACATCGTTTGCCATTCTATGAGCGTGCGGGGATTTGCCGCGAGCGCGATATTCGTCGTCATGCTGGTCGCCGCCCTGGCGCTCTGGACGGCGATCCCGGTGGGCTGGATCTGGATCGGCTCGCAGGTCTCCGACACCCAGTTCCCCGCCGAGGGGCCCTACGCGGTGGTGGCGGTCGGCATCCTCGTCTCGATCGTCCTCGACGCCTGGCTGATCGGTCGCCTCAACGCGCTCTACGTCAACGTCACCGGCACCGACCGGCTGGCACCGATTCGGCCGAGCTGGCTGAAGAGCATGCGCGACACCACGGCCCAGACCGGCTCGACCACCGTCGTCGAGGCGGTGCTGATGGGCTCGGTGATGCTGGCCGCGGCGGTCTTCCTCGCCTGGTTCTTCCTGCTCGCCGGCTCGCCCCTCCCGAACCAGTAGGGCGCGGCGTCAGACGACGAACTTGCCGTCTTCCTGCATCACCGTGCCGTCGACTTCGAGCCTGCCGCCGAGGCGCAGGTCGCAGACCAGGTCCGTGTGCACTGCCGAGTCGTTGACGCCGCCCGACTCCGGGTAGCTCTTGCCGACCGCCATGTGGACGGTGCCGCCGAGCTTCTCGTCGAGCAGCACCTCGCGCGTGCCGCGGTCGATCGCGTAGTTGGTGCCGATGCCGAGCTCGCCCAGCCGGCGGGCGCCGTCGTCGGTGTCGAGCAGCTCGATCAGGAACTCCTCGCCGCGCTCGGCGCTCGCGTCGACGACCTTGCCCGCCTCGAAGCGCAGCCGCACGCCGGCGACCTCGCGGCCGCCAACCGTCGCCGGCAGGTGGAAGCTGACCTCGCCCTCGACCGAGTCCTCGACCGGGCCGGTGAAGAACTCGCCGTCGGGCATGTTGTGGCGGCCGTCGCAGGGGATGAACCTGCGCCCGGCGATGCCCAGCTTTACGTCGGTCCCCGGCGCGACGACCCGCACCTCCTCGTGGCCCTCGATCCACTCCGCCAGCCGCGTCGTCTCCTGCGAGGCCCGCTTCCAGGCCGTCAGCGGGTCGGGGTCGTCGGCGAGGCAGGCGCCGTAGTAGAAGTCCTCGTAGTCGGCCAGGCTCATCTCGGCCTCCGAGGCGTAGGCGTTGGTCGGGAAGAGCGTGTAGCACCAGCGGAACTCGCCGCGGGCGCTGCGCTCCATCGCCCGGCCGAGCAGCTCGCCGGTGGCGATCTGGCGGCGCGACTGCTTTTGCGGCGGCACGCCGGACAGCTCGCGCGTGTTGCTCGAAGCGCCGATTGCGATCCGTACGTCGACGTTGTCGAGCAGCCACTCGGAGGTCGGGGAGATCCACTCGAGCTGGGCGTCCGTGGCGTGCTTGTAGTAGGCGGCGGCCTGGCCGTCGAGGGAGACGTTCACGATCGGGTTGCCGCCGGCCTTGAGCACCTCCTCGTAGACCGCCAGCAGCAGCGGGGCCGCGGCGCTCTCGCCGTCGATCGAGACGACGTCGCCCTCCTTCACCTCGGTCGAGTAACCGACCAGGATCTTCGCCAGGCCCTCGGCTCTCGGATCTCTCACGTCTCCGCCTCCTCGCGGGCGCGGCTCTGCGCCCCGGTAGTCATTGCCATGAACAACGCGTGCAGCCGGGAATCCTCGCTCAGCTCGGGGTGGAAGGCGCAGGCGAGGACGCCGCCCTCGCGGACGGCGACCGGATGCCCCTCGTAGGAGGCGAGCACGTCGACGCCGGGACCGGCGCGCTCGACCCAGGGGGCGCGGATGAAGACCGCGCGCAGCGGCTCCTCGCCGATCCCCTCGACCTCGAGGTCCGCCTCGAAGCTCTGCAGCTGGCGGCCGAAGGCGTTGCGCCGCGTCGACACGTCGAGCAGGCCGAGGTGGTCGGCGTCGCAGACGATCATCCCCGCGCAGGTGCCGAGGACCGGGCGGCCCTCGTCGCGGTGGCTGCGGATCGGCCCTTCGAGTCCGGCCGACTCGATCCCCTTGGCGATCGTCGTGCTCTCGCCGCCGGGGATCACCAGGCCGTCGAGCTCTTCCAGGTCCGCCGGGACGCGAACCTCGACCGCATCCGCGCCGAGCTCGCGCAGCACCGAGAGGTGGGCTTCGAAGCCGCCCTGGATCGCGAGGACGCCTATGCGCAGGCCGGCGCCCTCAGGCACCGCGGTCCTGCAGGAGGGCGTCGGCCGCGGCCAGCTCGGAGATCTCCAGCCCGGGCATCGCCTCGCCGAGGCCGATCGAGGCCGCCGCGACTCGCTCGGGGTCTTCGAAGTGCGTCGTCGCCTCGACGATCGCGCGGGCGCGCCGCTCGGGGTCGGCGCTCTTGAAGATGCCCGAGCCGACGAAGTTGCCCTCCGCGCCGAGCTGCATCATCAGCGCCGCGTCCGCCGGGGTGGCGATCCCGCCGGCGCAGAAGAGCGGCACCGGCAGGCGGCCCTGCGCGGCGACCTCGTGGACGACTTCGAGCGGCGCCTGGTGCTCCTTGGCGGCGCCGGCGAGCTCCTCCGGGCCGAGCTGGGCGAGGCCTTTGATCCCGCCGACGATCTCGCGCATGTGGCGCACCGCCTCGACCACGTTGCCCGTCCCCGCCTCGCCCTTGGAGCGGATCATCGCCGCCCCCTCGCCAAGCCGCCGCAGCGCCTCGCCGAGGTTGGTCGCGCCGCAGACGAAGGGGACGTCGAAGGCGAGCTTGTCGATGTGGTTGCGCTCGTCGGCCGGGGTGAGCACCTCGGACTCGTCGACGTAGTCGACTTCGAGCGACTGCAGGACCTGCGCCTCGGCGAAGTGGCCGATCCGCGCCTTGGCCATGACCGGGATCGTCACCGCCTCCTGGATGCCCTTGATCATCGCCGGGTCGGACATGCGGGCGACGCCGCCGTCGCGGCGGATGTCGGCGGGGACGCGCTCCAGCGCCATCACCGCGCAGGCGCCCGCTGCCTCGGCGATCCGGGCCTGCTCGGGCGTGACCACGTCCATGATCACCCCGCCTTTGAGCATCTCGGCGAGGCCGGTCTTGACGCGGAAGGTGGCGCGCTCGGCCATCAGGCCGGATATTACGTGGGCTGCGCCCTACTTCAGTTTGTAGGCGCGGATGCGGTCTTTGTGCGCCGCTTCGTCGCGGGCGTAGAGGCCGTGCGCCAGGCCCTGCACGAGCGCCATCAAGGCCGTGTTGGAGCGCGCGAAGGAGGGGCTGTTGGAGGAGAAGTAGAGCGTCTGCTCGGCGTGCTCGCCGACCTCGGACATCGAGGCGTCGGAGATCGCGAGGGTGCGCGCGCGGCGGTGCAGGGCGAGCTTCATCGCCCGTAGCAGCAGCGGGTGGGCGCGGCCGCAGGAGAGCACGATGACCAGCGTCTCCTCGTCGATCCGGCCGAGCCGCTGCAACGACTCGCCGCCGGTGCTGGCGACGATTTCGGCGCGGATGTCGAGCAGGCTGAGGATGTGACGAAAGTAGCTGGCGAAGAAGGCCATCTGCTCGACGCCGACGATCACGACGCGCTGCGCCTCGGCGAGCGCGGCGACGGCGCCGTCGACCTGCTCGCGGGTCAGGTTGCGCGCGGTTTCCTCGAGGTTCGTGTAGTCGGCGCTGAGCGAGCCCTCGAGCTCGGAGTGGTCGAAGGAGAAGAGCGCCGCGCCGCCGTCGCCGGTGCCGCTGCCGGCCACCGTGGCGCTGCGGTACTCCTCGATCGCGGCCTGCTGAAGCTCGGGGTAGCCCTCGAAGCCGAGGGCCTGGGAGAAGCGCACCACCGTCGAGGACGAGGTGCTCGCTCTCCTGGCCAGCTCCTCGGCGGTGAGGAAGGCTGCCTCGTCGAGGTGGTCGACGATGTAGCGGGCGACGTCTTTCTGCGAGCGCGAGAAATCGTCGAAGCGCTCCTGGATGTACTCGGAAAGGCTCTTGAGCTGGGGGGATTTCGTTGCGGTCTTGGTCACGGCGGTCCATTTCGCCGGTGCAGGTGCTTTCCCTTCCGCCGGCGCCGCGATCTGGTTGGATGGGGGCTGGATATGGACCTCGAGCAGGCCCTGCGCCTCACCAACCGCAACATGATCGCCTTCGATCTGCTGCTCGGATCGGCGGCGATCGCGGCGCCCGAGACCACCCTGCGGGTGCTCGGCCACGACGAGCCCTCGCCCGACGCGGCTCACCTCTTCCGCCGCTGCGGGCCGATCTGGCTCACCTTCGCCGCCGCCCATCTGATCGCGGATCGACGCGGCGAGGGGCGCGATTGGTGGGCGCTTGCCTGGCTGCGCGGCACCGAGATCGCCACCGACGCGCTCTGGTCGGAGTCGCCGGCGGTCAGCCGGCCCGGCGCCAAGCTCGGCCTCCGCCTCGCCGGGGCCGCGAACCTGGCGATGGCCGCCGGCTTCGCCTGGCTCTCGAAACGATGAGCGAGAGCGCCGGGCTGCCCAGCAAACGCTGGAGCCTGCGCGGTCGCGACGACGAAGGCAACGAGGTCTGGCTGATCCGCAGCTTCGGCCAGAAGCTCTACCGCTGCCCCGGCTGCCACGGCGACATCCCGATCGGCACCGAGCACACCGTCGTCCAGTACGTGCTGCGCCTCGGCGGCACCGAGCACCACCACTGGCACCGCCAGTGCGCCGAGGAAATGCTGGTCCCCGACCTGCGCGACGTCCGCCGCGTGCCCGCCTCGCAGTCCTCGCGCTCGAAGCTGGAGGAGCGCGGCCGGCACCCGTCGGGGCGTCGGCGGCGCTAGATGGGCGAGCGGCTCGGCCTGCTCTCGGTCTACCGGCGGATTGCCCGCACCTACGTCGCCTGGGCCGGGACGCTGCTGCCGCTCGCCTTCTTCGTCTTCGTCCCGCTGGGACTGATCCACGCGATCCCGGTGCACGTCGAGGCAACCGAGCTCGACCTCGACAGCAGCGTGCGGATCGCGGCGACGGTGCTGGCCGTGGCGCTGCTGGTGACGACCGGCCTGCTCGGCGAGATCTTCTACACCGGCGCGGTGGCGATCGCCCTCACCCACCCCCACGGCGGCGAGCCGCCGACGCTGCGCGAGGTGGCGCGGATGGTCGACTACCGGGCGCTGATCGCCGTCGACCTGATCTTCGGCGTGCTGGTCGCGCTCGGCTTCCTCGCCTTCGTCGTGCCGGGGATCCTGCTCTTCGTTTACCTCGGCCTCGCCGCGCCGGTGGTCGAGATCGAGCACCGCGGGGTGCGCGCCGCGCTGCGCCGCAGCTACCGGCTCGTGCGCGGCCACTTCTGGCTGGTGCTGGCGGTGCTGGTGCCGATCGAGATCGCCGGCGACGCGATCACCGGAGTGGCGACGCACCTCACGCACGACCTGTTCGGCGACTCGCTGGTCGCCGGGTGGCTGACCGACACGGCGACCAACGTCGTGCTGACGCCGTTCTACGCGGTCGCCGCGGTGCTGCTGGCGATCGACCTGATCGCCGACCGGGACGGCTCCACCCCCCGTCTACACTCGACTCCTCCCGGCCGATGACCCTCTACGCGTCGATCTTCAGCGAGTTCTGGAACGACCAGATCCTCGCCGACGAAAAACAGGGCCTCTTCCTCGTCCTGGTCGGCTTCATCCTCTCCTTCTCCTTCATCCGCATGAGCACCCGTCTGATGCGCAGCCCGCGGGTGCCCTGGTGGCCGGGCAGCGTGGTCAGCGACGGCGGCGTCCACGTCCACCACCTGGTCTTCGGGATCGTCACGATGATGATCGCCGGCACGCTGGGGATCTCCGCCCTGGGCGAGAGCCCCTACGCCGAGATCTGCGCTTTCCTGTTCGGCGTCGGCGCGGGCCTGACGATCGACGAGTTCGCCCTCTGGGTCTACCTCGACGACGTCTACTGGGCCGAAGAGGGCCGCAGCTCGATCGACGCGACCGTGATCGCCGCGGCGGGGATGATGCTGGTCCTGCTCGGCTTCAGCCCGTTCAGCTTCGAAACCGGCTCGGTCGAGGAGACGGTCGTCAGCCTCCTCAGCGCCTGCGCGGTCTTCGCCATGGTCGCGGTCTGCTTCGTCAAGCAGCGCGTCCTGCACGGCACGGTCGGCTTCTTCGTCTTCCCGATCGCCCTCTACGGGGCGCTGCGGCTGGGCAAGCCCGGCTCGCCCTGGGGGCGTCGCCGCTACGGCGAGCGCAACCCGGCCAAGCAGGCGAAGGCGGAGGAGCGCTTCCGCCCCGATCGCCACACCGAGCGCTTCAAGAACGCCTTCCGCGACATCGTCGGCGGCAAGCCCAGCGAGGGGGTCACGGCCGTGACCGAGGAGGCCCTTGCCGCTACCCGAGAGGCTGCTGAGGAAGTCCGTCAACGGGCCGAACGAGTGACGCGGCCCGGCGGTCGAGACGAGTAGTCGGGCCGGATGCTCGACCGGGCGGGCGTCGCAAGTTGGATCGAGGCATACGAGCGAGCCTGGCGGACCGCCGGGACCGAGGGCCTCGCCGGGCTGTTCAGCGAGGGCGCGAGCTACCGGATGTCGCCCTACGAGGAAGCGGTGCGCGGCCTGGAGGCGATCGGCGAGCTCTGGGACCGCGAGCGCGCCGGGGCGGACGAGGAGTTCGAGATGGGTTTCGAGCTCGTCGCCGTGGAGGGCGACACGGCGGTGGCCCGGATCGAGGTCGCCTACGCGACCGGTGCCGAGTACCGCGACCTCTGGATCGTCCGCTTCGACCCCGACGGCCGCTGCCGCGAGTTCGAGGAGTGGCCGTTCTGGCCCGGCCGGCCGATCGCTCCTTCCTAGCTCTGAGGGGTGCTGCAGACCTGGAAGCCGATCTCGCGGGCAAGCCTTTCGCGCAGCTCGTCCTCTGCGTCGCGCCGGTTGCGGGCGGCTTCGACTCCAGCCACGTCTTCGTCTTTCGCTGCCGTCACGGCCTGCTTGTCGGTCGCGTAGACGCGTTCCTGCGCCTCGACGTATTCGTCGTAGGGGCCGGCGAGGCGCTTGGGCGGCGTCAGGCCGCGCAGACCCCGGATGCGCGAGCGGGCGTAGCGGACGAGGGCTTCCGCGTAGGGGACGTCGGTCGCGTACTCGCTTTCCATGTCGCGGACTTCGAGGTAGCGGTCCTGGCTGTCGCGGCAGATCGCGTCGGCCTTGGCGATCAGCTGCGACTCGGTCAGGGCCGGCTTGGGTTTCGACTCGGGTTTCGACCTCGCAGGTGGGCTGCCGTCGGCGCTCGCGGGCGAGCCGCCGTCCCCTCCCCCGTCCCCGCCGCCGAGCGCGATCGCCACGCCGGCGATCACAGCGACGGCCGCGAGGGCTCCCGCCGCCACCAGAGCGCGCCGGGGGGAGCGGGGCTTTTCCTCGATCACAGCCGTCGGCGCCTCTCGCGTCGCCGCCGCGCCGGTCGCGACGGTGCGCTCGGGCAGGGCGGGGCTCGAGCCGCTCAGCGCCGCGACCGCCGCGCGACCCAGGTCGCCGGCCGACGGGTAGCGATCGCCCGGCTCCTTTGACATCGCCCTGATCACGACGTCGTCGAGCGCCATCGACACCGCAGTCGCATGCAGGGACGGCGCCGGGGGCGGGTCGTGGAGATGGGCGTAGAGGCGCGCCGCCTCGCCCTCGCGGGGGAAGGGCACCTCGCCGGTGAGGAGCTTGAAGAGCAGGCAACCGAGCGCGTAGACGTCGGCGCGCGCGTCGACGTCTACGCCCGAGATCTGCTCCGGCGCGACGTAGTCGAGCGTGCCGACGAAGCGGCCGGTCTGGGTCAGGCCGGACTCGGTGGCGACGTTGCGGGCGACGCCGAAGTCGGTGATGTAGGCGTGGTCCTCCCCGCCGGCCCCGGAGAGCAGGACGTTCGCGGGCTTGACGTCGCGGTGGATGAGGCCGGCGGCGTGGATCGCGTCGAGGCCGTTGGCGACCTGGGCGATCAGCCCCATGGCGACCGCGGGCTCGAGCCGTCCCTCGCGGGCCAGCCGCTGCCCCAGGTCCGAGCCCGAGACGTAGCGCATCGCGATGAAGGGGACGCCGTCCTCTTCGCCGGCGGCGTAGATCGGCACCACGTTCGGGTGCTCGATCGAGGCCGCGATCCGCGACTCCTCGGCGAAGCGACGCGAGAAGACCTCTTCGTCCGCCGCCTCGGGGGCGATCAGCTTCAGCGCGACCTGCCGCTCGAGGCCGGGCTCGACCGCCAGGTAGAGAACTCCCATGCCACCGCGGCCGAGCCGGCGCTCGATCCGGTAGCCGGCGAACTCGTCGCCGGCCGAGAGGTCGATCCAGCCGCCGCTCCCCTGCATCCCGGGGGACTTAACCAAACCTCCGCGGGGCGACGCCGGTACGCGCCTAGACTCTTCTCGAGTCGGAGATGAGGCGTTTTGCGGTCATAGGGGTGCTGCTTGCCGGGTTGTCGCTCGGGGTCCCGGGCGCCTTCGGCGAGATCGAACGGACGGGGAACCTGATCGTCGCCTTCAACGGACGCTTCCTTCCCCGCACGCTGCCGCGCGACCGCGACGCCCCGATCAGCGTCGACCTGAACGGCAGGATCCGCACCGTCGACGGCTCGCGACCGCCCCAGCTCCGCCGCATCTCGATTGCCGTCAACCGGTACGGCCGTCTCTCGACCGTCGGGCTCCCGACCTGCACCACCGCCCAGCTCGAGTCGACCAGCCCGAGCCTGGCGCGGGCCCGCTGCGGCGACGCCCTGGTCGGCCGGGGGCACTTCGGCGCGCAGGTGGAGTTCCCCGAGGCGGCGCCCTTTCCGGCGGAAGGGTCGATGCTCGCCTTCAACGGTCGCTCGCACGGCGGGCCCGCCGTCTTCCTCCACATTCACGGGTCCAACCCGATCGACATCACCGTCATCCTCACCTTCGAGATCAACCGCCGTCCGGGGCGCAAGTTCGGCACGGTCTTCACCGCGAAGATCCCCCGCATCGCCGCCGACCTCGGCTACGTCACCAACATCTCGCTCGGCTTCGATCGCAGGTACCGCTACCGAGGCGAGCCGCGCAGCTTCCTCAGCGCGCGCTGCGCGGCCCCCGCCGGGTTCCCCGGGGCGATCTTCTCGTTCGCCCGCGGCATCTTCGATTTCGCCGACGGCAGGCGGGTCAGCATGACGCTCGTCGACGACTGCCGAGTCCGGTGATCCCGAGTCCGGCATCTTCGTTCAATCGTCCGTGTCCCTTGCGTTCGGGGCGCTTGCTGCCGATGAAGGGGCCGATGCACCTGATCAGTCGCGTGTGGAGCGCCCTGCTGGGCCCCAGCGGATGGCGTTCGATGATCGGACCGATCGCCTTCGTCTTGGTCGGCGTCGGCCTGCTCGTCTACGACCACCTCAACCAGCGCGTGCCGGCGCTCGTCTTCTGGTTGACCCTCGGCTTGATCGTCACCGTCTTCGTCCGCATGGTCGAAACGAACAGGCGCCAATCGCAGGCACTCGCCAAGCAGCGACGCGACGCGCTGAACGATCAGGTGACCGGGTTGCGCAACCGCGGCAGCCTCGAAGCCGACGTCCACGCCGCCGCCGCGGCGCCGGGAGAGGGCTGGGTCCTCGTCCTGCTCGAGCTCGAGGGGATCGAGGCGCACAACGACCGCCTCGGCTACAACTCCGGCGACGAGGTGCTGCGCGGTTGCGCCGGGCAGTTGGTCGACGCGGTCGTGCCCCTGGAGGGGATCGCCTACCGGGTGGCGGCCAGTCGGCTCGCCGTGCTGGTGCCGATCGGAGGCCGGGAGCTGGGCGAGGTCGTCCTCGCCACCACCGGCTCGCTGCAGAGCGACGACCGGGGGACGGCGGTCAGCCTCTCCTACGGCGAGGTGACGATTCCGGCCGAGGCCGTGGACCCCGATGCCGCCTTCCAGGTCGCCGGCCGCCGACTCGCCGCGCACCGGCAGCGGCGCCACCGCTCGGCGCGGCGCCAGGCCCACGCCGTCCTGATGGCGGCGCTCGGCGCGCGCGACCCGGACCTGCGCGACCGTCTGCGCGTCGCCGCCTACAGGGCGATTGCCCTCGCCCGTCGCTTCGAGCTGGATCGCGAGCAGATCGACGACATCGCGCTCGCCGCCGAGCTGCAGGAGATCGGCCTGCTGGCGGTGCCTGAGGCCGTCCTGCGCAAAGAGACCGGGCTCGACGAAGTCGAGACGGCGATGATCAGGAGCCACACCGTCGAGGGCGAGCGGATAATCGGCGCAGCCCCCGGCCTGGCCTCGGTCGCGGCGCTGGTCCGCTCGAGCGCCGAGCACTACGACGGCAGCGGCTATCCCGACGGCCTGGCCGGCGACGCGATTCCGCTGGGATCGCGCCTGATCTCGGTCGCTGTCGCCTTCGCGGCGATGACCTCGCCGCGATCCGGGCGCGAGCCGATGGGCCACGCCGAGGCGCTGGCCGAACTGCGCCGTCACTCCGGCAGTCAGTTCGACCCGCGCGTCGTCGAGGCGCTGGCTCGGGACGAGGCCGAAGAGACCGTCCCGACAACGACGCCCGCCTAGGGCGTGTTTTCCTCGGCGTAGTCTTCGGCTTCTTCGATCCCCTTCTGGGCTTCGGCCTTGCCCTTTTCGAGACCCTCTTGGGCTTCCTTCTTGGCGTTTTCGATCGCCTTCTGGGCCTCGTCCGAGCCGCCTTCGACGCCGCCCTTGACTTCCTCTTCGGCCTCCTCGAAGCCCTTCGAGACTTCGTCCTTGGCCTTCTCGATGCCCTGCCTCGCTTCCTCGGTGCCCTGTTCGATCCGCTCCTGGGCTTCGCTGTTGACCTTGTCCGCCTCGTCGTCCCCGCATCCCGCCCAGGCGACCCCGGCGACGCCCACGCACAGGGCAACCAGCAGCGCCGGAGCGCGCCGCGCCCACCTTCGCTTCAGCTCTTCGACCACATCGACTCCTCTCGTTGGGGAAGGACAGACGGGCTCATCCTATGATCGCCCGGTGCCGATCCTGCACGTCCTGCGCGTCTTCGTCAACGAGGACCGCGAGTGGGGCAACCCGCTCGGCGTCTTCCTCGCCGGCGAGGAGGTGCCGGAGGGCGAGCGACAGGGCGTCGCCGCCGACCTGGGCTTCAGCGAGACGGTCTTCGTCGAGGGTGGGCCCGCGGGGCGAATCCGCATCCATACGCCCGCGATGGAGCTGCCCTTCGCCGGCCACCCCACCGTCGGCGTCGCCTGGCTGCTGGCGAGGGAAGGCAGTCCGGCCGAGGTGCTGCGGCCGCCCGCCGGAGAGGTGGGCGTCCGGCGGGACGGCGACCTCGCCTTTGTCGCCGCCCCGTCTGCATGGGCGCCTCCCTTCGAGTACGCCCAGCTCGACTCTCCCGAGAGAGTGCGGGCGCTGAGGGCGTCGGAGCAGAGCGCGAACACGTACGCCTGGTCGTGGATCGACGAGGCGGCGGGGACGATCCGCGCCCGCTCATTCGTCCCTCAGGCCGGCATCGCCGAGGACGAGGCGACGGGCTCGGCGGCGTTGGCCCTCTGCGCGCGACTTGGCCGGCCGGTGACGATCCACCAGGGACATGGCTCCGTCCTGCTCTGTCGGCCCCTCGCCGACGGACGGGCCGAGGTCGGCGGAGCAGTCGTGCTCGACGAGGTGCGCGAGTACCGTGTCCCGAGCCTGACCTGACTCGGTGACGAACAACACAGTTCGTGAACGAACCGCAACCTTGCGGCGTGTGAGTGTTAGCGCATCCAAACAGTGTCCTCACACGCCAGGGAGGCGCCGACGGACACGTCACATCCAAGGAGGCAGGAATGAAGTGTCGAGTCCGACACGCGATCGTCGGTGCCATGGCACTGGCGCTGATGGCAACCGGTTCTGCTCAAGCATCGACGGTAACGGTGGGAAGCGTCTTCCCACCCGGCTCCACGCCAACCGCTTTCGGTCAGGTGCAGACCTTCTTCAACACGGCGCTGCCGGAGAAAGGCGCCAACCTCGCCTCGCCGGTGAACGGCACGGTGGTGCGTTGGCGCGTGCAGGGCGCTGAAGGCGGTCCGTTTCGCCTGCGGATCCTGCGCCCGAACGGATCCGGCGCCTACACGGCCGTGGGGACGAGCAATCCCGCGACCCCGGCTGACGCGGGGCTGCAGACCTTCACCGCAAACCTGCCGATCCGCGCGGGCGACCTGATCGGAGTCGACCCCAGCAACGCCGCCGACAAGATCGGCGTCGCCGAAGTGCCGGGCGCGAGCTACGGCTTCGTCTTCCCGCCGCCCTTCGACACGGCGACGGTCGCTCCGAGCGGAACCGTCTCCGGCAAAGAGGTGGCGCTCAGCGCCGAAGTCCAGCCGACTCCGACGATCGCCTCGGTCTCGCCCTTCTTCGGCTCGGTCGCGGGCGGTGCCGGAGTCACCATCACCGGCACGGACTTCAACTCGGCGAGCTCCGTCAAGTTCGGCACGACGCCGGCGAGCGGTTTCACTGTGGAATCGGAAACCAAGATCACCGCGATAGCTCCGCCGAGCGCGGAGGTGGGACTGGTCGACGTGACCGTCACGACGTTGGCCGGGACCAGCGGCGGCGGCACCACCAGCCGGTTCCTCTACGAGGGGTGCGTCGTCCCCAAGCTGAAGAAAAAAGCGCTGAAAGCGGCCAAACGCGCCGTGCGCCGCGACGACTGCAAGCTGGGCAAGGTCGTCCGCCGCAAGAAAGGCTCACGCCACGTGGTAAAGCAATCGCCCAAGCCCGGCAGGGTGCTCCCGCCCGGCTCCAAGGTGAACGTCACCCTGGGCAAGTAGTCGCGAGCTCCGGCCGTCCTCTCCTCAAGCGGGAGAAGGCGGCCGGGCCGGCGGGTGCAGCGGCATGGCGTCCGCGGCGGTGAGTGCGCCGAGCAGCGTGCCGAGCAGAAGATCGCGCAGCTCGTCGCGCGAAAGATCACGGTGCTCGATCCAGTCGAGGCAGGCCCCGTCCATGAACCAAAGCCAGCCGTGGACCGCGGCGCGCGCCTTGGGCGGCGCGCTGTCCGGGTAGAGGCCTTCGAGGATGCGGACGGCGGTCCTCGTTCGCACCTCTTCGATGAGCTCCCGCACCTCGGGGACGCTGCCGGCGCTCTGCATCAGCTTGCGATAGGCAAACGCGTTCTCGTCGATCAGCTCGAGGAAGGCCTCGAGGCTCCCTCGCAGCTGGTCGAGTGGCGGCAGGGTCGGGTCGGGTTCCGTCCGCGCCTGCAGCTCCCCCGCCGCTTGGGCGAGCGTCGCCTGGAAGAACGCGCGCTTGCTCGGGAAGTAGTGGTAGAGCAGCGGCTTGGAGATGCCCGCCTCACGGGCGATGTCCCGCATCGAGAGCTCGTCGTAGGAGTGACGGGCAAACAGCTCGGCACCGCGCTCGAGCAGCCGGCGGCGCCGTTCCTCGGCCTGAAGCCGGCGATAAGCGGGGCGCGCCATCGCGATGCATTGTAGCGGCTTGTTGACCATCGGTTGACAAGCCTGTTAGTTTGTTGACCATCGGTCAGCAAGCGAAGAAAGAGGAGGGACCATGACCGAAGGAGGAGTCGAGGACCGGCTGGAGTCGGTAGAGGGACGGTTGACGGACATGACGCAGCGGCTCGAGCGCATGGAGCGCCGCGTCTTCCCGCCCGCCGCCCCGGAGCCACGTCGCCGGCCCGTACCCGTTGCCTGGCCTGTAGCGGCACCTGCGCGACCGGCACCGCCCCCGCCCGGCCCGTCGCTTCCGGAGCGCGGCTTCGAGGAGATCCTCGGCGGTCGCGTCCTCGCCTGGGTCGGTGGCGTCGCGATCCTGCTCGGGATCGTCTTCCTGCTCGGCATCGCGATCGATCGCGGCTGGATCGACGAGACGATGCGCACTGTCCTCGGCCTGCTCGGCTCGACCTCCCTCCTGCTTGCCGGGGTCTGGCTATACGAGCGCAAGGGGCGCACCGAGGCAGCACTGGCAGCCGTCGCCAGCGCCCTCGCCGGCCTCTACACGACGCTCCTGGTCGGGACGCAGATATACGACCTGATCCCCGCGGAGGCCGGGCTTGCCTGTGCCGGCCTGGTCGGGGTCGTCGGCGGGGCGCTCGCGATCCGCTGGGAATCGGTGATCGTTGCCGCGATCGGGATTCTCGGCGCGCTGCTGGCGCCGGTCCTGGTCGACTCCGGGACTTCCGGGCTTTCCCTCGCCTTCATGGCGATCGCCCTCTCGGCCACCGTCGGAGTTCTGCTCTGGCAGAGGTGGGACTGGCTCTCGCTGGGGGCCTTCCTGATCTCGGCACCGCAGCTTCTGGCCTGGGCCGCGCAGAACTACGACGAACGGCTGCCGGTCACGCTGGGCGTGCTGATCGGATTCTGGGCGCTTTACGTAGTCGCCGCGATCGGCTACGAGTTGCGAGCCCGAACTCCGGATGAGCTCCCGATCGCGTCCTGGCTCCTGTTGCTCGCCAACGTCGTCCTGATCGCGGGCGCCGGCTACTTCGCCCTCGACCAGACCGGCCATCCGAATGCTGCGGTGGCGTGGCTTCTGGGCTTGGCCGGCGGCCACATCCTGCTCGGTGCCGTTGCGCTCCGCCAGGCGATCAATCGCGAGATCGGCTCGCTGCTCGTCGCCGCCGGCCTGGGCCTCTCGGCGTTGGGCTTCGCGGATGCCGTCGACGGTCCCGCCCTCGTCCTCGGCTGGGCTGCGCAGGCGGTCTTGCTCGCATTCCTGGCGACCCAGGCGAGCAGGGAGCCCGTGCCGAACGGCTCAACCGCCGACCGCCTCCTGATCGCGGCGGGTGCATACCTCGGCCTTGCGCTTGGACATGTGCTCGTCTTCGAGGCGCCGCCTGGCGCGATCTTCGCGGGAGTTGAGGATCTCGGCGACGCGCTCGTCGGTCTCGGCGCGTGCGCCGCCGCCGCGCTCTACGGCAGGTTCGCGCTGCGCGACTTCGATCCCCGCGTCGCCCAGGTGTGCGAGGTGGTCGGCGCCGGCGCGCTCGTCTACCTCGCGTCGGTGGCGATCGTCGACACGGTAGGCGTCACCGATTCGGGGGACTCGCGGCAGGCGGGCCAAGTCGTGCTCTCGGCCTTCTGGGCCCTGACCGGCCTCGGCGCGATCGTCTACGGGCTGCTGCGCGACGTCCGGCGCTTCCGTCTCGGCGGGCTGGCGCTGCTCGCGCTGGCTGTCACCAAGGTCTACACCTACGACCTCGCCGAGCTCGAGGAGCTCTCGCGGGTGCTCTCGTTCATCGCGCTTGGGCTGCTCCTGCTCGTGGGTGCCTTCGCCTACCAGCGGATCCAGGTCGGCGCGGGAGATGACACCGAGGGGGTGCCCCGATGAGACGCATCGCCATGTCCGTTGCCCTTCTCGCATCGCTCGCGGTCGGCGTCCAGCCCGCCGCCGCGAGCGAGGTCGATCGCGCCGACTTCCGCTATGTGCAGCCGCTGGTCGCGGACCCCGGCGGCGAGCCCGTCCTCGTCGAGCCCGACGGAGCGCTTTTCAAACACTCGCAGCCCGGCTTCGCCGATCTGCGCGTCGCGGATGCGCGGGGCCGAGAGGTGGCGTGGCGGCCGATCCGAAGCGGCCGAGGCCCCGCGCCCGAGACGGTGCCGGTCCTGAACAGCGGCCGCCAGGGAGCCTTCGCCGTTGCCCTCCTCGACCTCGGGGCGCAGCGGAGGATCCGGGACCGCGTAGTCCTCGATGTCCCTGACCGGGACTTCACCGGTCGTGCGGTGCTCCTCGGAGCCGACGATCGACACGGGCCGTTCACGCGACTCTCGACGACCGGAATCTACGACGTTCGCGGGGCCCGGGCGGCGCGGAGCACGGTCGCCGTCTTCCCCCCGAGCGACTTCCGCTACCTGCTCGTCAGGGCCACCGGCGTAAGCCGCATCGTCGGGGCAAGCGTGTCCGGGGCTCGCGAGCGGCCGCGGCTCTTGCGACGCCCACTCAGGTCGATATCGCGGCGCGAGGACGGAACGCGCACGATTGTCACCCTCGATCTCGGGTTCCGCGACGTTCCGGTTGACGAGCTTCGAATCGCCGCCGGAACCGCGCGCTACGAGCGCCCCGTGACGATCCTTGGCTCGAACTCTCGGCAGCGATTCGTGTTGCTTACGGCAGCCAGGACCTTCCGTTTCCCCGGCTCCGCTTCAGCGCCGATCTCGATCGGAGCACATCACCGGTACATCCGGATCGAGATTGAGAACGGCGACGACGCCCCGCTGCGCGGAATCGAGGTCTCGGCGTGGAGCCGCTCGCGCGCCCTCTTGATCGAGGGTGGGCATCCACTCCCCTACACCGTCTACTACGGGAACGGGCGCGCGAACGCTCCCAGCTACGACTTCGCTCGCCTGCCGAAGGAGGCCCTCGGAGCCGAGGGAGCCGTGCGCGGTCGACTGGGACCCGCGCGCGAAAACCCGGCCTTCGAGCCACCCCCAGACACCCGCTCCTTCACGACGCGCAATCCGGGCCTCGTCACCGCTGCCCTCGCCCTAGCCGCCCTCGTCCTGGGCGCAGTCGGCCTGCTCACGCTGAGAAGGCGGGTCTAAGCACCACGTCGCACCATCCGCGCCGTTGCCCAAGGCGATCGCGACGTCGCTCGATAGGGCGGGAAGGACTCGAACCTTCGACCGACAGATTATGAGTCGCGCCGGAACCTGTCTATAGAGCCGAATCTGGCCTGATAGAGCGAATCACGTCCAAGGAGTTCGGCTGAGTTCGGTGGAGTCGGGGACCAATTTCGGGACCAAGTCTAAGGGACTCATTGAGTGTGCTGGGCGTCCGGTGGTTGATCGTCCTCCGGACCCATCACAAGCCCGATCCCCTTGGCCTTGAGATCAGCAAGGACCTCCTCAAGAGGGCGCTGCGCACTTCCAGAGGTCGCCTCCTCAAGATGGGCGGCAAGAACGTCCGCGCCATCGACCGACAGCCAGAAAAGACTGACAGCCGTCTTCTCGCGCCGGGCCTTGTCGATTTCGGCAAGTACCTGCTCGGCCTCTGGCTTTGGATACGCGCCCGGGGATATACACATCTGCTTAGCCGACCCCCTCAGCACCACATGCACTCTGAACTCCGAATGGTCATTCATTGCCTCACCATCCTTTCCCGGCAAAGAACACGCACAATGTGTCTGGCCGACTACATCACCTATCGGGACCCCTCCGGCGGAGGAATTCCGAGCTGCTTGCAGATCGTGCGGGCCAGCGGATAGGCGATCTCACGATGACGCGGCACCGAGGTCGAACGCTCGGCATCCATACCCCAGTAGCTGTGTCGGCCGCCCTCACGCAATAAGCGAGCGCCATGCTTCTTCAGGTGTCGCTCCAGGTCTCGGCGCCTCACGCCGCAACAATATTCAGCGACTCACTGCCAACTGCCTTACCCTGCGGCTCGTGCTCGGCGGCACGCAGCTCAAGCATCCCCGCCAGGGCGTCCATCGCCATCTCGCGGGCCTCCTCCTTGGTTCGGCCTTGGCTGAGCACGCCAGGGACCTCGGGGATAGAGGAGACGATCCAGCCGTCGCCTCCCTCCTCGTAAAGGATCGTGAGATGCAGGGGGCCGCTCATACAGCCGAGTGTAGCGCCGTGGGCGGCCTTGACCGCAGAAAATAGCCGGCGCGCGTCGCGGGAGTTCGGGACCAATTTCGGGACCAGATCCTGGTTGCGCTCGCGGCGTTTCGCTTTCCAGAGCCGCTTCTCGATGGGGCGGGAAGGACTCGAACCTTCGACCGACGGATTATGAGTCCGCTGCTCTAACCAACTGAGCTACCGCCCCGAGGCGTTCGATTATTGCTCAGCGGTGCGGGTTGCGCGCGGGCTACGGGACTTGGAAGCTCAGGCGCTGAAGAGCTGGGCAAGGGAGCGGCCGACGTCGGGGGGCTCCTCTTCGCCCTCGGCGGCGGCGTTGGCGCCTTCGGCGATGGCCTTGGCGGCGTCGGCGATCTGGTGCGAGCGGCCGCCGCGCAGCTCGCCCGACTTCTTCGCTTCGGCGAGGTCGGATTCCATCAGCCCGGCCAGCTCGGCGAGGCGGCGCAGGCCGACCGCACCGGCGGTGCCCTTCAGCGCGTGGGCTTCGGCGCGAAGCGTCTCGAAGTCTTCGGTCTCGGTGGCAAGGCCGGCCGCGATCACGTCGCAGCGCCGCTTCGCCTCTTCGGCGAACGACTTGAGCAGCTCGGGATCGGGGGCGGCGGTTTTCTCGCTCATTCCCCGGTCACCCCTTTGACGACGCGGGTCAGCAGATCGGGCCCGAAGGCGCCCTCGACCTCCGCCCGAATCGTGCCGTCGCGGTCGATGGCGAACAGCCACGGCTCGCTCGGCAAGTGGAACGCCCTCACCTGCGGCCGCACGCCCTTGTTCGGGTCGTTGTCGTTGAAGATCTCCATGTGGATGAACGCCGCCTTGTCTCCGTACTGGTCTTTGACCTGCTCGGCCACGTCGACGACGGGGCCGCATACCCGACTCTGGCAGAACTGGGGGGTCGCAAACAAGAGGACGATCGGCTCCTTGCCCAGGACGTCTGCGTAATCGACGCGGTTCTGGGTGTCCGGCGGGATGCGGGTCGTGACCTCGGAGAGGTCCTCGCCTGCGTCGGCGGCGGTCGGCGTGCTGATCGTGGGAGCCTTCTGCCCCACCCTGGGCACGCTCTTGAATTCCCCCACCGAGGCACTCGGCAGGAGCGTCGCCACGACTTCGTCCCCCTGCTTGATCAGCGCCGCGATGCGCCACTCGCCTTCGCTGGTGAAGTCGACCTCGGCCGAGTAGACGACGGTCGCGGCATCGGGATCGGCGGTCGTCGTCTGCGCCCGGTAGGCGGGCTGGGTCGTGAGGCTTTCGATCGCCGCCGGGTACGGGCCCACAGCGGGCTGTTCGAGCGCTTCTTCGCGGGCGCGCGCCGCCGCGCCCTTCTCTTCTTCTTCGGCGCCCGCGCCCGGCTCGGGGCGCGGCACCTTGGCGACGTAGAGGGCGACCTCGGCGTCGGCGACCTGGCTGCGGTCGGGCTCGAAGACACCGAACGGGTAGCGGTTGACGCCCTTGTAGAAGGCGAGCGCGGCAGGCGAGACGACGAGTTCGGCATGCGAGTCCGCCGATTTGACGATCTCGCCCAGGGTCTTGCCCTCTGCCGAGGGGAACTCGCTCTTCGGCGGCGCGGGCTTGCTTACGGCCGTGTCCCCGCCGCTGGTCGACGAGTCCGAGTCATCACCGCACCCGGTCGCCGGCAGCACGACGGCAAGCAGGCAGGCGAGAGCGCTTGTGGCATGGCGCCGGGGCATGCGGGGCGATCATGTTATTCGGCGGGGCGCCATGGCCTCGCTCACGGCCACACAGATAGGGTGCGTGGCCCAGGCGAACGACGAGCGTGAGGAGGAAGAGTTGGCGGAGCGAGCGGCACTGATCACGGGAGCCTCGAGCGGGATCGGACTGGCGATCGCTCGCACGCTCGGCGAGGAGGGGTACGCGCTCACCGTCTCCGCGCGGCGGCCAGAGAAGCTCGAGTCCGCGGCCGAGGAGCTGCGCGGTGCCGGGCTCGAGGTGCAGAGCGTGGCGGCCAACATGACCGACGAGGACGACGTGGTCGGCGTCTTCGCCAAGCATCGCGAGGCCTACGGCCGCCTCGATGCCCTGGTCAACAACGCCGGTGTCGGGATCGGCGCGCCGATGGAGGAGATCCAGACGAAATACCTCGACATGCAGCTGGCAGTCAACCTGCGAGCGCTGGTCATCGGCACCCGCGAGGGCATCCCGATGCTGCGCGAGGCCGGCCGCGAGCACGGCAAGGCGCTGATCGTCAACACGGCCTCGATCGCCGGCAAAGGGGGGCAGGCCTGGCTCTCGGTCTACGCGGCGACCAAGGGAGCGGTGATCAACTTCACCCAGTCGACCCAGCGCGAGGTCGGCAACGACGGGATCCAGTGCACCGCGCTGGCGCCCGGCTTCGTCGACACGCCGATGACCGAGTTTGCCAAGGGCCAGGTTCCGGCCGAGGAGATGATCCGCCCCGAGGACATCGGCGAGGCGGTGCGCTTCCTGCTGCACACCTCGCCCAACTGCCACGTGCCGGAGATCGTCTTCACGCGACCGGGCGAGGGGCTTGACACGCCCTGACGGGCCCATGCGGTTCCTGGTTGCCGCCTTCGGCGACCCCGGGCACGTCTATCCGGCAATAGCGCTCGGCCGGGCGCTGGCTGGGCGCGGCCACGCGGTGACGATCGAGACCTGGGAGGAGCGACGCACCGCGGTCGAGGGGGCGGGGTTGGGCTTCGCCGCGGCCGAGGAATACCGGATGTTCCCGCCGCCGGATCCCGACTCGCCGGAGGGAGCGCACGCGGCCGAGGCGGCGAAGGCGCTGCTGCCGCTGCTGGACGAGATGCGCCCCCACGCGGTGGTCAGCGACATCCTCACCCTGGCGCCGGCGCTCGCGGCCGAGGTCGCGGGCGTTCCGCGGGCGACCCTCATCCCCCATATCTACCCGGTGGTCGAGACGGGCTTGCCGTTCTTCGCCATCGGACTGCAGCCGCCGCGCACGCCGCTCGGCCGCGGCGTGTGGCGGGCCGGGCAACGGATGTTGGAAGTCGGGCTGGAGCAGGGACGGAACGACCTCAACAAGCAGCGCGCCCGGCTGAGCCTCCCTCCCACCGAGCGCTTCCACGGCGGCATCAGCCCCGAACTGGCGCTGGTCGGCACGTTTCCCCAGCTCGAGTACCCGCGACGCTGGCCCGCCGAGGTCGAGGTGACCGGACCGATGGGCTTCGAGGCGCCGCATCCCGAGATCGAGCTGCCCCCCGGGGACGACCCGCTCGTCCTCGTCGCCCCCAGCACCGCCCACGACTCGCGCAACCACCTCGTCCGCACGGCGCTGGAGGCGCTGGCCGACGAGCCCGTGCGGGTCGTGGCGACGACCAATCGCGTCGTGCCGCAAAGCCCGGTCGAGGTCCCCGACAACGCCGTCTTGGTCGAGTGGCTCAGCTACAGCCAGGTGATGCCGGCGGCGTCGCTGGTGATCTCGCACGGCGGCCACGGCACCGTCTGCCGCGCCCTCGCCGCCGGCACGCCGCTGCTGATCAGCCCCTTCATCGGCGACATGAGCGAGACCGCGATGCGCGTCAGCTGGGCCGGAGCGGGCCTCTCGCTCCCCTGGCGCCTCTGCCGCCCGGCGCCGCTGCGCTGGGCTGCGAAGAGAGTCCTAGCCGACCCCTCGTTCACCGCCCGCGCCGCCGAGCTCGCCGCCTGGGCCGCGCAACACGACGGCGCCGAGCGCGGTGCCGTGCTGCTCGAGCAATTGGCAGCGACCCAGGCGACTCGCTC
>DATDBO010000093.1:0-21050 GCA_036524775.1 Solirubrobacterales bacterium
CCTGGCCGAGCGGCAGCGGCTGCCGGTCTGGGCGACGCCCGCGCCCGGCGGCGGCAAGATCGGCTTCCCCGAGGGGCACCCCAACTTCCGCGGCGTGCTACCGCCGGCGATCGGGCCGGTGGCGCAGACGCTCGAGGGCCACGACCTGATCCTCGTCGCCGGCAGCTCGGTCTTCCCCTACTACCCGTACATCCCCGGTCCGCTGCTGCCCGAGGGGGCGACGCTGGTCGCGATCACCAGCGACCCCGACGAGGCGGCGCGCGCGCCGATGGGCTACGCGATCGTCGCCGACGTCGGGCTGACCCTGGCGGCGCTGCTCGAGGCGGTGCCGGAGTCGAGCCGTCCGGTGCCGGAGCCCAATCCCGGCCCGACCGAGATTCCGGCCGAGGACCCGCTCAACTCCTCGACCGTGCACTCGGTCCTCGCCGAGGTCATGCCCGAGGACGCCATCGTCGTGGTCGAGTCGCCGGCCAGCACGCTGGCGCTGCGCAACCAGCTGCGCCTCTCGCGCCCGGGCAGCTACTACTTCAGCGCCGGGGGCGGGCTCGGCTTCGGCCTCTCCGCGTCGATCGGCGTGCAGCTCGCCCAGCCCGACCGCCCGGTCGTCTGCGTGCTCGGCGAGGGCTCGGCCCAGTACGCGATCAGCGGCTTCTGGAGCGCCGTCGCCCACGAGGCGCCGGTCACCTTCCTCGTCCTGCGCAACTCCGAGTACGCGATCCTCAAGTGGTTCGCCGAAGTCGAGTCGGTCCAGGGCGCGCCGGGCCTCGACCTGCCGGCGCTCGACGTCGCCGCGGTCGCCGCCGGCTACGGCGTCTCGACCGTGGTCGCGAGCGGCCGCGACGAGGTGAGCGACGCGCTGACCAAGGCGCTCGCCTCCTCCCGCCCGGAGCTTGTCGAAGTCCCGGTGCAGCCGGGGATGTCCCTCTTCTAGGCGTTCTTCGAGGAGAATCCAGGGCGATGACCGTCGCCGCCCCCGATCGTGCCCCCGACTCGCTCGCCGGCGGGACGGCGCAGCCGCTGCGCGGCGAGCTGGAGGCGCTGCTCGGCGCCGACCGCGTGCTGGGACGGGCGAGCGACATCGTCCGCTACGCCTCCGACGCCAGCCCCTACCGGTTGCTGCCGCGGGCGGTGGTGATGGCGCGCGACGCCGACGACGTGGCGAAGACGCTCGCCTACGGCCGTGAGAACGGCGTGCCGGTCGTCTTCCGCGCCGGCGGCACCAGCCTCAACGGCCAGGGGCAGGGCGACGGGATCCTGGTCGACGTGCGCCGCCACTTCGGCGGCGTCGCGGTCGAGGAGGGCGGAGCGCTTGCCCGGGTCAAGCCCGGCACCGTGCTCGGCCACGTCAACCGGGTGCTCGCCCCGCACGGGCGCAAGCTCGGCCCCGACCCGGCCAGCACCGACATCGCCACGGTCGGCGGCGTGATCGCCAACAACTCGGGCGGGATGCGCTGCGGCACGACCCGCGACTCCTACTCGACCCTGCGCTCGCTGACCTTCGTCCTGCCCTCGGGGACGACGATCGACACCGCCGCGCCCGGCGCCGCCGAGCGCTTCGCCGCCGCGGAGCCCGCGCTGGCCGTCGGCCTGGCCGCGATCCGCGACGAGATCCGCGCCGACGCCGAGCTGAGCGAGCGCATCCGGCGCAAGTTCGCGATCAAGAACACGACCGGGTACAGGCTCTGCGCCTTCCTCGATGCCGACGAGCCGGTGGAGATCTTCCGCCGCCTCCTGGTCGGCTCGGAGGGGACGCTCGGCTTCGTCGCCGAGGCGGTCTTCGAGACCGTGCCACTGCCCGCCCGCACGACCACCGCCTGGGTCCACTTCCCCGGCATCGACGCCGCGATCGCGCCGGTGCGCGACCTGGTCGCCTCGGGCGCGACCGCGGTCGAGCTGATGGTCGCGCCGGCGCTGATCACCGCCGCCTGGAACATGGTCGGCGCGCCGCAGGAGTGGAAAGAGCTGCCGCCCGAGTCGGCGGTGCTGCTGGTCGAGTACGGCGCCGCCGAGGAGACCGAGCTCGACCGCCAGGTCGCCAGGGCGGGGGAGATCCTCGCCGCGCACGAGACGATCAGGCCGATCGCCTTCACCCGCGAGGCCGAGGAGGTCGAGCTCGCCTGGCGGGTGCGCGAGGGCCTGCACGGCCTGGTCGGCCGGCTGCGGCTGCCGGGCACGGCGCTGATCGTCGAGGACGTCTGCGTGCCGCCGGAGCGGATCGCCGAGGGCGCGCGCGACCTGCAGGCGCTGCTCGGCGAGCACGGCTTCCTGCCCGGCGTCGCCGGCCACGCCTCCGCGGGCAACCTCCACTTCATGCTCACCCCCGACTTCTCCAAGCAGGAGGACCTGCAGCGCTACGAGTCCTTCATGGCGAAGCTGGTCGAGCTGGTCGTCGAGAAGTACGACGGCTCGCTCAAGGCCGAGCACGGCACCGGGATCAACATGGCCCCTTATGTCGAGCGCGAGTGGGGGGAGAAGGCGACCGAGCTGATGTGGCGGGTCAAGCGACTCGCCGATCCCGACGGCGTGCTCGCCCCGGGGGTCGTCCTCAACCGCGACCCCGGCGTCCACCTGCGCAACCTGAAAACGATGCCCGAGGTGGAGGAGGAGTCGGCGAGCACCTGCGTCGAGTGCGGCTTCTGCGAGCCGGTCTGCCCGAGCCGCGACCTGACGACGACGCCGCGGCAGCGGATCGTCCTGCGCCGCGAGATCGCCCGCCAGCCCGAGGGCTCGCCGCTGCGCCTGGCGCTGGAGGAGGAGTACGGCTACGACGGCCTCGACACCTGCGCCGCCGACGGCTCCTGCCGCCTCGCCTGTCCGCTCGGCATCGACACCGGCAAGCTGGTCAAGGAGCTGCGCGAGGAGCGCCACTCGGCGCGGGCGGAAGCCTGGGCGTTGCGGGGGGCGAAGCGCTGGAGGGCGGTGGAGGGAGCGTCGCGGGCGGCGCTGCGGGTCGGCGGACCCCTGGCGCGGCGCACCAAGCGCGGCGCCGGCCTGCCCCCGGCGGCGAGCGGCAAGCTGCCCGAGACGGGCCGCGAGGGCGCCGCGGCGGTCTACGTCCCCTCTTGCACCAACCGGATCTTCGGTCGTTCCCCGATCTCCGCGCTTGTCACCGTCTCGGCACGGGCCGGCCTGCCGGTCTGGATCCCCGCCGAGGTCGGGGGGAGCTGCTGCGGCCTGCCGTGGAGCTCGAAAGGGCATGGCGACGCCCACCGCCACAAGGCGAACGAGATGGTCGAGCGGCTCTGGCGCTGGAGCGGGGAGGGGGAGCTGTCGGTTGTGATCGACGCCGCTTCTTGCACTCACGCGATCGCCGAGCCGCACGAGGGCGTGCTGAGCGAGGAAAACGCCAAGCGGCTCGCGGCGATGACCGTCCTCGACTCGGTCGCCTGGGCGCATGACCACCTCCTGCCCCAGCTCGAGATTGCCCACAGGGTCGGCTCCGCAACGGTCCACCCAACCTGCGCCACCAGGCAGATGGGGCTCGCCCCGCGCCTGCGCTCGCTAGCGAATGCACTCGCGGACGACGTCTACGTCGCCCCCTCGGCGACCTGCTGCGGCTTCGCCGGCGACCGCGGCCTCAGCCGCCCCGAGCTGACCGCCGCCGCAACCGCGCCGCAGGCGAGCGAGCTCGCCGGCCGCTCCTTCGACGCCCGCCTCTCGAGCAACCGCACCTGCGAGATCGGCCTCACCCGAGCAACCGGCGAGCCGTATGAGTCCTTCGTCTTCCTGCTCGAGGAGCTGAGCCGCCCCGGCTGACTCAGTGCCTCGCGGCCTCGACCGCGGCGGCGCCCTGCTCGTCGGCTTCGGCCTCCACCGCGCGGATCGTCTCGATCATCTGCGTGTCGCGGTCGAAGCGGCGATCGAGGATCGGGTTGACGACCCCGCGCAGGGCGGAGACATAGCGCCACCATTTCGGCGCGAAGACGCGTGGGGCGCGTTCTTCGATCCCTCGCACGGTCGCGGCGGCGGCCTCGTCGGGACCGATCCGCTTGAACAGCCAGGCCGGCGCGTTTTCCTGCAGGCGGTCGGAGTGCTTGCGCTCGAAGCCGTCCTGGACGAGCTTGGTGTCGACCCAGCCGTAGTAGGCGACGCCGGTGCTGGCGCCGAGCGGCATCAGCTCGGCCCGCAGGCCGCGGCCGAGCGCCTCGACCCCTGCCTTGGCGACCGCGTAAGGGCTGTTGAGCACGCCGTTGGCGAACGAGTAGACCGAGCCGGTGACGAGGATGTGGCCCTTGCGCTCGACGATCTGCGGCAGCGCCGCCCGCACCGTGCGCCAGACGCCGAGCATGTCGACGTCGAAGACCCGCTCCCACTCCTCGCTGCCGATGCCGCGCACGGTCGCCACCTGCGATTGGGCGATGCCGGCGTTGGCGACGGCGACGTCGAGGCCGCCGAAGCGCTCGACGGTCTCCGAGACGGCGCGCATGATCGCCGCGTCGTCGGTGACGTCGGCGCCGATCCCGATCGCCCGCTCGCCGATCCGCTCGGCCGCCTCGCGCGCCTGCTCGGGGTCGAGGTCGACGACCGCGACCGAGGCGCCGCGCAGGTGCATCTGGCGGGCGGTCTCGAAGCCGATCCCGCGGGCGGCGCCGGTGACCAGCGCCACCCTTCCGTTCAGGTCGAGGCGAGGAGCCATGCCGCGCGCAGGTTAGTGGAGAATCACCTGCTCATGCCCGGCTTCAAGCCAGTCGACCCCAAGCAGTCCTTCGCCGAGCTGGAGGAACGGGTGCTGGCGCGCTGGCGCGAGCGCGACGTCTTCCACCGCTCGCTCGCCGACAGGGAGGGCGCCGAGGTATGGAGCTTCTACGAGGGACCGCCGACCGCCAACGGCCGGCCGGGCTCCCACCACGTCTTCTCGCGCGTGTTCAAGGACGTCTACCCGCGCTACCGCACGATGCGCGGCTACCGCGTGCCGCGCAAGGCGGGCTGGGACTGCCACGGCCTGCCGGTCGAGCTCGAGGTCGAGAAGCAGCTCGGCATCTCCTCCAAGGGGGAGATCGAGGAGTACGGGATCGCCGAGTTCAACCAGCGCTGCCGCGAGTCGGTCTTCGAGTACGTCGAGGAGTGGAACCGGCTGACCGAGCGGATCGGCTTCTGGGTCGACCTCGACGACCCCTACGTGACGCTCGACAACGAGTACATCGAGTCGGTCTGGTGGTCGCTGAGCGAGCTCTGGAAGAAGGACCTGCTCTACGAGGGCCACAAGGTCGTCCCCTACTGCCCGCGCTGTGGCACCGCGCTCTCCTCGCACGAGGTCGCGCTGGGCTACGAGGACGTCGAGGACCCCTCCATATACGTGCGCTTCCCGCTGCTCGGCGAGGACGGCGAGTCGCTGCTGGTCTGGACGACGACGCCGTGGACGCTGCCCGGCAACGTCGCCGTCGCCGTCGCCCCCGGCGTCACCTACGTGAGAGCACGGGTCGACGGGGAGACGTTGATCCTCGCCGAGCCGCTGGTCGAGCGGGTGCTCGGCGAGGGCGTCGAGATCGTCGGGCGCCTGCAGGGCTCCGAGCTGGTCGGCCGTCACTACGAGGGGCCGGTCTTCGCCCTCGACGACCGCGAGCCGGCCGGCTTCCCGGTGATCGCCGGCGAGTTCGTCACCACCGAGGACGGCACCGGCCTGGTCCACATCGCCCCCGCCTTCGGCGAGGACGACTACGCCGTCGCGGCGGAGAACGAGCTGTTCGACCCGACCAGCCACGGCACCCTCTACAACCCGGTCAAGCCAGACGGGAAGTTCGATCGGCGCGTGGTCGGCTTCGAGGAGAGGTTCGTCAAGGACCCCGAGGTCACCCGGGCCCTGATCGACGACCTCGACCGCCGCGGCCTGCTCTTCCGCGAGCAGGTCTACGAGCACGCTTACCCGCACTGCTGGCGCTGCGGCACGCCGCTGCTCTACTACGCCAAGTCGAGCTGGTACGTCGCGACTTCGCGCGCCCGCGACGATCTGCTCGCCAACAACGAGCGGATCGGCTGGCACCCGGAGCACATCAAGCACGGCCGCTTCGGCAAGTGGCTCGAGGGCAACGTCGACTGGGCGCTCTCGCGCGACCGCTACTGGGGCACCCCGCTGCCGATCTGGGAGTGCACGGCGGAGGGCTGCGAGGGCCGCTTCTGCGCCGACTCGGTCGCCGAGCTGCGCGAGCGCGCCGCCGGCGAGGTGCCCGACGACCTGCACCGGCCCCACATCGACGCGGTCACGGTGGAGTGCGATCGGTGTGGCGGCGAGATGCGCCGGGTCGAGTCGGTGATCGACACCTGGTACGACAGCGGCGCGATGCCCTTCGCCCAGTTCCACTACCCGTTCGAGAACGAGGAGCTGTTCGCGGAGCGCTTCCCGGCCGACTTCATCTGCGAGGCGATCGACCAGACGCGCGGCTGGTTCTACACCCTGCTCGCCGAGTCGACGCTGCTCTTCGACACCTCGAGCTACCGCAACTGCGTCTGCCTCGGCCTGATCCTCGACCCCGAGGGGCAGAAGATGTCGAAGAGCAAGGGCAACGTGGTCGAGCCCTGGGACGTGATCGCCGCCCACGGCGCCGACGCCTTCCGCTGGTACTACCTGACCGCGCAGCAGCCCTGGTCGGGCTACCGCTTCTCGATCGACACCGTGGGGGAATCGGTGCGCCAGTTCCTCCTCACCCTCTGGAACACGTACTCGTTCTGGGTGCTCTACGCGAACGCAGAGGACTTGGGGCCGGCCGACTTCGCCGGTCCGCCGGAGCCCTCCGACGAGCTCGATCGTTGGGCCCTCTCGCGCCTGCAGGCCACCATCGCCGGCGTCACCGAGCACATGGACGGGTTCGACTGCACCGCCGCCGGGCGGGCGATCGCTGAGTTCGTCGAGGAGCTCTCCAACTGGTACGTGCGCCTCTCGCGCCGGCGCTTCTGGGAGGGCGACCGCGCCGCCTTCGCGACCCTGCGCCACTGCTTGCTGGAGACGGCGGCGCTGCTCGCCCCGTTTACGCCGTTCCTCGCCGACGAGATCCACCTCAACCTCGCCGGCGGTGAGGCCGAGGCCTTGGGCGAGCTGCCCGACTCGGTACACCTGCGCGACTTCCCCCAGCCTGATCCGGCGTTGGCCGACGCTGAGCTCGAGGCGGCGATGGAGGCCGTGCGCCTCACTGTCGAGCTCGGCCGCGCCGCTCGCGCCCAGGCCAAGGCCAAGATGCGCCAGCCCCTCCGCAAGGCCGTGATCGTCGCCAACGACGCCGAGCGCGCCGCGATCGAGGCGAGCGCCGAGCTGGTCAGGGCCGAGCTCAACGTCAAGGAGCTCGAGTTCGTCGAGGAGGAGTCGGAGCTGGTCAGCTACGCGGTCAAGCCCAACTACCGCTCGCTCGGGCCGCGCTTCGGCAAGCGCATGCCGCAGGTCGCCGCGGCGGTCGAGGCGCTCGATCCGGTCCACGTCGCCGCCGTGATGGGCGAGGGCGGCCAGGTCGGGATCAACGTCGACGGCGACGAGCATGCCCTTGGGGCGGACGAGGTGACGCTCTCGCTGCAGCCGCCGGAGGGCTACGAGGTGGAGGCCGAGGCGGGCCACGCCGTGGCCCTGCAGCTCGAGCTCGACGACGAGCTGCGCCGCGAGGGCCTCGCCCGCGAGATCGTCCACGCCGTCCAGAACGCCCGCAAAGAGGCCGGCCTCGAGATCACCGACCGGATCGAGCTCAGCCTCGGCGGCGACGAGGAGCTGCTCGCCGCCGCCCGCGAGCACCAGCCCTACGTCGCCGGAGAGGTTCTCGCCACCGCCGTCGCCTACGACGCCGACGCCGGCCTCACCGCCACCCTCGACGGCCGCGAGCTGCGCATCGCACTCAGTCGGACTTAGGCTCGCCGACGATGAAGTCGGTCTTCTTCGAGTCGGAGAACTTCACCCAGCAGTGCTCGGGGGCGGCTCCGGCCACCTCGACCAGCGCCGCTTCGATCCGCTTGGCGATCTCGGCCTTCTGCTCGTCGCTGCGCCCCTCGAACCAGTGGACGTGGACGAAGGGCATCGCGCCGGCTGCTTGCGTTCGGGGAGCGGCGCCCTAGGCGAGCGCCGGCTCCAGCTCGGCCTCGAGCTTGCGCTTCGGCATCGCCCCGACCACTTTCTTCGCGATCGCCCCGTCCTTGAAGAGGAGCAGGGTCGGGATCGAGAGCACTTCGTACTGGGCCGCGGTCTGCTGGTTCTCGTCGACGTTGAGGCTGAGGATCTTCAGGTCCTCGCGCTCGGCGTCGATCTCCTCGAGGACCGGGTGGACGACGCGGCAGGGGCCGCACCAGGGGGCCCAGAAGTCGACCAGCACGGGGCCCTCGGCCTCGAGCACGTCGGCTTTGAAGGTGGCGTCGGTCACGTCGGTGAGCTTGCCGGTCACGGGTATCGGTCTCCTGCGAGTCGAGGTTCAGCGCTCAATACTTCAGAAAGTATAGCGAGGTGCGATGAGGCTAGCTTGCAGCTTATGACGAACGCGGAGATCGCCGCCGCCCTCGAAGAGCTAGGCGTCCTCTACGAGCTCGACGGCGCGGTCAAATACAGGGTGCTGGCCTACTCGACGGCCGCCAAGGCGATCCGCGAGACGCCGCTCTCGGTCGCCGAGCTGGCGGCGCAGGGGCGGGCGACCGAGCTCCCCGGCGTCGGCAAGACGCTGGCGGAGAAGGTCGACGCCCTGCTCGAGACCGGCGAGATCCCCGCCGCCGTGAAGCTGAAGGCGAAGTTCCCGCCGACCCTGATCGAGGTGACGCGCGTCCCCGGCGTGGGGGCGAAAACCGCGAAGCTGCTCTTCGACGAGCTCGGCGTCGCCTCGCTGGAGGACCTCAAGGTGGCGGCGGAGGCGGAAGAGGTGCGCGACGTCAAGGGGCTCGGCCCGAAGGCGGAGGAGAACGTGCTGGCGGCGCTGGAGCGGCTGGGCGAGCGGGGCGAGGGACCGGGTCGGCTGCTGCTCTCGGCGGTGCGGCCGATTGCCGAGGAGCTGGCCGCGGCGCTGCGCGAGCACCCGGCGGCCAACCTGGTCGAGGTCGCCGGCTCGGTGCGGCGCTGGGCCGAGACCTGCAAGGACATCGACCTGATCGCGACCGCCGAGCGGCCCGCCGAGCTGGCCGAGCACCTCGCCGGGCACGCGCTGATCGCCGCGGCCGGCAACCCGGGCCCGAACGGCGTCCGCGCCCAGACCCACAACGGCATCTCGGTCGACCTGCGGATCGTCGCGCCGGAGGCCTTCGGCAACCTGCTGCAGCACTTCACCGGCTCGCAGGCCCACAACGTGCAGCTGCGCGAAGCGGCGGTCGCGCGCGGGCTCTCGGTCTCCGAGCACGGCATCGCCGACACCGAGAGCGGCGATGCCACGCTCTGCGCGACCGAGGAGGAGGTCTACGACCGACTCGGCTACGCCTACATCGAACCCGAGCTGCGCGAGGGGCGTGGCGAGCTGAAGGCGGCGCGCGAGGGCGAGCTGCCGGAGCTGGTCGCGGTCGAGGACATCCGCGGCGACCTGCACTCGCACACCACGCTCTCCGACGGCCGCAACACGCTGGAGGAGATGGCGGCGGTGGCGCGCGAGCGCGGCTACGCCTACATGGCGATCACCGACCACTCCGCCACCCACGGCTTCGGCGACCACGTCACCGACGAGCAGCTCTGGCAGCGGATCGAGGAGGTCCGCGAGTGGAACAAGGGCAAACGCGGCTTCCGCCTGCTCGCCGGCTCGGAGATCAACATCGGCCTCGACGGTGCGCTCGACTACCCCGACGACCTGGTCGAGGCGCTCGACTGGGTCGTCGCCAGCGTCCACACCTCCTTCGCGGTCGGCGAGGAGGCGATGACCGAGCGCGTCCTCACCGCGATCGAGAACCCGCACGTCGACTGCATCGGCCACCTCACCGGTCGGCTGATCGGCCGCCGCGAGCCCTACGGGATCGACGTCGAGGCGGTCGTCGAGGCGGCGGTGCGCACGGGCACGATGCTGGAGATCAACGGCAACCCCAACCGGCGCGACCTGAGCGAGCACCACGCCCGGCTGGCCAGGGAAGCCGGCGCGAGGATCGTCCTCAACACCGACGCCCACGGCGTCGACACGCTGGGCAACATGGCCTACGCGGTGGCCACCGCCCGGCGCGCCTGGCTGACCGCCGGCGACGTCGCCAACACGCGCGGCTGGCGCGAGTTCAAGCGGTTGCTGCGGCAGCGCTGAACGCGAGATCGAAGCCAGTTCGTGTGATCGCAAACGTGCTATACATAGCGAGATTGCTATGAAGCGAATCGGCGGCGGAGCAGCGGATGAGGCGAGTGAGTTGTTCGCCCTGATCGCCGCCGGGGTGGCCGACCATCGCCGTGCCTGGGATCTCTCCCAGCGCGAGCTGGCCGAGCTTTGCGGAACGACGCAATCGGCGATCGCGAGGATCGAGCGCGGGCGGCGACCTCCCCGCATCGACACCCTGAAGCGGATCGCCAACGCACTCGACTGCGAGCTGATCGTCGAGCTGAGACCCCGAACGAAGGAGCGCGAATGACTGTCAGGGCGGAACCGGACCAGGTCGAGATCACGCGAGCGGAGAAGGCGCTGGCTGTGGTGCTCGCCGTATTCATCCTGATCGGCGGGATATGGGCGTACTTCAAGCTCGATCAGGTGGATCAGCCCGTCTCGGGGACGGAGCGGTTGCAGCGTTACGGCGGCTTCGGCAGCGACGCCGAGCGCGCCGCGATCCGCAGGAACAACGTCGCCGGCTCCCAGGCTCGCCGGGCCGAGCGGGCGGTCGAGAAAGCCCGCGAGGACCTGGAGCTGAAGCGCGAGGCGTTCCGCACCGCGCTCGACGCCGGTACCTCGTCGAGTGGGTTGAGCTCGGAATACGGGGAGGCCCGACGCGACTACGCGGCGGCTCGACGGGACGCGCGCGAGGCCGATCTGCGGGTGGTCGGGACGAGCGGCCCGGCCAGGGTCGTGGAGAGGAAGCTCTTTCTTGCCCAGCGCGAGGCGGCCCGGCAGTTCAACGACGAACGCCGTGCTCACGACCGACTCGTGTTCGGCCTGCGCCTCGCCCTGGTCCTACTGATGCTCGGCGCCGGCTACTGGCTGTTGAGCAGGATGCGCCGCCGACGCTCTCGCTATCTGCCGGTGGCGCTGGCCGAGATCGGCGCCGCCGCGGCGCTGGCGCTGGTGATGGCCGTCGACTACACGACCGATTACCTCGAGGTCGACGACCTGGGATTGCTCGCCCTCTCGCTGGCAGGCGCGGCAATGACGTTGGCGGCATTCGTTGCCCTTCAGCGGTACATAGCGAAGAGAATCCCCTTGCGCCGCGTGCGCCGGCGCGAATGCCCCTTCTGCGGTTTCCCGGTTCACGACAACGCCAGCTGCGAGGGCTGCGGGCGTCGGGTGGTGGGAGAGTGCTCTACCTGCCATCAGCCGCGGCGGGTCGGCACCGAGCACTGCGGCGCCTGCGGGGCGGCCTGAGAAGCGCGGGCGCGTCTAGGGGCGCAGGCGGTCGCTGCGCAGGCCGGGGGTGCGCACCAGCTCGATCGGGCGCAGGGCGGAGTTGGGGACGACGTAGAACTTGACGCCGTCGCGGTGCTCGATGCCGAGGACCGCGGCCTCGCGGGTGCGCATCGCCAGCGAGACGAGCAGGGCGTAGCCGGCGCCGATCGCGGCGACGCCGGGGTAGATCGCGCCGAGGACGCCGGCGATCAGGGCGGTCAGGCCGATCGGCCAGAGGCGAGCGGCGGCGACGCGGCTCGGCGAGTCGTCGGGCAGCGCGGTGGCGGTGCGGGCCCGGGCGAGGGCGTCGCGGACGCCGTCGGCGGCGCGGGCCGGCCGGCCGAGCCAGAGGCCGAGGACGAGCGCGATCGTCCACCACGCTGCGGCGACGATCGCCGCCGTCGTGTCCCCGTCGCGACCCGCGGCCAGCGCCGTTATCGCCCCCAGCGCGGTCGCCTCGGCGCCGCTGAGGAAGACGGTGGTCCGCAGCAGGTCGGTGTAGGGCATCGGGCGGTTTCTACTCCGCCAGCGCTTCCAACAGCGCCAGCCAGCCCGCGGGATCCTCGACGGTCATGTCCGCCTCCTCCGCCAGCTCGGGCGGGCCCTCCTCGGAGAGGACGCCGACACAGACGGCGGCCTCCAGCTCGCCGCTCTCGCTCAGCTCGCGCAGGCGCCGGAAGGCGTCGAGGTCGGTGCGGTCGTCGCCGGCGTAGGTCGCGGCGGTGACCCCGTCGGCAGCCAGCAGCGCGGCGACCGCCGCGTCCTTGCCGCCGCCCCCGGGGGGGCGCAGCTCGAGCACCTTGCGCCCCCAGCGCAGCTCCAGGCCCGCCCGACCCGCGTCGGCGCCGATCTCGTGCGCGCGGGCCTCGGCCGCCCGCTCGTCCTCGGCACCGCGCCAGTGCAGCGCCTGGATCGGCCCCTTGTCCTCCACCCGCAGGCCGGCGGCGGCCGGCGCCCCGGCGCCGAGCGCGGCGACGAACGCCGCCGCGTCGCCCTCGCGACCCTCCAGGGAGGGATCGAAGCGGGGCGCCCGGTCCCCCGGCAGCAGCAGCTCCAGCCCGTGGTTGCCGGCGTAGGCGATCCCCTCCACCCCGACGAGGCGCCGGGCCTCCTCGGCCCGGCGGCCGGAGATGCAGCCGACGAGGCCGTAGCGCTCGCTCAGCCGCGCGAGCAGCTCGCTCGCTCGCGCCGGCACCGCCGCTTCCTCGGGACGGGCGACGATCGGGGCGAGGGTCCCGTCGACGTCGGTGAGGATCGCCGCGCGGGAGGGGTCGTCCCGCAGGCGCGCCAGCGGTCCGAGCCCCGCCCCGCCCTCCCCTCTGCCGGATTCGGGAGACACGGCGCTTAGTATCGCGCGATGGTCACCGAGCCCCGCGAGCGCATGCTGAAGCTCGCCGCGATCGGCACCCTGGCGGGGGTCTTCAGCGGCCTCTTCGGGGTCGGCGGCGGCACCGTGATCGTTCCCCTGCTGATCTTCTGGTTCGGCTACGGCGAGCGGTTGGCGACCGGCACGAGCCTGGCGGCGATCGTCGTCATCGGCCTGCTCGGCGCGCTCGCCCAGGGCGGCCTCTACGGCAACGTCCACGTCGCCACCGGCCTGCTGCTCTCGATCCCGGCGATCGCGGGCGTCGTCGTCGGCACCGCGATCCAGCAGCGCATCCCCCAGCGGGCGGTCTCGCTCCTCTTCGCCGCCCTGCTCGTCGCCGTCGCGATCGAGCTGATCGTGCCATGAGCGAGGGGAGCCGGGATGGATGAGCTGCTCGCCGTGCTGATCGCCCTCGCCGGGGGCCTCGCCGGGGGCCTGGTCGGCGTCGGCGGCGGCGTCCTCTTCGTCCCGGCGCTGACGATCTTCCTCGGCCTCACCCAGGTCGAGGCGGAGTCGACCTCGCTGCTGATGATCGTCGTCGTCGCCCTGGTCGGCGCCTGGCGCCAGAACGCCTACGGCAACCTCGAGCTGCGCGACGCGCTCGTCATCGGCGTGCTCTCGCCGCTCGGCGTGCTGATCGGCGTCGTCGTCGCCAACGAGCTCTCCCAGCGCGCCCTCGAGCTGTCCTTCGCCGCCCTCGCCCTCTATGTCGCGTACGGCCTGGTGCGGCGTGCGCTCTCGCAGGAGGCATGAGCCGGAGCGCTACGCTCAACAGGTGGATTCATCGCTCAAGTGGCACGGCGACGTGCCGTCGCTGCGCTCGCCCGTCTTGGTCTGCGCCTTCCGCGGCTGGAACGACGCCGCCGGGGCCGCCTCGACCGCCCTGGGCGCGGTCGCCGAGTCCTTCGACGCCGAGACGATCGCCGAGCTCGACCCCGAGGACTACTTCGACTTCCAGGCGACGCGACCGACGATCGTCCTCTCCGAAGGCCAGACCCGCCGCATCGACTGGCCGCAGAACGACCTGATCGCGATCCGCATCCCCGGCGCCGAGCACGACCTCGTCCTCTTCGACGGCACCGAGCCGAACCTGCGCTGGCGCACCTTCTCGGAGACGTTGGCGACGGTCGCCGACACGCTCGGCGTGGACATGGTCGTGACCCTCGGGGCGTTGGTCGCGGAGGTTTCGCACACCTTGCCGGTGCCGATCACCGGCCTCGCCTCCGACGAGCAGCTGGTCGAGGAGCTCGACCTGCAGCGCTCCAGCTACGAGGGCCCGACCGGGATCGTCGGCGTCGTCCACGACTGCTGCCGTCAGGTCGGCATGACCTCTGCCTCGCTCTGGGCCGCGGTACCCCACTACGTCGCCGCGGTGCCCAACCCGAAGGCGGCGCTGGCGCTGCTGCGCCGGCTCGAGGGCCTGACCGGGATCGCCGTCGACGCGACCGAGCTGGAGGAGGAAACCGCCGGCTACGAAGAGCAGATCGGCCGCGCCGTCGCCGCCAACCCGGAGATCGCCGAGCTGGTCGAGCGGATCGAGGCCGAGCAGGTCGAGCAGCTCGGCGAGGACGGTGGCGACCTGCCCTCGGCCGACACGATCGCGCGCGAGTTCCAGCAGTTCCTCCAGCAGCGCCGCGGCGAGTCGAACTAGGCGCGGCCCTCCGCGTGCCCGCTCAGCTCTCCGCCGCGGGGCAGATCAGGCGGTAGTCGCACCAGCTGCAGACGGTCGGAGAGGGGCGCGGCTCGAAGTCCTGGCCGAGGATGCCCTCGCCGACCTGGAGCACGGTGCGCTCGACCCGCTCGGCGTCGTCGGGCCGAACCGGCGCCGCGACCTTCTCCGCGTCGAGCACGTAGTAGTAGCTCCCGGCGCTCGCCTCCAGGTCCCACGCCTCGCGCGCGGCGAGCCGGTAGAGCGCCAGCTGCAGGTCGCTCTCCAGGTCGTCCTCGCTCTTGCGCTCGCCCGTCTTGTAGTCGATCAGCTCGTGGCTGCCGCCGGGCAAGCGATCGACGCGGTCGACGCGGCCGCGCACGTGGTGCTCGCCGATGCGGATGTCGAACTTGCGCTCCAGCCAGACCGGCTCGCCCTCCGACTCGCGCTCGCGCTCCCAGTAGAGGCGCATCGCCTCGCGCGCGCGGTCGCGGAACTGCAGCTCGTCGTCGCTCGAGCCGAAGCCGGAGCGCCGCCAGCCCGCCTCGAAGAGGTCCATCAACCGCTCCAGCCCCTCCTCGCCGGCCTGGTCCTCGCCCTCCTTGTGGAAGCGTTCGAGGACGTTGTGCATGAGGATGCCGAAGCGCTGGTTGATCGTCGGCTCCTGCGGGATGCCGAAGACGCGCGAGAACTTGTACTTCAAGGGACAGGTCAGGTAGAGGTCGAGGTCGGAGGCGGAGAGGCTGAGGGCGCCGTCGCCGCGGCGCGGCAGGAAGGCCTCCAGCGAGGGCTCGTGGCCGGCGGCGATCAGCCTGCGCCTTCCCTCCCTCTCGCGCTCGGAGCCGAGCAGGTAGGCGTCGATCGGGGATGCGTCGAGCTCGGCCTGCTGCTCGGGGCCGGCGACCTGGCGCAGCAGCCCGTTGACCGCCTCGATCGCCTCCGCCGTCGCCTCGTCGCCGGGCCGCTGGGCGAGCGCCGCCAGCTTGAGCAGCTCGAGGTATCGGGCGATCGCCCGGTTGACGTCGACGGCGGTGTCGAGCCGCGGCTCCGACAGCTCCCGCCCCGCCCGCCAGGCGGCCTCCAGCACCTCCTCGCGCAGCTTGCGGTAGGTGGCGTGCAGTCCCTCGGCGGGGCCGAACAGCTCCTCCTCGTGCGTCTCCTCCTCGGCTCCCGCGGCGTCCAGCGCGGCGGCGTAGGCCTCCGACGGCCGCGCCTCGCCGGCCTCGCCGCGCTCGACCCGAGACATGACGAGCCCGCTCCGCGCCGGTCGCCCGATTCGCTCCGCGTCCCCTCCCCGCTCCATTCCCAGCACGAAGACCTGCTCGAACTCCATCCCCTTGACCGCGCTCCGCGTCAATCCCTGCACCGCCCCGCGGGCGGGGGGCTCGGCGATCCCCACCGGCTCGAGCCCGGCGTCGGCAACGGCACTGAGGTGTCGGACGAAATCACGAGTCGATCCGTTCGGCTCTCGCCGCGCCCAGGCCGCCGCAAGCTCCGCCAAGCGCGAAAGTGCGAGCAACCGCTCGGCTACCTCGGGCTGTGCGGCGAACAACCGCTGACGGCGCAAGCCGACCGCCTCGACCAAGCGCCGCACGAACACATCGGCGCGACGCTCCTCGATCACCGCAGAAGCGGTGCCGTAGAGCTTCAAGAACGACTGGATCCGCTCGCGCGCCTCGGGCGAGATCTGAGGGCTCTCCAGCGCCGCCTCGCACGCCGAGACCAAGTCGAGCTTTCGGCGCCGGGCAATCGTGGTCAATCTCGCCAAGTCAACCGACCGCAGCTCGACCGGCGGACGCGTCAGCGCCCGCGTCGCAGCGGCAGAGTCGTCGGGATCGGCAAGGACTCGCAACCAGGCAATTGCATCGCGCACCTCAGGTCGCTGGAAGAGCGCCGCCGGCCCCGACAGATGAAAGGGGATGCCCCGCTCCTCCATCGCGGCCGCCACCGGTCCGCCCTGCTCCTGACCCTCGACCACCACGCAGATTTCTTCGGGGGCCGTGCCCCCGGCGATCAGGTGCTCGGCTTCGCGCGCCGCAGCCTGCGCCTGCGCCCGCTCATTGGCACACCGCCAGAACCCCGTCTCCGGCTCTCGAAACCGCTCCGTCAACTCGACGGTTGTCACAGGCGGGGTGTCGGGGGTGTCGGACTGGGCGCGGAGTCCTGTTTTTCGCTCCCCCGGCTCCTCGAGCGGCGCGCGCCCACCTGGCGAAAAACCCAGCACCCAGTCCGACACCCCCGGCGACCCGCCCTCGACTGCGTACAGATGATTCGGGTTCTCTGCGGCCAGCAGAGAGAGAATCGTCCGCTGAGCCGCAGTCGTGTCCTCCATCTCGTCGACCATCAGGTGCTCGAAGCGATGGGCGATCTCAGCCCGGATGTCCACACGCTCGTCGAGCACCCTGCTCAGCGTGAGGTAGACGTCGCTCTGGTCGAGGCTGCAAGCCTCGGCGAGGATGCGATCGTGCGCCGCGATCAGCTCGGCCAGCTCCGGATCCGGTGGATCCGCCCCCGCCTTGATCTCGTCGATCTGCTCCAGCAGCCGCGCCAGCAGCCCGGCTGGGTTGCCCCGGATCTCACGGTCGCGCAGGGGAAGGTCGTCGATCCGGTCGAGCAGAAGGGCAAGGCGCTCCGCGCGTCCGAGGACGTCGAAGAAGGGATCGAGGCCGGCGGCGATGGCGTGCTCGCGCAGCAGTCGCTCGCAGAGCTTCTCCCAGGTGCCGATCCAGAGCTCCTCCAGCGGCCGATCGAGCAGCGTCTCGACCCGCCCGCGCAGGCGTTGTGCGCCGGCTCGGGTCGAAGCGAGGACGAGGACTCGCTCTGAGGCCGTTCCCTCCGCGACCAGGCTCTCGAGGCGGCGCGCGATCACCTCGGTCTTGCCCGTCCCCGCCTCGCCGATGAGGAGGAGCGGCCCGCCGCGATGGGCGATGGCGCGCTCCTGGGCGTCGGCTAGGGCGAGCATGTTCCAACGCTACCTGGATCGCCGCTCCGGGCCGCGTCCCTAGGATGCGGGCGATGGACGTCCTCTCCGCAGACTGGCCGGCGATCTGCCGCCGCGTCGTCGCCGCTCAGCGTCGCCTGTTCGACGAAACCCCGGGGATCGAGGCTCGCACCGAGTACGAGGGGGTCGGCGAGGGGGGCGACCGCAGCCTGGTCATCGACCGGCGCTGCGAGGACGTCGTCTTCGCCGAGCTGGAGCAGCTGGCGGCGGATGGCGCCTCGTTCGTCGCCGTCTCCGAGGAGCGCGGCGAGGTGGGCTTCGGCGAGGGCGGCGCGGCGCGGGTCGTGATCGACCCGATCGACGGCTCGCTCAACGCCCGCCGCACGCTGCCCTCGCACAGCCTCAGCGTCGCGGTCGCCTCCGGACCCTCGATGGCCGACGTCGAGTTCGGCTACGTCTACGACTTCGGCGCCGGAGAGGAGTTCGCCGCCGCCAAGGGAGACGGCGCGAAGCTTGGCGGGCGGCCGATCGAGGTCGGCCCGGACGGCGAGAAGCTCGAGCTGCTGGGGCTCGAGGCGGCGGCGCCCGGGCGCATGCCGGCGCTCGCGCAGACGCTCGACGGCCGCGTCTTCCGCCTGCGGGTGATCGGCTCGATCGCGATCAGCGCCGCCTATGTCGCCGCCGGCCGCCTCGACGGCATGCTCAGCCTGCGGACCTGTCGCTCGGTCGACATCGCCGCCGCGCAGCTGATCGTCCGCGAGGCCGGCGGGGCGCTCGCCTTCGGCGATCTCGACCTGGCGGAGGTTGGCCTCGATCTCGACGCCCGCTACCCGATCGCCGCCGCCGCAGGGGAACGGGGATTAGGGCTGATCCGTAACGCGACGGGCGGAGCGGTTTAGAACGGGTGTTCGCAGGAACGTATGTTCGCTACACTCGCGGACTTCGCCCCGAAAACCCACCCCGAAGGGATGATCTTCTTTGTCGAGCAACTCCACTAAAGCAACCGCCGGCACCAAATCGAAAGCGAAAACCGCCCCGGCTCCGTCGCGCGTCGAGCAGGCTCGCGCCGCTGCCGAGCGTGCCGTCGACGTTCCGGTCGGCGCCGTGCTCGAGGTCAGCGATCGCGTCGCCGAGCTGGTCGAGCCGTTCAGCGGCCGTAGCGCGGCGCAGAAACAGCTCAAGTCCTACGGCACCCAGGTTCGGCGCACCGTCAAGCGCACCGAGCGCCGCGGCGCCGGCGCACGCCGCAAGGCAGCGACCGAAGCGCGCAAGACCCGCACCCGGGTCGAGCGCGAGGCGCGCAAGCGGCAGCAGCGGGTCGAGCAGCGCGTTCGCCAAGTCGCGGACCAGCTACCCGCCTTCCGCTGAGAATTGAGGGCGTAGGACCAAGCAGGGGGCCGCGCGCGGCGAAGCGACAGTACTTCGTACGGCGCGAAGCCGCGCGTGGTTCCCTGCGCAGTGTCATACGCCCTCAACCAGAACTGGCCGCGAGCCACTCGGCTCGTACGGCCAGTTCTCCTGCGCGGGGGCGTAGGCGCGGAACTGGAAGCGGGCGCCGCGGCTGTCGTCGTCGCTGAAGCGGTAGGCGTAGCGGAAGCGCCCCTGGCGGTCGGTCTGGATCGTGCGGAACTCCGACCAGGCCGAGCCGGGCAGGCGGAACTGCAGCTGCACCGACTTGCCCGGGGCCGGGATCGCCTCGGCCGGGGCGATTCGTCCGCGGAAGACGAGCGGCGGCCCGCCGATCTTGGCGAGGCCTGACGAGGCGCCTAGCCGCACCGCGCTGCGCACCCCAAGCCGCAGCGGGCCGTAGGTCGAGCGTCCCAGCGTCGCGCTGCCCGCAAAGGTCGCCTCGACCTCGCGGCTCGGGCCCGGGGGCAGGTGGATCGACCAGGTTCCGTCCGCGGCCGTTCTCGCCGTCGATACCCGCACTGTCGGGCCCGGGGCGAAGCGCTCGACGATCCGCACCGGCATTCCGGCGAGGGGGGCGCGGATCCCCGTCGTCAGCCGACCGGCGAGGCGGATGCCGCGGCCGTAGGGAACGCTCCGCGGGCCCGCCCGTCCGCCGAGGCGGGCGACGAGCGCGGTCGTCGCCTTGAGCGGGTTGGAGAGGACCATCGCCGAGCCGTTGCGACGCCGGCGCGTGAGGGCGACGTTGCCGGCCGCGTCGTAGGCGACGGCGCGGAACTCGTACTCGCCGGCCGGATAGGAGTCGGACTCCCAGCGGGCGCGCATCTCGCCGGCCTCGCCGACGGTGGTGGGCAGGGCGCGGAAGCCGTCGCCCGAACCGACCCGTCGCACGCCGATGCCGCCGCGCACCGGGTCCGGTCCCGAGAGGCCGTCCTCGATCCGCGCCCGGACCAGCTCGGGGTCGCGGGGATCCTGGGAGCCGGCGAAGGCGACGCTCGGCGGAGTGCGGTCGATCCGCACCGTCGCCGTCCGCGGCGACCGATTGGCGATGCCGTTGCTCCACGCCCCGTCGTCGACGTTGCCCGCCCCGTCGCGGGCGTAGTAGGCGACGCGGTGGGTGCCCTCGGCGACAACGGTCGTCGCGACCGTGGCGCCGGCGGCGCTGACGGGAGCGCCGCCGTCGATCCGGATCGCGGTGAAGGGCGGCAGGCCGGTCGAGTCCGTCATCCCCGCGCCGGAGTCGGTCGCGCGGGCGAGCAGCGAGACGGCCCGGTTCGTCCACCCGGCGGGGACCCCGGCCAGCCGGGTGACGGGATCGGTCAGGTCGACGCGCAGCTCGGCCCGGCCGCTCGCCGGCGACCGCATCCCCGAGCCCGAGACGGCAACCGCGTGCAGGTAGCTGGTCCCCTCCGGCAGCGCGGCGATCTCCAGCTCGTCGTCCTCGAAGCCGCCCCGCAGGGTCGTCTCGGCCTCGCTGCAGAGGTCGCCGCCGTGGCATGGCGTGGCGCTCGGCGCCGCGGCGATCGAGATCGCGTAGCCGCGAATCCCGGCGAGTGGCGGCGGGCCGGCCGGGCGGCCGAGGCGGATTCGCAGCGGGAAGCCGACGCGACCGATCCAGGCCGGAACCGGCCCGGGCTCGATCGCCGACGGCCGGGTGTCGTCGAAGCGCAGCTGCGCCGTCGCGACGGGGCCTTGCGCCCCCGATGCGTCCTCGAACCAGACCTCGGCGGTGTAGGAGCCTGGGACGGCGGGCACGATCAACGGCCCGACCCCGTCCTCGGTCTTCGAGATGACCTCGCTCGCGATCGTCGTGCCCTGCGGATCGCGGACCCTGTAGTGAGTCCGGGTGAGGGCGGGAGCGGTCGCGGGCGGGCTGTTCCAGTCGAGCGAGAAGGCGTTGTCCGCATGCCAGCCGTCGCCGCCGACGACCCTCAGGTCCGACGGGGCCGGAGGGCTTGCGAAGGCGCCCGGTGCTGCGAAGGCCGGCACCGCCAGAGCGATCAGCGCCATGAGCCTTTTCACGGGCCGAACTCCCCCGCGGCGCTGCCGGCGCCGGCCGACGTCGCTTCCGGCGCCGCCGGTGCCGGTTCGGCCGGCGGCGTGTATTCGACCGCCCCGGCTTCGATCGTTTCCGGCGCGGGAGTGGACGGCGGCGCGGGAGCTGCGGCCGGCGCCTCCGGCTCGCTCGGGGGCTCCGCCATGGGCGCGCCGGTCGGTGCGGGCGCCGGCTCCGCCTCGACGAGA